>JAKAAI010000003.1 GCA_021797055.1 Thermoplasmata archaeon | reverse complement strand
CCTCCCATCATATTTCATTATCGTGCCGATACTTGCAGGAGTTCTACTTGGCTATTATTATAGCAAGGCAAGGGGTGTGGCCTGATTGACCGTTATTATCACAATTCTTATCATAGTACTAGCCGTGGTGAGTGTTTCCCAGAGGGTTTTACCATGGAAATTTTATGAGAAATTCAGGAAATACCTTAAGCTGGAGGGATTCTTCAATTTATTCGCCGTTTCAGCCTTTGCAAGCCTTTTTATTTATAACATACCCCAGGTCACCCTAATCAACGTGGTTGCTATGCTATCGGCGATCGCGGTCGCATTAAAAACAAAGAACCTGCCCCTTACCGTTCTGGTTGCTATCCTGGTATCATCACTTTCACTGTTTTTATGACAAATTCCTTTGGTCTATCCTTTCTGAACATGCTGCTTATGGAAAACACTGATTCTTGAGTAGAGTGCATTTCTTATTGCTTCTCTTATTAGATCGCCACGTGTAATTCTGCCATTTGTAAGTATTCCTACAATACCCTCCTTTTCCCCGATCCTCTCATATCCGTACAATTTGCCGAATGCTTCGGACATATCCATGCCTTCCTTAATTTTCTGTATGACATTTTCAGGAATCCTAAAACCGCTGCTGAATCCTATGGATGCTTCTCCAAGGCTGTCCAGAAGATAACAGCAGTGAAAATCAAGATATGAATTCGTATGCTTTTCATAGAATAGACCAGATTCGATCCCTGCAGAATAATCATATTCTATTTTTACGCTTTCCGCCCTTGTTCTTGCAAGTTTTATTGTAACCTCACCGAAGGGCTGATCGCTTTCAAGGGAATATGAACCATTTCTTGTTACTGCTGCTGGACCAAGATTTTCTCTCATGAAGGAACTGAAAATCCTATATTTCAGATTATTGTGGGTGGAAATGACCAATTTCAAAACCTTTAGCCTGTTTCCTCTGATGTCAATGTCTCCCCGGTATATTCTAGAGGACCTGATTGCAATCAGGTCCTTCGCCCTCACAGTTGGAATTTTCAGAATTTTAAGCGGTGCCAGACCGTTTGAAATTCTTATCTGGTTAATCATAAGAGCAGCATTTTCCGTCTCCTCCGAAACCGCAATGGCTGTATATGACTCATCCTCTGTAGTGTTTCCATACTGTGCGTTCAATGGCCTGATCTCAAAGTTGCTGCTTATTTTGGACACAAATTTCCTCAAATTCCTCTCGCGCTCCTCGTAAGCAGGATACTGGTATTTCTTTCTATTCTTGAGAAAGGAATCCGTTGTCAGGCCAATGACCAGATGGTCACTCTCTCCAGCAGCAGCCCGGAGGAGTTCCCTGTGCCCCTTGTGGAGTATGGAGAAAGTTCCGCCTACAACAACTGTCATTTAAATCAGGATTGTTTATGAACTGCCTGCTTAATCAATGAAGTTTCCTGGTCTATTGTAAGAGAAAGCCTCTTTATTCCTTCGTCTATTTCATCAAGTGTTGGATAACTGAAATTGATCCTCATGCCGTTTCTCTTTTCCATATTTGGATAAAACGACATTCCACTTATGTAGGCAACTCCGTTATTGACAGCTCTCTCCTTCATGTTTCCTGTATCGATCTCATCAGAAAGAGTGGCCCAGACAAACATGCCTCCATCCGGTTTGGACCATTTTGAGTTTTCTGGAAAATTCCTTGCCAAAGCATCAAGCATTCTGTCCCTTTTCTTCCTGTATATAGCTATATTCTTCGGTATCTGCGTTTTCATGACATCCCTCTTAAGGTACTCATAGGCTATGTATTCAGAAAGTGTATTGGTGGACAGATCAAGGGCTTGTTTTAGAAGATTGACCTTCCTGATCACGTCCTTTTTACCAACTACGTATCCAATCCTCAAGCCGGGTGTCATGACCTTTGAGAATGTACCCATATAAATGACCCTTTCATCTGGATCCATGCTCTTCAGGCTCGGTATCTTATTCCCATAATATCTAAGTTCGCCATATGGGTTATCCTCAATTATCGGAACATTATAATCAACTGAAAGATCAATCAGGTGTTTCCTTCTCTCATAAGAAAGTGTGTACCCCGCAGGATTATGAAAATTCGGTATAACATAGATAAATTTCGCCTGTCTGCCCTCACTCTTAAATCGATTCAGCGTAGATTCAAGAATATCCGTCCTTATGCCCTCATCATCCATTTCAACGCCCCGCATATCAATCATATTTGCGTCATATGCGCTTATGGCGCCAACATAAGTCGGCAATTCAGTTATAACTGTCTGATTCGGTCCGGCAAGAACCTTTCCTACAGCATATAATGCCTGTTGTGAACCGCTTGTTACATTTATCTCGTCAGGCTCGCAATCTATATTTTCAGTCCTTTTGACCAATTTTGATATTTCTTCCCTCAGTGGCAGAATCCCAGAAGTCACTCCATATTGAAATGCGTTTGAAAAATACTTGTTAAATATATCATCAATTATCTCTTTGAGCTCTTCAAGCGGGAATGTCTGAGGGTCAGGCATACCGCCACCAAAAGATATCAGTCCCTTTGTGTTTGCCATCTTAAGAAGCTCACGAATTTCCGACGGCTTCATCCTTGAAATAAGGGATGAAAATAAAAAATCCATAATTATCAATTAGTTATGCTTATGATTCATATAAATTTTAGATTTTACCTATCAGGTTTTATGTGAAGTGGTGAAAGAGATTATAATATTTGGCATGGAGAAATATGATAATGTCATGCACTCTTTTAGGCCAGAGAGGACCGGTAATAAAATTGCAGATTTAATGTTATTTATGCTATATAACTCCAAGAAAAGAGAAATATTATTTAAAAAGCAGGAATGAACTGTACGATGGAACCCAAGAGAGCCTGGAAAGTAAGTCTGATCGGTCCAAAGGGGGTCGGTAAGAGTTCACTCATATCAAGGGTAGTTTATGGCTCTGAGGGTTATGAATCTGATCCGAAATCACTGAAGAAAAAGAGCGTATCTTATGATAAGGGAGGTATAAAATTCTCAGCGGATCTCTTCTTCCTGGAACTCGATGGAGCAAATGGAATGGATAAGCTCCTTTCAGGTTCGAATGCGATTGTTGTTGTAACAGATGTCACAAATTCGGAGTCATTATCCGAGGCCGATAACCTTCTGAAATATCTCCAGATGTATAACGGTAAATCTGCGATATTAATGGCTGCTACAAAACAGGATCTAAAATATGAGGCAAAATTCTGGGATTCAGACATAAAGAAGGTTGCTGACAAATACATGGTTAGATATGTTCTCACAAGTTCCAGAAGTGCGGCAGACAGCACGAGATTTCTTGACACACTTCTGACCACATTATCAGAAAAATTCGCTGTCAAAGGTAGAAACTGATGCCATACTTCAGGTTCTCGAATGCCTCATTTCCAGTTGAAAGGAGTGCACCGAGTAGGACATACAACAGGTACCGTATCGGAAAAATTATCGATGGTGACCTCTATCTTGACAAATTCGAGATTTCCTATCTGGTGCTTCAGGCAAAGTATCCATTCGGTAACATGGAGAGCAGTGCGAGGCTGTCGTTGCTCAGTGAATTTTTAGACCAGGAGAATGACCTTGAGACCACACTCGCATTTTCACATCTTAAGGCAAAGGGTTATACGATTAAAGGTGAACAATCAACCCTACGTATCAGGAAAAAGAGTTCAAGGCAATGGGAATTCCTGGTTATAGTACAGAGAGAAGATGAATATCTTCGCTTGGAAGCTAATGAACCTCCTGAAGCAGTCATTTATTGCATAGTGGATGAGGAAGGCGACGTTTCGTTCTATAGTATTTCACGCGATGATCCAACAGGTTCAAACATGGTAGAGGACGCGGATTACAAACCTGTTAAGATAGGAAAATATCTTCTCCAGGGAAACACCAACGAAAGCACAAAAATCAAAAGGATAGGCTTTGACATATATCTTTCGTCTAAGCAGTTTGATGATTTTGCCTTATTACCGGAAGATCTTCTACTGCTCGTCAAGGATCTGAAGGATCGTGGCATAATTGCCAGGACTGGCTTCAAATACGGAGCGAACTTTCGCCTCTATACAAGGAGCATAGAAGAACACTCGGATTACCTGCTTCTTTACGCTGAAAATAAACAATTGAAATGGTATGAAATTTCGAGGGCTGTCAGGGTTGCTTCCGCTGTACATAAGAGCCTCCTGATTGCATATAATAGCGATGGAATCAGGTACCTGAAAATTAAGAGGCAGCCAAATGTTGAGAATTAGACAGGCGCCTCAAAGTCTTCAACTGGATTCTTGAATTCAGAATACTCCTTTATCACTCCACGGTTCTTCAGTATCTCCCTTGCAAGTAACCAGTAGATTACAGCGAGGGACCTGCGACCTTTATTGTTGGTGGGTATAACAAGGTCAATGTAATCAGTCTTGTTATTTGCGTCGCAGAGGGCAACAATTGGTATTCCTACTCTGATTGCCTCCTTTATTGCCTGAATATCAGCCAGCGGATCCGTGACCACAATGACACTTGCTTCAGTATACGTATTCAGCTGAGGGTTCGTAAGTGTACCAGGGACAAATCTTCCAACGATAGCCTTTACACCAGTGATTTCTGAGAATTTTGAGACAGGCCGGAAAGCATACTGCCTCTGTGCAACAACCAGAACGTGAGATGGTTCCAGACGCGCGAGCATTTGGCCCGCAACAATAAGTTTGTGGTTTGTCTTGTTTATGTCAAGTATGTATAACCCGTCATTCCTTATTTTGTAAATGTATTCCTGCATATCCCTAGACTTAACCTGTGTACCTATGTGTATACCAGACTTCTGGTATTCATCATCCGGAATAAGCAGAGGTTCACTCTGAATCTGATCATTAACCAATTTAATCCCCCCTCAATTACCTTCGAATATATTTATTATTTGCAGTGGTTTGATTTATCCTCAGTTGATTGCCTGGTGGCTGCCTAATACCTTCCTGCCTATATAGTAGATAGATTTCATAGTGCCGAAAAGGCTTTCAAGCTGGATACTGCTGTATTCAACTGCCTTCTTCCCCTTTGTATCCCTGAGCTGTTCGAAGAAATTATCAATACCTGAAAATATCCTGTCCATCATTATACCAATGAGGATTCTGATAAGCGGATGCCCCATCCTGTAAGTTAAGTCTGGTACCATGCGTCTTATCATTTTCAGATCATGATTCCAGCACAATTGAAGCAGGTCCCAGTAATTACTTGGAAGAGCATCTGCACTTGGGAATGCATTTTTTCTGAGCCTGGATTTTGTAATAGGTATAACTGGTAGTGGAAACATAAAAGCCCGGTATCCGCCTTCAATCAACCGATTGGCAAGGGAAATCGTGGAGTTAACGTCATCATTGGTTTCATCTGAGAAACCGATAGTCATGGTGAAACACGGCGAAATGCCGGCATCATTCATAATTTCAGCCGAGTCGCAGATGATCTGCCCCCAATCCGACGGTGTCCATGGAAAAGCCTTTCCCCTCATGTATTTGTCTATTATCCTCTCACTTCCGCTTTCAAGTCCCACAACTGGTATCTCTCCACGGTATCTGTCGTATTCGGCAATTCCCGCCAGATCCATTACGGTCTCCGGGCTCTCCTTTACGGCTGGGCTTGAGATATGTGGGAAGTAGATCTCCCTGGCACCAGCATCTTTTACTTTTCTGAAGAGTTCCACAACTCTGTCGTGATTAGTTTTGAGCTTACTAGAACCATAGAGCAAGATATCATCTGTTACAAGATCGATTGATCTTATTCCAGCTTTAATATTGACTGAAACTTCCTTTAAGATATCATCCAGCCTGATAGATCTGAACATTTCAGGGGTAATCGAACAGAACTGGCAACCGCGTGGGCATCCTCTAGTTACCTGGACTTCGCCATAACGAGATGGCTTAATTATTGTTGGAATCTGGTCGATCGTTGGATCCTTTCCGTATACCTTGTCTTTTGTTGGTTTTGACTGCAATATGTCATGGATCATTGGTGGAAGGCCTATTTCAGCTTCACCACTGAAAATTACATCTATCCAGTCTGGTCGTTTAAGATCCAGCTGCCATATTCCAGGTCCACCTGCAAAAACCTTGAAAGAATATTTTTCCTTCAGTTCTTTTATTGTTTCCGAAAGCTCTGTGAAATATGCTGCCGTCCAGCTCTCTCCTCCGCCGAACATGAGTGACAGCTTTGTACTTACCGGACTCAGGCCATATGGATCATGCGCTGTTATGCCCACTACCTTGGTACTGGAGCTAACAACTCTTTTAAGATGTTCCGGAGGGGAAACTATAACATCCGATATACCGGATGCGGAAAGAATTGCTTCAACCTTCCTAAGTGCATATGGCGCCAGCACAGCCTCGCCAGTTCCGTACGCCCGCATAGGCGGATTGAAGAATTTATCCATGAACATCCTCGGTACTAGTCTTTTCGGCATGCAAGCAATATAGCCGAGCGCATTTGCTCCAGAGTAGTCTGAAAAACTCCCTCTGTCAGAAGTCAGAACAATGGAGTTATTCATAATTACATAATAATTCGAGAAATTTATAATTTAAGATTGTAATATTTATAGCACTGAAAATCTGATATCATTATGTTTTTAAGCAACTACTCCCACTCGATGGTAGCAGGAGGTTTGTTTGTGATATCATAAACAACCCTGTTGACAGACTTTATCCTGTTTGTGATCTTTACTGATAGATCTTCCAGGAATTGCCAGTCCGGCCTTGAAAAAGTTCCACTCATTGCGTCGTTAGTTTCAAACATTCTTATTGCAACTGTATCTCCATATGTTCTGCTGTCACCATGAACACCTGTTGTTTTCTCTGAGAGCAGAACTGCGAAGTACTGCCATGGCCGGCTGTTTGTGAAATGTGCCTCTACCTCTTCCTCAACAATCCTTGTAGCCTCTTTAAGAACGGCGATTCGATCTCTTGTCACTTCTCCCATCAACCTTACTGATAGACCCGGGCCAGGAAAAGGTTGCTTGTTTGACTCAAGTCCAAGATGCCTGGCGACTTCCCTCACCTCATCCTTGTAAAGATCCCTGAGTGGCTCGATCAGCTTTAAATTCATCCGCTCTGGAAGACCACCAACGTTGTGATGCGATTTGATAACATCCCGGACACCGCCTCCACTTTCGATCCAGTCTGGTGCAATCGTTCCCTGCAGGAGCGTTTTCGCTTCTATTTCAATCGCAAACTGTTCGAATACATCTATGAACGTCTTTCCTATTATTTTCCTCTTCTTTTCTGGATCTGTCACACCTTTCAGATTGGCAAAAAACTGATCAGATGCATCTATAATTCTGTAGTTTAGGTTAAACTTTCTGAATATAGATTCAGTCTTCTCTTTTTCTCCAATCCTTATAAATCCAGTATCCACAAATACCGCAGTTGATCTGGACCCCACAGCCCTGTTCGCAACGATAGCAACTATTGTGCTGTCAAGCCCACCAGAGCAGGCAACTATCGCGTTCCCAACGATCTGATCTTTTATCAGCTGCATGGAACCACTTAAGAAATTATCGACATCAAACACAAATGAGGATCGCGAGGTAATTAATGTAGGTTGTTTATTAAAATTCAAAATTGCTTAATTTTACTAATATTTATTAACACAATGGTTATTGGAAAATTGAAGAAATGGAAGAGGAATTTCTAGAAATCAAAACAGTCGAATCCGTCCTGACAAAAATTGGGTTGAGTTCTGATGAGGCAAGGGTGTATATTACTCTCCTTGTAAGCGGAGCCAACAAGGCATCGGATATCTCCAAGATTACGGATATAAGAAGGCCAAAAGTTTATCAGATCCTTGAAAGGCTGAATAATATCGGAGCAATTGATTTGTTAAGTAGCAATCCATTAAGCTTTGTTATAAACAATGTAAAGGATTTCGTTGACAGTAAAATCCATGTTATGGAAAATGAACTGGATATTTTGAAAGCCAACAGCAGAGCATTCGTGTCAAAGTATGACAGTTTTCGAGATAATATGGAGAATTACAATAATAGTGGCTATAGGTTTCTCAAGAGCAGGGAATCCATATTGAATGAGGTCAACAAATTAGTATCAGGTGCATTGAAGTCAGTAAAGCTGGTAATTGACGTTGACAAGTTTTATATTTTTGACAACCTTAAAACCGAGACCCTCCTTGTAAAGAAAATAATGGAGGGAATCAACTTACATGTTATAACTGGACTTGATGAGAGGATTATGAAGAAGCTGACATCGAACCCGTCTATTTCTTATGACCTTCGCTATTTTCCCCATGGCGTCCTGCCAAACTTCATTATAGTGGACGATAGATCGATAATATCATTAATTGAACTATCTGCAGGAGATAACAGATATCGCCATTCAAGTCCATATGGTTTAAAGGTTAGTTCAAAAAATTATGTTCAGAAAATGGGAAATCTGTTTGACTACCTGTGGAAATCTTCGAATTCTTATAAGAAATGATGTAATTTTGCTGAATCCGGCTGGATTGGATGCTGAAAGATATCGCCAAGTATTACAGTTCAAAGGAAGCGGTGAATAGAACGGAGTTTTTGATTCATTTACATTCAGAATTAGAAATATCAATCCTCTGACAAGATAATCCTGTGCCTAAAGTAGAGATAAATGGATATTTTATATCAGGATCATAGTCGTATTCAGAAAAAGGCATCTTTAATCTCCACATAATTTGTGATTTGACTTAAAGAAACTTGGAAACAATCCAGAAATAGGAAAAGAATAAATGAAATATTGTATAATTTTAGGAAATTATTGGTGGAAGAGTGCCAATGAATCCATCGGCACCACTTAAAATAAATTATTTTTTCATCTTTCTGATGGTCACTATTACTCCGCCACTAACAATGGCTATGACTGAAATTAAAACAGCATATGTTCCCCCTGGGATAGAATGACTTAAATTAGCGGATATTTTTGAGTCTGAAAGTATGCCGAAAAATGTTACGTTTATCTGAATTCCACTGCCCAGTACTTGTACATTTCCCGAGGAAACAGACGGAGTATACGACGGATTCGAACTCGATACTGTGTAAGAGTACGTGCCATTGGCAAGATATATAATTATATCAGAAGTGCTGGAACTGAAGGTGCTTCCTGAAATGTTCACATACCATGCAGTATTTGACGGTAAGCCAGTTTCATTGAATACCACAGGGAACCTTGTTTGCACGAATTTTACATTTATAAACAATCCAGATCCGCTTATACTAAAGGTTCCAGTTGTAGTTACCGGAGAATAAATTTTATTCGAAGTGTATACTGAATACGAATATGTGCCGTTCGAAAAGTAGCTCCTTATCGTATCAGTATTGGATGTAAGATTCATGTATTCGGTTTGAACTGACCATGAAGAACCGGATGGAAGTCCTGTTTCGTTAAAGGTTACTTCGTATTTAGGCAGTTCTGCAAAAAACAGTATGCCCTGTTCAACGCTACCACTTTTAACCGAGACATAGACACTGTTACCATCCTTAAGCCATTCAAGTCCCGTCGACATAGAACTAGTTCTCGATCCGGTTAGACCAAAGACAGAAGTGTTTGCATTTATGTAATTCAGCGCACCTAGTCTCTCGATGTAGGAATTAACTTTAATGGCCGTTTCAGGTGACATGATTACAATCCCGCCCGACTTTCCAGAGACGAGTGTCAGTTCAGGAGCAAAACCTCCATTGTAGCCTGAGTTTGAGAACGGTGAGTTTGTGTAGGTGATACCCTGATCACTGTATGTATAATTCAAAGCACCAACGATATATGATGAATCAGGTGCCTGCAAGACAACACTCTGCTGATAAGATCCTATGCTTACTTCAGTTGCAACTGCCTGTGAAGCAAAACCGCTGAAGCTCTCAATAAATGAGTTTATGGTTACATTTATTGGCACAGACACAACTACGGGTGAAAGGACACTCAGCAAAGTTACCTTTCCGTTATAACCGAATCCAGATAGTGGGTCACTCATCATTGATTCCAGCTGAACTGTATATGTATTATCCGAATTCTCCTTCATTTTCAGGTAATTACTGACCTTGTATATTGGAATCCCGAATACATTTGCCACAAAGAAGCTCTGTAGCAGTGTTTCGTTATATCCTGTATATGCCTGATATGTCCCTGTACTGTTATTGAAATAATATGTGGTACCGTTTATATCTTCAATGTCAACCGTACTCATTATCCCGGCAAGGTTAAAAGGCGATGGATTCACAGGTGAGGATAAAAGATAAGACGTGAAATTAGTGGCATCTATAGTTCCGAAACCAGTGACCAGGCTATAAGCATACGTTGTCTGATAAACGTAGTTATGACCCTGCCTGATGATCATCAACGGAAGCACAGGCAGGCTCGAGTTATAAATTCCCGTCTGGCTATATTGGTAATCAAAGGACGAAGACAATTTTTCAACTTCCAGATCCCCTATCAGATAGACCAAAGGATTCAGAAAACCGAGTCTATGATGGTTTTCGTGCTGAAGGACTGCGTCTATTTCTGTTACTATACCAGCTTCTGTAGGTGAAGCCACGCTCGTTCCTGCCACTGTTTCGAACCCAGAGGTTATCAAGAGACCAGAGCCCTCCACACTATCCGTTATATAAATAAGGGTATCATTGGCTATGGCGGCAATATCGGGAACGCCCCTTCCCTGTCCCTGCAGTATTGTATTTGCTTCAGAATCAAGCTGCCAGGCAGGCTCAGAGAATACTTCACTTATTCCCCCTTCACTGCCTGCAGCTCCGGCGTACCCAAGTTCAGTTCCCTCTGTAAGGTTCCAGTACCAGGCGGTATCACTGACGATGTGAAGGAAAGAGTCAGATGAAACATTGTCATTGAGTATAACCGTAGTACCACCTACTGCAGTTACTCCAAAGTCGCTGTAAGATTGCGCAGCTGGGGACGCGACAAGGTCTCCTGGTCTGCCATTGCATGCATCGCCAAGTTCAAATTCAGCATAGTCAACACTAGTTGGATTGTCACCGGTATCACCACTGGAAGCAAGCACGGATATTCCCCTGGCCTGAGCCTCCTGCAGATATTCATACCAAGCTGTATCGTTGCATTCAGCTTCTCCATAAGAATTGGAAATTACATCCACATGGTTTAGCGCCGAGTAAGTAGAATTTGGATTGAGTATAAATGCAAATGCCTGATTTATTTCTTCGTTTGTGGCATTTGGACCGTATACCTCATATATGCTTGCACCCGGTGCCATGCTACCAAGCATCTCAAGGTCTAATGTGCTCTCCAAGTCCGCACCAGTTGTATCATTTGCAGCTGATGGACCCGGTGGTGCTGCACCGTTAACGGGAACACCGTACACCTTGGCATGCGGTTCTCCAGAGGGGATAGTTAAGTTATAATACGTGTATATGTCAGAAGGAACAAATGGCGCTACATGCTGTTGTTCTGCGTTGCAGCCGGCCCATAATATAGTTGCGGCAACTTGCCCCTTCGCATAAGTTATGTTGAAGAGTGACTGTTCATCATATGCAACCTGCATATCAGATCCATATAGCCACTGGATTGTTTGATTAGCTGGGAGTCCAGGAAGAAGGCCTGAACCATTCTCTGGAACAGGATACCCATGCGCTTTAACTATATTTGTAATAGGGAGCATTTGGCTTTCGAATAAAGGCAGCAAAAAAGGATGAATATAATTCTGCAAACCTGAAACTGCAGACACGTTTTCTGCAATCCACGCGGGGAGAGAAGCATTGCCGGTTGCGTAAAAAACTGTCGTGCCAACCTTATAAAGATTGACGGTTGTATGGAAAATTTTACTTATCGTCGAACCGTTTGCATTGATAACCAGAGAGATTCTGTCAGCAAACGATGTTACACTTGGAGCCTCATTAGCAAAATAACTCAGGGCAGAATTGTAGAAAGAGCTGGTTGGGCTAAAATTTGCAGCAAACTCGGACCGTGTAATATAATTATGGTATAATGGACTTTCAGGATCAGAAAGATATTGAAGAAACGACGATAATCTTGATGTGTTTGAAAGTGAAAAAGTTACCATTACATGCATATTCCCGTTGTATGGACTTATAGCCACTGAACCGGCAGGAATTAACCTGTGATAAACGAGCACAAGATCTGAGTTCAGAGCAGAAGAGGTTACTGAATTCACGTACTGAGGTTGTGACCCAGACTCTAGTTTGTAACTACCGATGGCCCCATAAGATCCCATCGCTACGAACATAACCGCTATCGCCACAATAGTCATCAACAATTTCCAGTTTTTATTCAACATAATTTCGAAAAATTCCTGTAATTATAAAGAAATTTGTTTGTTTACAATGGACAGACAGTATTTGATTTCCTTGGACTGAGTTATGGTATGTTTAATTTCTGCCATATTATCCATTAATTTGAGAATCCGGGTGCAAGATCATGTTTGTGTTTTCTGATATCTCTATATCATATTTATCTTATTGACTATGAAGGCGAATTCTAAAAATGATATGTTATTAATTACTGTTATTAAGGCATATAAAGAAACTGCTATGTTCCAGATGGTGGAAATAAAATACATATCTGTGCTTTGAAACTTGCTGCAGAATCTAAAATTGCTAAAAAATAAGGTAGCTACTCTAATCCTTTACAGGGTAGGGTATTTTAAGTATCACAACTTAAAAGCTGTTCTGGATATGAGACAAATACTCAATAGGCATTCGCAACATTTTGCAGTGATTTACAGATTCTATTCTTACTGAATATAGTACGGCAAAAGTTAAGAAATAGACCAGCTGGCTATTGTTCCTCCGCTGGAAACCTTCACAAGAGCAATATAGGATAGGGGCGGTCCAATTATAACAATATGACTGTCAAATGAAAGTGACGAATCACTGGGAGATTCTGTATAAAGGGAAACATGGTATAATGTTGCGTTGTTGGTGAACAGATCCGGCTGTACACGCGTGAAGCCTGATACGACTATGAGACCATTGTTTCCATTAAGCTCGAGTTCAAGGTTATAGATGGAGACATTAGAGGTGAGTGCCGTAAATGTGACATAATATTCAGTAAAATAGCCGGAACCTGAAATTTTCACATTTATTATACCATGCTGCGTTGGAGCAGTGTGTATATAGTACAAAGAGCCGGCAAACATGGCAACGATTATAAGCACTGTTATTACTATTCTATTCTGGGTTTTTTTTGAAATATTTAATTTTATATGTTTCAATTGGATTCAACTTTTACATCTATTAAGATTTTGAAATATTAACAGTTATTCTCGTCCCATCCAGGTCCCATACCTTACCCTGGTTTTGTTTAAACTTTATGTCATCTGCCAGTGTTTCAGATTTTATGAAATCAGTCATCCCGCCTATTTCATTCTCAGTGCTTTTGTCTGCCCCTATCTCAACCATGATCCTGTCATCATAATCAAGCTTCATATCTTTTCTCATGACCTGGATCCTCCTGATTATTTCCCTTGCAAGGCCTTCTCTTGATAATGCTGTATCTATCTTTGTATTCAAAAACAAGGTAGTCCCTGTCATTATGTCTCTGTCCATGGAATAGCCTTCCTCTGGAAAGGTCTCGATGATAAGATCTTCCTTCCCGAGTGAAAAACCGCCAATTTCCGCATGATTATTTTTTCTCAAAGTTTCAAATAGGTTTTCTGGATCCGCTTGGTTTACGGTGCGCTCTACAAAGGAAAGCTTGTCCTTCAGAACAGGCGCCACCCTCTGATAATTAAGCCTTATTCTGTGTTTGACAGGAGCATCTTCCTCGTTGATGAAAACTACCTCCTTGCAGTTTATCTCCGGTTTTATAAGATTCAATATTTCTTCGCTGATTTTACTGCTACCCGATATGAGCAGCTCACTTAGAGGTTGCCTCCCCTTTATATTTGCTTTCTGTCGCATCCGCCTAACCGTTTCCACAACAGAAAGTGCCTTCGCAAGTTCAGATTCAAGTACCTCATCTATTCTAGAAGGATCATAAGATGGATAATCCTCGAGATGGACACTTCTTCTACCCGTCAGGGCCATGAATATATATTCCGATGCAAATGGCGCGAGCGGAGCAAGCAGCTTGCTGGTCACCTCTATTGTATGGTATAAAACGGAATAAGCAGCCTCTTTCTCTTCATTCATAGTTTCTGACCAGAATTTTCTTCTGGAGAATCTAAGATAATTATTGGAGATCTGATCTATGAGATCCATTATACTTTTCAGTGCTTCATGCGGCTGGTATGCTTCCATTGACTCGCTGCATGACCTGATAGTGGAATGCAGCCTCGACAGGATCCATCTATCCAGTATGTCTGAAGTCTCCACCTTCCCTGAGAAATTATAACGGTCCAGGTTCGCATTTGATGAAAAAAAGCTGTAAACATTTATTAATGTAAGAAGTGTCTTGCGGGAGATCTCTGATATCAGGCGGACATCATAATTCCTCGTTTTCCATGGAACGCCGTACATAAAAAACAGCCTCAGGGAGTCTGGGCTTAGATCGATCAATGCTTCCTTTGCAAGGACAGAGTTTCCCTCGCTCTTGCTCATTTTTCTGCCTTTCGCATCAAGAACGAATTCTATAGTCAATACATTGGAAAATGCATTTTTCCCGAACAGCAGGGTCGATATGACATGCATTGTGTAATACCATCCCCTTGTCTGATCGATAGCCTCCGTTATGAAGTCAACAGGAATCTTCAGGTTGGCACTATCAGCAGGGTAATTGAATGCTGCGTAAGGTGCACTTCCCGAGTCAAACCATGTATCTATAACATATGGTTCGCGGTGCATAACTTCTCCACATGATCTGCAATTGAATACGACTTCATCAACGAAAGGTCTGTGCATGTCATCCAATTTTACTCCAGAAAGCCTGAAAAGTTCTTCAGTGTTCCCGACCGCTTCTTGGTGTCCGTTGCGGCATGTCCATATTGGCAGGGGAGTCCCCCAGTACCTGTTTCTGGAGAGAGACCAGTCTTTTGCCTCTTCAAGGAAATTTCCAAATCTCCCATTTTTAAGGTATTCAGGATACCAGGATATGAGCTGATTAGTCTCCAGTATTTCCTTTCTCTTATTTGATACACCAATGAACCACGAGTCAAGTGCATAGTAAATCAGTGGTGAATGACATCTGTAACAGAAGGGATATGTATGCTTGATCTTCTGTGTTCTGAAAAGCAGCCCCTCCTTTTTGAGGTAATCAATAATGTGAGGATTCGCTTCCATAACCCCCATTCCAGCCCATGGGAGTTTCTTATCGTCATATTTTCCCTCGGTGTTTACAGGGTTCACAACCTTCGTTTTCATTCTCTTCCCTATCTCGTAGTCATCCGCACCGAATGCTGGTGAAATGTGAACGACTCCGGTCCCATCCTCAAGTGTGACAAAGTTGTCGCTTACCACCTGCAAGTCCGCCTTGCCCAGATTCAGGAAAGGCATCAGCTGTCTGTACCTCATACCCTTCATTTCTTTACCACTGATTTTTTTAATGATCTTCCCCTTCTCGCCGAATATCCTGGAAACAAGTTTATCTGCGACATAATATTTCTCGCCGTCATATTCAACGAGCGCATAATCAAACTCAGGATTAACTGCCAGGAACTGGTTTGAAGGCAGAGTCCATGGGGTTGTTGTCCAGGCCAGTATGTAGGTGTTTTTAGAGTCTAACAAGCTGAATTTTACATAGACTGAAGTATCTGTAACGTCATCATACCCGAGGGCAACCTCATGTGAGCTCAGCGGAGTCCCGCATCTGGGACAGTATGGAACTATCTTGTAATCTTTGAACAGAAGGTTCTTTTTGTAAAGTTCCTTCAGTGCCCACCAGACAGATTCCATATATTCTTTTGTTAATGTGATATAGTCCCTGCTGTGGTCTATCCAGAAGCCAAGGAGATCATCTACTTCTTTCCATTCGTCTATGTAACGAAAAACACTTTCCCTGCAGTATTTATTGAAATTCTCAACTCCGAATTTCTCTATCTCTTTCTTCGAATTGATGGAGAAGTGTTTTTCAGCTTCCACCTCTACTGGAAGACCGTGGCAATCCCACCCGCCAAACCTTCCCTCAATCCTGTGGCCGGTCATGTATTTGTATCTTAAAACAACATCCTTTACCGTTCGCGTCATCGCATGGCCTAAATGTGGGCGGCCATTTGCTGTCGGCGGGCCTTCTAGGAACCTGAAACTTTTTCCTGTTGCGCGTCCTTTAATCGCTACTTCCTGGGTTCCAGAAGTTTTCCAGTATTCACGTATCTCATCAGATATGTCCTTAAGAGAACGACTTGAATCTATTTGCTTGAACATTTCACTGTGCCATCCGGGGAACGAGTGATTTAATCCTTCAATATAATTATTTTAGTCATTACGGGAAAAATTCCCCTCAGATGACCTGTTTTGTCAATTTATCACGAAGTGAAATTTATAAACATTGTTAATTTTTCCTTCCATTGAATGAACGATAATGCATCAAATGTTAAGCAGGCGATTCCATATTCCTTCAATTTCAGGACTTCTATGGAAAGAGGAATGACGATGCTTCTGATCCCAGTAATACTACTAATCGTCATTATTTTCTCAAGGAGCTTTTATTTTCTGGAGTATTTCCACGTAATTGCTGGTTCAGCCTGGACCGGCATGGACCTTGTAATGGGATTATTCTTTTCATTTGTAATGAGAGGTCTATCCAACTCAGAAAGGTTGGAGGTGTCAAAACGGCTTATTCCTACAATGCTGTTCTTTATGCCTTCAATCGCATCGGTCACTGTTACAGCAGGGCTATATACTGCAGGCTCCCTTCACATCTCTATTTTTTCGCCATATTTCATCGCAGCTGGAATCATTGTTCTGATCCTCATTATACAGGGTTTTGCTATATTTCTTCCAAATGAACTCAGGATATTTCTCGAAATAATTCGCGGCGGCAAGAATGTTGAAAAGATAGTAAGACTGACCATGCTGAATCTGAAACTTTCCCTGAGTCAGCTGGTGTTCCAGATAGCAATTATTGTGGTTATGGCCCATTTTGCGACGGGGTATGCCTTATGAATATTGACTTGAAATCAATTTATAGAGCTGGAACTATTGCAGTTGTAATTCCGCTGGCTGCTTTCCTCGGGTCGTGGCTGTCGGGTAGCATGTTGATGCTGGATTACATTCATGTGCTCTTGGGCGCAATTTGGACTGGAGTAGATGTTTTCTATGGCCTTATTTTTTATTTCGTCATCTCAACAATGGGATCTGAGGGACGGAGCAACATTTCCATAAGGCTTATCCCCATGTCGCTCTTCTTCATCCCGGCTGCATCCATCCTGACGCCTCTTGCAGGATATATACTTGCCGTGAATGAAAGGATATTTTCAATTAAGAGCGATGTCTTCGTTGCTGCTATTTTCCTTGGTGCAATACTTGTCGTAGTTGGTTTTCTAACAATAGTACTTTCATCTGCAATCATTCTCAAGGATATACGATCCGGAAATATCAATCACGAAAAAAACTCAAGACTTCTTATGATTGGTTCAAGAGGTGCACTGATCCAGCTGATTTTCCAGATTGCAATAATATCCGTCATGGCCTACATAGTTGTATACGTAACCTGATGATCAATTCACATTAATGGATTTCAGAGTTATCATCTGCCCGTCAAATATTAATGAATATATTACAATACTGTCTGACAAAAGTCCGCTTTAATAAGCATTTATTATTAAAATAGAAATATTTAATAACCCGTAATAGTTATATACTTTGTGTCAGGAAGATTTTATAAAAATATTCTTGAGGCAATCAGGGATGAAACAAAAAGAATAAAGGAAGTAATAAGGGAGCAGAGATCATCTGACGAAAGATCAGGGCAGAATAACCGCAAGACCGGCTAAGAAATCTTCCCGAGCTTCGGTGGTACACTGAAATGCTCATAACCTACCCTGTTTATGGCCGTCCACTTTTCTCCGTCAAATATAATATTTTCTCCATCCCATGAATCACCTATGTATGAAACATCTATCCTGTTTTTTTCCATTGCGTCCTTAAAATCCCTGTAATTGGTGTTTTCAATTGTGAACATTAATTCATAGTCTCCGCCAAAATATAAAGAGAGATCCAGTTCCGATGCACCTGATAACAGAATAGCACGCGATACATTGCGATCAAGCGGAATTTCGTTCTGTACTATCCTGAAGCCGATGTTAAAATCCTCCTTCGTTTTTTTAATCGCCGACGCAATGCCATCTGATAGATCAGTCATGAATTTCCCGCCATATTCGCTGATGATCTGTGCCTCTTTTACCCTTGGCTTGAAGTTTAGCAGAAGGTCTATCCCCTGTCTTTTTCTGTAGCCTGAACGATAGAATATATACCCTGAAGCCGCTCTTCCCTGTCTCCCAGTAACACAGAGAATCTGCCCCTTCCTGAGGTCACTCCGCCTTCTAATAATCGTTTCTTTCTGCTCCCCAATTACCGTTCCCGCAAGCACAAGCTCGACGCCTTCTTTCGTGTCACCACCAAGATATTTGGAACCAAACTCTTTCATCTTAAGATCTATTGCCTCCACGATTTCATACAGGAATCTATCTTCGGTGCTTCCAGGCACCATGAAAGAACCAAGCATACCAATCGGCTTTCCAGCCATCGCCGCTATGTCGCTAAGATTTATCGATGCAAGAAATGCTCCGATCTGAGATGCTGTCGACTCAGCAGGTAGATTTGTTGAATAAGATACGGAATCCGTTGAGATTAAAACATTCTCTTTGCCTATTCTTAAAACAACACAGTCATCGTTGCCGCCATGTACATGCCCATCCTTGAATAATTGTTTGATGAATGCATTCTCTCCGATTTTTGATATCTTCACCTTTGGTTAATGCAACATTATTAAATCATATTGCTGTTTTTTAAATTAATTGAGAATATCCAATCGATCTTCTTGAAAGAAGATCAACATCAATTCCATACGGAAGACGATCCTCGAGTTCAATATCCTCGTTGTATGATCTGAGATCCGCACTTTTGTAATATTCCTCAAGATCCGAAAAATCCTGGTTCAGGGAGGAAGAAACAATAAGATCAAGCAATTTCCTGTCGTAATCATTGTTGTGCACACCCCTTTCATGGTTTCCTCCGGTCGGGTAGGAGATGACAGTCCTGCCAGGTTTTCTTGAATCCAGCAGGATCCTGGCAAGAGACCATAATCTTGGAGGCCTGTAAAGATTTTTCTTCCACAGATGCTCAACTAGAGTGTTCTTCTGTATGTTCATCGGGTTTACGCTTACATCATCGCTATATCCGTCCGTATCCCGTATTGACGAGAGCATATCTTCAATCGCAAATTTCTCAGAATAGAAGGGTGGCTTGAACAACAGATATGTTCTTACACTGAAACCCAGTTTTCTGGCAGTTGTAGCTGCCGTAACATACTTCGAATAACTTGAACCTTTATTGATAGAATTTGTTATAACAGAATCGTTCGAGCTCTCAAGCCCAATCGCGATCCTTATCCTGTATCCATAATTCCCTAAAGCACTGATGTTTTTTTCAGTGATATACTCAGTTCTGCTCTCGACGAGGAGATGATCGATCCTACCATTCATGGTGTCAAGAAAATATGATCTCACATCCAGCGGAATTTCTAATGGATCCAGAAAGCTCCCAGATGTGAATACCTTAACTACTTTTATGCCGTTAAGTGAATTCGACAAAGCATCCACCTGCCTGAGGAGGTTTTCCTTTGTAACTGATGGGTCCGTGTCATTGAAATAACCGCACATGGAACATGATGAGAAATTGTACCAGGAGCAGCCCCTGGTTCTGAATATAACAACTACTGTATCCTCTACTGAACCGCCTATTCTGTCAAGTTCTTTCCAGATTGAAACAGGTTTGTCCCTGTTTACCGATACTTTTTGTGGGGGGATCAGGCTTTTGATGTATCCCGCGAGTTCCCTGTCAGTATGCATTGATTATACACTTTCGTCAGCTTATGACTGCAACATATTTTAAACAAACTGGGATTATGGTTGTAGATGATAACTTCTCGATTGAACAAGATTCAGGAATCACCCACACTCAAATTGACAAAGACAGCAGAAAACTTGAAAGCAAAGGGCATGAAGATATACAATTTCGGTATAGGCGAGCCAGATTTCACCACACCTGAAAGGATTATTGAAAAGGCATTTGAATGGGCTAAAAAAGGCAAGACACACTACACCCCTGCAAACGGTATATTGGAGCTCAGACAGGCAATCGCACAGAAGATGTATAGGAAAAATTCAATAACAATAGGTCCAGAGAATGTTCTCGTAAGCCCGTCAAAGTATGCAATATACCTTGCAATGTATGTGCTACTGGAGGAGGGTGACGGGGTTATCCTTCCCGATCCATATTATTCATCATACAGTGATATGATAAAACTGGCCGGCGGCAAACCTCTTTACTCACCACTTGAAAAGGATTATTCATTCAATTTCCAGCAAATGCAGAAGCTCGTTTCTCCAAGGACAAAGATAATACTGTTTAACAATCCCTCCAACCCTACTGGCAGGGTCTATACTGAGAAGGAAACAAAAGAACTGGTAGATTTCGCAATCAAAAACAGGTTAACTATCGTCTCCGATGAAATTTATGAGGATCTGATATATGAAGGAAAGATGTTTTCTCCTGGATCGATGGAAGAAGTGCGTGATCACGTGCTCACGATAAGTGGCTTTTCGAAGAGTTATGCAATGACCGGATGGAGGATAGGGTATCTTGTTGGACATGAGGATGTCATCAAAGCTGCCACAAAGATCCAGGGACAGACAATTACCTGTGTCTCCTCTATTTCACAGTATGCTGCACTGGAGGCACTCACAGATGATGCCGATCCAGCAAATTTCAGGGAAACATTCAGGAAAAGGAGAGATTATGTGTTTAAGAGACTATCAGAGATCCCCGGGCACAGTATAATCAAACCCAATGGCGCATTCTATGCATTTCCGGAATACGATTATAATATAAACGCAGCTGATTTCTCATCACAGCTTCTTCAAAAGCAGAATGTCATAGTCACTCCAGGTTCTGCATTTGGAAACGAGGGCGAACATCATTACAGACTATCGTTTGCAACCTCTGACGAAATCCTCGATGAAGGTATATCAAGAATCGAGAAATTTTCAAAGGAACTGAAATAAGGTCGAACGGTTTATGATGGAGATCCAGATAGAAAAGGATGTTTTCATATCGGATCTTTACTGCATATACCTCAGAGATATCAGCGCAGTTGTTGTTTCAGATCTGCACCTTGGATTCGAGGAGGAGATGAATCTGCGGGGGCTCTTTCTTCCAAAGCTTCAGCGAGAACATGTTGAAAAGATGATTGACAGAATAATTGAAAGATACAACCCAGAAATGGTAATTATAAATGGGGATTTTAAGCACGAATTTTCCAGAAACCTTCCGCAGGAATGGGATGATATCATTCATTTCATTGATCGCTACAAGGACAATGTCAATCTATACTTTATAAGGGGAAACCATGATAATTACCTCCTTACGATTCTTGCAAGATCGAATCTTGAATTGCATGAGAAATTTGAGGATGATAGATATTTCATATATCACGGCGACAGGGATCTGGGGTTGAAAAAGCTGACCATATTGGGACATGAGCACCCATCTGTATCATTAAGGGATGAAATAGGTGGGGTTTTCAAGATTCATTCATTTATATTTAATCCAGAATCACGTGTACTGATAACGCCAGCTCTAAGCTTTTTTTCATCAGGCAGTGATGTCCTTACGTCTCTGCTTAATGAAGAGCACTTCACCCCCTCACTCAAGCATACGGAATCTTCAAAGTTCAGGGTATTTGGTCTCACAGAAGAATTTGGCCTTGTTGATCTTGGGCCTCTTGGCGAGATGAAGCGGAATTAGTATTCTGTGCGGACATAGTTTTCTTCACCAGCGTGTAGAAATCTTCGAGAACCCTATGGAATTTTTCGTCGTCGTCCGATTTGATCATTTTTTTGATAGCAAGTGTCTGTGGTGCCAGAACTTTGTTAATAATTGAATCTGAAAGCTTATCAAGAATATAATACAGATCGGAACCATTTCCAAGCAGGGACATAGAATGCTTTATTTCAGATTCCTTCACATGTTTAGCATAATTGAAGATTGTCTTTATCAAATCGTCAGCATCCAACTCTAAAAGCTTTTTCTCCAATATACCGACTTCTTCATTTATCATTTCCTCAATGATCGGGATCAGTGCAGCCTTGTTTCTGGCGTTCTCCTGCATAATTGGTTCGATATCTGATAGATAGATAACACTGTTATTACTTATTTTTCTGGAAACATTAGGTGGCATTCCAAGGTCAATGAACATTTTATCCCTTATTTCGAAATCATCCTGGAATATTGGTTCCTTGGATCCGGTGGCGGTAATTATGATGTCATTATCTTGAGAGATCCTGATTGGATCTATTTCCTCAACACCGTATACACCATATTTTTGCCTGATTCTGGAAATTGCATCTGAATTCCTGGCATACACCGTTATCCTCGCAGGGTTGGCAATCTTCGCATATTTCACCAAATCAGTTGCCATTGTGCCACTGCCAATGATTGCAACCTTTTTCTTCCCAATATCAGATAGGTTTTCAAGGAGGCTTCCAACATGCGCGGGTATTGACGTCTTTCCTTTTGATATGCCGGTTTGCTCCCTGGCCTTTTTTCCAACACTCTGCGCTTTCCTGAATATTATTGAAAGCGCCTTGTCTGTCCTGTTATTTTTCAAGGATAAATCAAACGCCTCCTTGATCTGATGCAGTATTTCATTCTCGCCTATTGACAGAGATTCAATCCCGGATGAAACACGGAAAAGGTGTTCAATCGCTAATCTACCTTCAAGTTTGTGAAAAGGCTTAAGTGAATTATCCGTCTTGAAAGGTAAAGTGGAATAGAATTCGATCCGGTTACATGTGGAAAGAAGTACGAAATTCTGATCTCTCTCCAGAACCATATTCTCAAGGCTTTTTGTGCCGATTGCACTCATCTTTTCAAGCTTCTCAGCCTCCTGCTTTATGTCCCAGCCGATCATATAGAGAGTGTTCATTTGCCGATTAGCCTCGCCTAAACAGTTCAGTCATTGCAAAAAACTATTTAACAATCACATTACTATTTTAAATACCCATAGAATAACTCTTGATTTAATTCTCCTGAAAATAATTGATCCAAAGACTGGAATTTTTTTCATATATGCGTAATGGTGAGATCCATGGATTTTTTAGTACACTGATTAAAACTGTTTTCATTCATCTCTATTGAAGATTTTTCTTTCCTAATTTTTTTATATCCGCAGCCCAGAGATGTGCCCTGCAAACCGTAATCTCCATTTCATTGACTATCAATGTTGAAGTTTTTAATGAGGTCTTTATGAATGAAACATTCTCGATGTCACTCAGAGGGAGGCTGAAATTGATACCTTTTCTGCCAGTAAACGTTAATCCGTTAAAGTCCAGCATCAAAGTGCCTTTTCTGTTTTCAATCAAAGCGAGATCCATTCTTATGTAATTATCTACCAAGCTTTTCTTCCTCCACTAAATTCACGCTTCTTCCAGCCATCTTCGCGACATCAGGTTTCTTTATTGTTATCCTGATTGCGTAGAATATTGCAAATACGAGGTAGATAACAGAGGCTGCTATAGCATCAGTAATTGGAAAAATTGGAGGGATTATGGACTCATATAGCACGAAAATAAAAACCGCTGTGGCGAGAATAGGAAGTACATAATGCTCTGTAATATGAATAATATTGTAGATTCCCTTATGCTTTTCTTTTAATCTAAAGAACAGTGTAATTACGCTGACATTCAAAAGGAAATGTGTGATAATAAGACCAAACAGGGCAAGCGTTGTAAAGAACTGAAAGGCTGTCCCAAGAGAGTCAGAAACAGCAAGTCCAGTGGCAGGATCAAAGAGAAGAACGGACATTGAGTTGTCCATCAGATGGTTTATAAGAAGTGTGCCACCAATAGCCAACAGGGATGCGCTGGTGCCGATAAAAATAAGTGCTTTGTGAGGAGTAACATACCTTTTATGCAATTCCGCGAAGTAGTGCGGAAGCACTCCGTCCCTTCCCATGGCATAATAGACCCTGCCTGCATTGGACTGCATAGCAACTGAGTCTGAGAAAGCCGAATTGAATGCAACAAGCGCAAGCATAACGCCCCCAGCAACACCGGCATAGGCAGTTGCTACTATTATTCCAGGTATATTGGCAGACGCAAATGATGCCATCAGCGAAACACCCCAACCTACTGTCAGAGCATAGGCAACCTCTGTAAGTACAACGCCAACAATAACTAGCCCAAAGACAAGGCTTTTGGTAATTGCCCTGCTATTAGTAACCTCCTCCCCCAAAGGTGCCGACCCGCCGTATCCAATAAAACTGGTGAGGCCGAAAATCATACCGAGCCCCAGCCCGGAAAGCGGGCCCCCAATTTTGTTGAAGACGGAAGAATGAACAAACGGATTGAACACAACTAGCGTATTGTCCTTTGATCCGATTATTATGATTGCTGAGAGCACAGCAAGAAATATGACTTCGAAGAAGGCTGCTATTCTGACATATTTCATCTGCGGCCTTATACCGAATATTGAAAGCGTAATCGGTGCAAGTATAAATAAAAGTATGAACGGTATCCAGATCCAGCCAGGAAGGGTTATCCCAAGGAAATATTCCAGCACTCCAGGTAATACGACACCTCCAACATAAACCGGTATCGCAGCAGTGCTCGCAATCTGGTACATAACATAAAGAAGGCCAGAAGTAATTGCTGGCGTTGGCCCAAATGCAGTTCCGATATATCCATAGTAGCCACCAGCGCTGGCATGCCTCTTTGATAAGTGGTATAGTGTATTTACCTCAAGAAACATTGTTAAAGTTGCAATCAGGAAAGCGAGTGGAGTCAGGAAAAATGCGAATGCCGCAGCCGATGTAATGAAAGCTACAGTATCACAAGCAGGTGCCATGGCTGCTATCTCTTCTGCAATAGCACCCCATACTCCCACTTCCCCCTTTCTAAGACGGCTTTGATCCGGTGGCGGTACAAGACCTGCAGGTTCATTGCTTGCATTTGCTACCATTAAATCTTATTAGTATCATACTAATATATAAAATGTTTTTCCAATATTTTTTCGCAGGAGTTTCGCTGACTGAAATTTCACGGAAAAAACCAGCCATGAACTTTCTTTCCGGAAAGATTAGTATTCATGCTGTGAATAACCAATAATCTTGACACCTTCAGGAAGAAAGATACTGATCAAAGAACAGGATTTCATTGATCAGCATCAGCATGCGGCTGTAATGCTTATAACTGATCTAACCTCTGTCCTTTTAATAGTCAGGAATGTAAGACAGGGAGATCCATGGTCAGGACAGATTGCCCTTCCAGGTGGGTTCCGGAAGCCGGGAGAGGACCTGAAATTGACCGCGGAAAGAGAAACAAAAGAGGAAGTCCACATCGACCTGAAAGCAGATGGTTACATTGGAACTTATTCAACGATGCATGGAAAAAAGTTGGTTGGCGTATTTTACTCTATAGTAAAATCCAGGCCTTCAGCTGAACCTGGCGATGAGGTTTCGGATGTCCACTGGGTTGGCGTATCAGAATTCAGAGCATCAAAAATGGAAAATGGTTTTCCCTCGCTGGATTATGAAGGTGGGAGGATCTGGGGATTAACTTATCGAATTCTCACATCTGTCATCTATGATGAATGACTGACGTGAAGTGTTGATCCATCCATGTACCTATATGTTTCCTCGAAGGAAATGAAGATATTTTTATTTTAATGTGCATTACTTGATGGATGCAGTCTAACAACGAAGGAAACATAATACTGGCAAAACTGGAGCATGGAGAAAACCTTTTTAATGATCTGAAAGAGATCGTCAGTAAGTATACTGTCAGGAGTGGAATGATTATCTGGGGAATCGGTATGTTCAGCAGATGCGATCTTGGCTATTTCAACGGAAAGGAATACGAGCACAGGATAATAGAAACTCCAGGCGAGGTTGTTTCCCTGCACGGAAGCATTTCTGAGACAGAACCGGTATTCCACATACATGCTTCACTAGCTCTGAAGGACCATAACGTAACTGGCGGTCACCTGTTTGACGCTACAATCAGTCCGCTTTTGGAAGTCCAGATCATGAAGGTGGATTCCGTTCACATAAACAGGGAGCTTAATAGCAGAAGCGGTCTCAAGGAAATTAAAATATCATGATTTGATTATTTTGACCAGGATTTCATGTAATCCTTATCTTCTATTTTCATGGCTGTCTTGGTCAATTTAAGGGGTTCATACGCCTCTATCATAACCGCCTTTTCGTCGGTTGATTTTGCTCCGATACTCCCTTCAACTGCACCTGGCTGGGGGCCGTGAATTATACCCCTTACATGCAGTGTTATGGATCCCGGCTCAATCCCCTTTCTGCTCATGAAATTTCCGGATGAATAGAAGAGAAATTCATCTGTATCGATGTTGTTATGATAGTAGGATATGGGAATTGACCTGGGATGAAAGTCGAATGGCCTAGGCAGAAACGTACCGACCATGAAACTTTTACCTGAAAAATTCTCATGGACCGGTGGCGGTTGATGAAGCTTGCCGACAATCGGCGCCATCCTATCAATATTGATCGCATATGGGTAGAGATAACCGTCCCATCCGGATACATCGAATATAGGGGAATTTCTTTCCTCCACCATGTAGTAGGTGTCATAATCCACGTAAACCTTGTTAGGTTCATCTGAATCCTTTAGATCATAAAGCGTGGGCAATCTGAAATCTCTGGTATAGTACGGTGTTCCTTCGCGCAACTGGCCATAACGGTTAAGATATCTTCCTGGAAGATCGATTCTGTCAAAACTCTCCATGAACAATATTTCTGCATCATCCGATGCATCTAGGATAAAAGTTGTTCCCTTTGGTATGTAAACGTAATCGCCTTCAAACAGAGAAATCCAACCAAAGACGGTTGAAAGTTTTCCCTTGCCACGGTGGAAAAATAGTAGTTCCTCGGCAAGTGCATTTCTCAGATATGGTACCATTTTTTCCGCTGGTTTAGATATACCAATCCTGATCCTGCTGTTCCAGAATAAATACTGTCTTCCATTAATAAAATTGCCCTTTCTCTGAAGCTTTGACGTCATCAGGTGCCTGTGTTTCATGACATTATCATCTGAAGGATCGAATTCCCTCTTTTCCTCTCTGTTGATATCTACGACTCGCGTAGGTTCTCCAAGATGGTACAGCAGAGAGTATACTCCATCAAAACTCTCCTCGCCGAAAAGTTCCTCCTTCATGATATGATCTTTCGAATCAAACGTGTGTCTGAACTCAGGAACCTTGCCCTGCTTATAATAAAAAACCATTTCTAAATCACCCTGTTTGTTAATTCACCTATCATATCTGAACTTATTGTTACCGTGTCTCCTCTTCTCAACCATTCCCTCCCGTCCATTTCCAGTATTGAGCCGTTTCCGAAGGTACCGGTCATTATGACATCACCTGGAAAGATTGTGGTTTCTTCAGATGCTCTTTCAACAATCCTTCCAAGATCAAAATGAATTTTGGACATGTTACTGCTCCCGTACTTAATCCCGTTTACCGCAGCCGAAAGCTGGATATTGTATACGCCCCTTGCAACCTTATTCTTTGCAAGCGAATCGACCGAAAGTATGAATGGCCCAAGGGAAGTAGCAAAATCTTTGCCTTTAGCCGGACCAAGCCCAACCTTTGTCTCCACACTCTGTACATCCCGGGCGCTCCAGTCATTTGCAATTGTTACTCCAGCGATATATTCCTCATAATCATCAGCTGAAATATTCTTTCCCTTCTTACCCACAACAAATGCAAGCTCCATCTCATAGTCAAGCATTTTTGTGTATTTTGGATATAAAAGAGGTTCCATGTGTCCAATGCTGCTCTTCCTGTTAGAATAGTAGAAGACTGGAAACCTGTACCATTCTTCCGGAACCTTTTCGCCTCTCTTTCTTCTTGCGTTTGATACATGCTCCTCAAATGCAAAAAAATCCCTCAACGATACAACTTCAGGCACAGGTATGGAATAACTTTCAGGTTTTTCATTGATAACATACTTTTCTTCCGGGTTGGATAAAAAATCGTGAGCATTCCTGAGAATGTAATAAAAATCCCTGTCAATCTCAGATTCGGTTTTTGCTGTCATTTCAGATACGGAATAATACCTGCCATTGAGATAAACAACAGTCCTTAAATCGTGATCAAATATAAGCCTTCCAATCAAAACCAAGGATTCACTACCTTAGAGGTTGCCTCTCTTAGCCTGTTCCCTCTCAATTGACTCAAAGAGTGACTTGAAATTTCCCTTTCCGAAAGAAATTGCCCCTCTTCTCTGTATTATTTCATAAAACACCGTTGGGCGGTCACCTATCGGCTTGGTAAATATTTGCAGTAGATAACCATATTCGTCCCTGTCCACGAGAATATCTAGGTCCATTATCTTGTCGACATCCTCCTTTATTTTTCCTACCCTATCCTCAAGATTATCATAATAGGCCTTCGGCGTCGGTAAGAACTCAACTCCTGACTGCTTAAGTTTTTTGACAGTCTCTATTATATTGTCCGTCAGGAAGGCAATATGCTGCACTCCAGGTGACTTGTAATAGTCCAGGTATTCCTGTATCTGTGATTTCTTAAGCCCCCACGCAGGCTCGTTAATCGGAAAAACTATCTTCCTGTTGTTGTATTCAACAACCTTTGACTGCAGTGCTGAATATTCAGTGCTTATATCCTTGTCGTCAAAGCTCATAAGTTGCTTGAATCCGAGGCCATTGATATAGTAGTTCACCCAGTCATCCATTTTCTTCTCTTCTACATTCCCAACTATGTGATCAATAGACTTTATCCCCTTTGGTTTGTGATCATCGTCCACATGTTCGAAACCAGGAGGAAGGTCTGAATCATATTCGCCCAAATCCTGTAAAGAATGTATTGTTTCACCGAAAGTTGGAATATAGCTCGTTCTGATCTTCCCGTTTCCAGTTTTCAACGTTTCAATCTTTGCCGGTTTGATCAATTTCCTCTTTTCAATTTCCGTTATCGTGTAATCAATATCATTCACCTGGAAAGCGACATCCTTAACGCCGTCTCCATGCAAGTGGATATGCTTCCCTACATAGTCGTCAGGGTTTATGAAACTTGTAAAGATAAAATTGGCATCGCCCTGCGATAGCAGGTAAGATACTCTGTCTCTAATGCCTGTTTCCGGGCCGGCGTACCCCCTAAGTTTAAATCCAAACGCATTCTGGTGCATATACGCCCACTGCTTAGCTGAACCTACAAAAAATTCGACAGATTTTACTTTCTCAAGTATTGTTTCTTCAGGCATAATTTATAATTACTTTTCGTTAGATAACATTTTTGATTGTTGATTTCATCTTGCGGTGTGATTTATAATTAACTCATAATCTAAATTTCCTTATTTTTAAGACTGTTCCGGAAAACGTTAAGGTAAAAGGGCAATACCTATCTGTTAATGAAAGAAAAAACCCTCGGCATATCGCAGTCTCTCGTCGGTGCCACTATGTGGGGAGCCTCAAGTGTTGCCATTAATTTTCTGTTCTCTATAACATCGATGCCGTATATTGTCCTGCTATTCTTCAGATTGCTCCTGTCATCATTGATACTTCTTGTCTTTATAAGACCAAACTTCAAAAAAGCTGACCTATTGAGCATCTCAATTTTCGGTATGATAGGGCTTTTTGCTGCCCAGATGACCTATCTAGCGGCGATATTTTATTCAAACGCGACAACTGCGACGGTTCTTCAGTACCTCTTCATGCCTATGGTGGTCATTTATGATCTAATGAGAAGAAACCGACCCACCACCACGATCCTGTTATTTTCAATTATCTTCTCATTCTTTGGTCTCATACTTCTATCATTCAATTTCTACTCTGCAGGAAGTATTTTCGTTGTGAGTCCTGTCGGTCTATTCTTCGGTTTAATGGCTGCTGTTAGCGGGGCGTTTTATACAATATATGCAAGGGTCCTTGTGAAGAAGGAAGGTTTTGAGGCAACAATCAGCCTGGGTTTTCTTTTTGCCTGCATTCCTGCAACGATTTTCGGTCTATATCCTTCCATTCGATATATTTCAAATCTTTCTGCGATGCCATTTGGATCAATAGTGACAATTTCAGGTCTTATCTTATTTGTCGTTATTGTGGGTACACTTGGTGCATTCTATCTATACATAAAGAGTATGAAACACATTACCTCCAGTGATGCTTCTGTGACCGCATCAATGGAGCCTATATCAGCCGCCATTTTTTCTGTCCTGATTCTAGACATATTCCTCACAGGCATTCAATATCTGGGTGCAGCAATAATCATACTTTCAATATTTTTTATTCAGATTGATTCATCGAGAAATGGCTAGATGTGCTACTCCAGACTTTAAGAATCTTGAAAATCACTCAGAAGATTTTATCACTGAATCCTTAAAAGAGTGATATAAATTACCATTTTATGTCAAAAGAATCTGATCCAATATTTATGAAGGTGTTCTCTTTGGATTTCAGACCCAGCTTCTACAGAGTCTCACGTGAGCAGAAAGAAAATCTTCTAATGGAGGTCAATCAGACTTTATCTGCGTTCAGGGAAAGCGAGGTGTCATTAAAAATCTACAGATCGATCAGGTTTGACGCATCCTTCATTGTATGGCTCTCTACGCACAATGCAGACAGAATAGGCGATCTATTATCGGCCCTTAGGACAAGCAGCAAGGGATTTGTAAAAATTGTCACAGGTCTGTTTTCCATTTATGATGAATCCCCATATCTTAAGAAAGGCGTCTCTCTTGAAGATACGGTGAAGGATGGTTCAGGAAAATATATCGTAGCTTATCCCATGTCAAAGTCTAATGATTGGTACCAGTTGCCGTACGAAGAGCGCAAATCAATTATGGCAGAGCACATCGGGACAGCGCTCGCTCACCCCGACAACAAAGGCATAAGGTCATACACAACCTACAGTTTTGGCATATCAGATTCAGAATTTGTTGTTATATACGAAGTCGAAAACCTGGTTCCCTGGTCCAGGGTAACACAGAAGCTCCGTGAAGTAAAGGCGAGAAAGTGGATAACATCTGAAACGCCTGTTCTTGTTGGCTACAGGATCGAAAGAATTGAGTCCCCGGGTGGAGGTCACTAATTGGTATTATTCATCGTGAGATACTCAGAGATAGGTCTGAAAGGTCCAAAGAAAAGGGCAGAGATGGAGAGTAGGTTGATAAGAAACATCAGATCTGCACTCGAAAATATTGATGTGAAGATAACTAGGGAAAGAGGCAGGTTGTTTGTAGAGATACAGAATGAAGCACATCTCGTGAGGGCACAGGAATCGCTCTCCCATGTATTCGGCATTAAATCCTTCTCTAAATGCAAAAGGGTAAAATTCAGTAATCTTGATGATCTTATTGGCATTTCTGCAGAAGAATTCAAGGATTTTGTGAGAGGAAAGAAATTTGCAGTCAGGGTACGGAGGACAGGACACCATGATTTTTCCTCGATCCAGGTTGAAAGGTTGCTTGGAGAAAGGCTATATCCATTGTCATCTGGTGTGAACCTGAAAAACCCTGAAGCTGAAATTCAGATGGAAATAAGAGAAAATACGGTATATTTTTATAATGACAGCATTCTAGGCCCAGGAGGATTTCCTCTTGGCACGCAGGGAAGAATGGTTTCGCTTGTTTCAGGCGGAATTGATTCTCCTGTAGCTTCCTGGATGCTCATGAAGCGTGGCTGCCAGGTAGATGTTATCTTCTGCTCACTTGCCTCGCCGATAGACACAATTGAATTTCTTGGAACAGTGAAACCTCTCGCCGATACCTGGTCACATGGGTCTGACATGAAGATCCACATCTTTGACTGTTCACCACTGATAGACTCAATGATACATGGCAAGGGATTTTCTCATCCAAATGTTGGTTTCAAGAAGTTCATCTACCAAGTTGCAGAGAGGGTTGCTGGAAGGATTGGCGCATATGGTATAGTCACAGGCGAATCAATCGGGCAGGTGTCATCCCAGACTGCCGAGAATCTGGCTGCCCTTTCATCGACGGTCAAGCTTCCAGTACATAGACCGCTGATTGGCTTCGATAAGGATGAAATCATAAACATGGCAAGGCGGATAGGAACATTCCCGAAGGAGAGTCTTGGAGAGTTCTGCTCTATTTTCTCAATTAATCCAAGCGTATCAATAAAGCGTGAGGAACTTGAAAATGACAATGTAAGTGAAGAAGTCTTCGATGCGGTATTAAAGAGCGAGATTGTACTTGGCAAATCGCAGATTCCTGAATACATGCACGACCTCTCAAAATATGATTTGCGGAATCCATCTTTTCCAGAAGGGGCTGTAATCGTTGACTTAAGGGATGAGGCAAAATTCAGGGAATGGCATCCTGATGGATCGATCAATCACCAGGTATCAAACGTTGAGGAACTGCCAGGTAAGTACGGCTATGACAAGACTTTCCTGTTCTACTGTTCTCAAGGACTGATGAGCGCATTTGCAGCTTCAAAGCTTACAAAAATAGGCGTAAAATCAATGTTTACTGATGAAAAAAAATTAAAGAAAATTTTGGAGCAGAGAAAAAAAAAATAAAAAATTAGAAATTATTTCGGTTTTATTTTTTGCCGCTCTTCCTGACAGCAACTGCGATCAGGGAAATTACTGCAATGACTGCTACAATACCGAGCATCGCATACAGTTCGCCCTGACCGATTCCTGATGTCACAGATGGAGCCGATCCAGATATGACCAGTGTGTGGTAGGAGAAGTGCGGTATGTGGAATACGATGAGCATCCCACTTGATACTTTTATGACCGCATAGAATGCTGTGGTATTTGATGTCGAATTCAGGACAACGCTGCTGGACTGGACGCCAACACTTACACCATCAAATGTTAAATGCAGCGAAGAGTCTGATGCGATTACAGAATTCGATATGAATATCGCCACATTTGTACCAAGATGATGACCGGTTTGTGCTGAAAGATCTATAGTGACTCTGCCATTCGTGATGTTTGCAACGACTGAATGCACTGTCGTGTTGATTGCTATATTAACAGATGCGTTAGTGCTGCTTCCATCGCTTATGGATATGACAGCCGCTATTCTGCCGCTTTCAAGTGCCTTCTTAACAGCAGACAGTGCGCCGCTAAGTCTGCCCTGCAGTCCAGGCGGTGCAACAAGTGTCAGTCTCGCAGTACTGTTCGTTGTTATGTTGACATGGCTTCCAGTTATGTTTGTCATTGCGTTCTGTATGAAAATATACGCGGTAATGCCGTTTCCAGTTATCTCAACGGCCTGAGGTCCTGCCTGTATGTTTCCGTTCATTTGCATGTCTGTGTTTGCTGCCATACTACCTGAGTCAACTGAATCCTGCTGATTAACCGAAAGATCCGTTCCAGGTGTTTTTATAAGCTGAGCACTTATATTGTTTCCAAGGAGGAGGTGAAGTGTTCCGTTATCCAGAATCATACCAGTCTGCAACACCTTGTTGTCATGGATCCCGATAATGAATGTATTGTTAGCATAGACAAACAGTGAACCGAGTGTGATTGGAACATTTGGTGGAATGGAAGGCAGAATGCTGGATCCAGTCATAAGCGAACCATTTCCGGTTGCGTACAGAGATGAGAACAGAACTGCATTTTCCATTCTGTAGGTTATGTTTGAAAAGACACCGTCAGAGAATGTGAAGTTCGTATATTTGCCCGAAACAAAGCCTGTAGTCGCGTTATAGTTGAACTTGTCATTGCTAAGGTACTTGTAACTGCTGACAGCCTTCACGAATCTGTCGAAGGATATGATCCCGACCAGTGTAAAGCTGGAAGACTGGAATGTTACCTGGTTTGACGTACCCTTCATCTGGGCATTCGAGATTATGAAGAACGTTGTGTTATTGACTACTATAGAATAGGCTGTTGACTGCATGCTTCCGTATGTATTAGACGAGAAACCCATTCCGTCCATCATTACACCGATCTGAGAATTGAAATCGACTTTTACGGGTACCGGCGTTGCTGTTAAGGAAATGTTGACCGCTGAATCCATATGGTTTGCCATCACCAAGAAAACTGAGTTCTGAGAACTGTTTAGTATCGTTGCGTTTTTCATCTCAACGTTGTTCATGGTCATCAATGAAAGCATAGGCAACTTACCGGAATTGTTTACAGTCAATTCCGTAGCCAAGAGCAAATTCCCACTTTCGCCTTTGTATGATAGATCTGTGATAGTGCTGGTTGTGGCGTTCAATCCATAGCTGTAATAGCCAGTGGATCGCGTGTTGGTAGATGTGTTAGCAAATGATGTCCCTCCAACAGCGAGCAGAAGGAGGGGAAGTATAGCTATCAATGCTATGATTTTGTTGTTCATCGAACCCAGATTCAAGGGTATATATATTGTTATATTGGTACGATATTGTACCAAAATTATTGCTCAGCAGATTCTTCAGAAATGTGCAGGTCACGGTATTTCTTTGCGTGAATTTTTGCCAAAGCAACTGCCTCCTCTGGTGTTTTGCATTGAATATAATTACCGTTCTCATGACCCACATCAATGTGATGTACTTTTCCAAGTGCTAGAACCGTCCGCATGGAAGATAACGCAAAATAGAGCTCGCTCATAGTACCTGCTGCACCGTCTATTGCTATAACGACCTCACCTCCACGGATCACCAGAAAATTTCTTGCGTATCCAATACCTGTTGGTATCTTTACTGTTAAATATTCGTTGCCATTCGCTGTTGTGAAACCAGGGAGGATACCAACTGATATGCCACCCCCTTCCTTAGCGCCTTTTGCCACTGCCTCCATTACACCCGTCAAACCGCCGCACAGAACAACAGCCCCTTCTTTCGCTAAGAGATAACCCGTCCTGTATGCAATATCGTAATGATAACTGTCAGCGCTGCTTCCTCCGATGACTGAAACGTTAAACATTCCCAGTAATTGCAAGATGACTTAAAGTATATTCTGCCATCAGCGTAGTCCTTCGAACTGACTAAAAGGATTATTAGAGAAAGATCATTATGGGAACAGTAAAAGAACATGAATGGCCGTAAAATTCAACAGTTCACGCCTGCAGAGGTGCAGACTATGATTGAGGAGGATGGAGAACCCATAGCGTTTATTGACGTCCGGGAGCCTTGGGAATATTCCAGTGATACGGGACATGTAAAGGGTTCTATCCTGATACCGATGAACGAGATCCCAGAAAACATTGAAAAGATAAGAGAAATGGCCCGTAAGAAAAAGGTGGGTATTATATGCAACAGTGGTCACCGTAGCTACTATGCTACATCCTTCCTCGTTGACAACAAGATTGAAAATGTGTTCAATATAGAGGGTGGAATAATAAAGTGGCTTCTATCTGGCCTGGAGGTAGAATACGGTGATCCAGAACCGGGCCGGTCTGATTAAAAACCTGAAGGATATTGCTATTAACGATCGGAGGATGTATGCCCTCAATATCCTGGAGCGTACATTCGATGATCTTGATCCGGCAAGTATTATCCAGAGATCAGAGGATATTGCAAAACTCATACCTTCCTGCAACCGGAAATTCTATGTTGCCGGCATCGGCAAAGCCGCGGAAAGAATGTACCAGGGGATTATGGCAAGATTTGGCGATATGATAGAGAAAGCAACCATAATCATACCGGACGATGATGCTGTATCAGTACAGGACAACCGGCTCTTAGTTCTAAGAGGTACCCACCCTTTTCCCTCTGAAAAGAGCGTTGATTCCGGCAGGAAATTACTGGACTTCCTTTCAAAGACAGAAAAAGGGAGTACTATACTTTTTCTTATATCTGGGGGTGGTTCAGCAATATTTGAGGTGCCGGACAAATCTTATCATCTTAACGATATAATTGAAATCACTAAGTGCCTCATGAATTCAGGCGCCAACATTAATGATCTCAACACCGTAAGGATATCACTATCTGCAGTAAAAGGTGGGAAGTTATTGAATTTCCTTTTGGATAAAAGGATCGTTGCATTATACATTTCAGATGTACCTTTTGATAATCTTTCCTACATAGCATCAGGCCCGCTTATACCGGTGGATGTTAATGAGAAGCCTTCAGACATTATAAGGAAATATTCATGCCAGGGGAAGGACAATAGATACATGAATCTTAGATACGAAAAACCGGTTTTTTCAGGGGATATCAGACATCTCCTGATATTGCGCAATTACGACTTTGTCTCGGACATTGCATCCTATCTGAGAAAGGATGGCTATGATGTTCTCGATATTGGTTCCAGTATCGGCGGCGAGGTTGGTAATTTTGCAGTTGGACTTGTGTGTTTAATCAGGGATTATTATGCAATACGCAGGAGACCCTTCTGGTTTGTTGGCGGCGGGGAGACAACGGTCAACGTTCGCGGTGATGGGTACGGCGGAAGGAGCCAGCAATGTTGCCTTTTGGTCATGGAGAAAATGCGTGATGACGAGGATTTCCTTTTTATTTCTGCCGGCACAGACGGAATAGATGGGCACAGTGAAGCCATGGGTGGGATAGTAGATTCTGATATCAAGAAGAAGGTTGACACCCAGTTTCTGAAACGTAGCATCGAAGGCAATGACAGCTATACGCTTCTTAGTAGATACCACTCTGCAATAATATCGGGCAGAACCGGCAATAACGTATCTGATATATTCCTGGGTTATTATGATGGCGGTAAGGCGGAGGCTGGAAACTGATTGAAGACAATCATTTTTCCAGAGGGTGTTGCACTTCTTAATGAAATCAAGAAAGAAGTCACATTCAGGAACAGGATGTACAAGCTGCCTGAGAATTTCTCACCCGGCCTGGGCGATATAATTAAAATCGATGGTTTGTCGGGTATAGTTGCAGAATACAATCCAGCAGTTTACGCAAGTTTATCAGACAAGGTCACACAGACAATCAAACCGCATGATTTTGCATATATGATTCAGATCTCAGGTATACACAACGGCAGTATCGTCCTTGAATCCGGGGTCGGAAGCGGGCAGCTTACTGCTGCATTACTATGGGCAGTTGGTCCCAGCGGTTCGGTAGTAAGCGTGGACATCAGCGAAAGAAACTTGCAGAAAGCAACAGAGAACCTTTCAGCCCGTCATGATATCAAAAACTGGCGACCTGTTCTCGGGGATATTGGTAAATTTTCATCCGACATCTTATTCGATTCTGTTTTTCTGGATATACCTGATCCATGGAATTATTCGGATAGAGTGAAAAAAATACTTAAAACCGGGCATCACCTTATAACGTATTCACCCAATTTCAACCAGACGGAGAAGACTGTTGTTTCTTACCAGAAATCTGGTTTTGTGCACATTGAAACATGCGAGATCCTGAAAAGAAACCTTCTGGTCCGTAATGGTATGACCAGACCATCGAGCGAAATGCTCGGTCATACCGCATTCATAAGCCACTTTATAAACGCCACTGGCTTCACTTCAAAGGCAAATAAGAAGTGATCCTTGAATGACCACATTTGTTTGCGCTTCAAGTTACTTGCATCCTTTTTCCAGTTGAAAATGGTATAAGTATAATAAACATAGTTCCAAATGAAATGAGTCCAAGTATATCCCAAGATCTGCCATAACCCAAAACCGCGACAAGCAGTGTGAATACGTAAGGCCAGATTGATCCAGGTACTTCTTGGGCCGCATTTACAACTGAAAGCGAAGAGGTAGTCTGCGACCTGTGACTCATTGATCTGCTCACAAGCACATATATAGCAGAAAATCCCTGCACTGTGAACATTCCTAAAACAGCAGAAATTACGTAGATCACTACGAGGTTGTGGAACAATGTTATTGCAATCATCAGAAATGATGTGATTGTGATTGACAGCACGAAAAATCTTTTCACCGATCTGAATTTATTGATCGTAAGACCACCCAGAACCCCTCCAACAAAACCAAAAACAAGGAATATCGATCCAGAATAGGATGATGCTGCGTAAGAAAAGTTCAGCCCATCCTCCAGATAATAGACAAGGAACTGCCCCACAACATTCTCAGATATGACGCTTGCTGTGCCCGCAACCGCAAGGATCCAGACAGCTCTGCTTTTAAGCACCGTCAGCAGGTTTCTGCCTGGGCTGTATGGTGACTTCTCCTCCTGCACGGAAAGCAAAGAGAAGAAATAGAAGATGCCTACGGCGAGTGTCAGGAAACCTGCTATGAGGAAACCGACCCTCCAACCCATGAGCAGGTCTATAGAATTCCATACACCTATTCCAACAGCCGCGCCAATATTGAATGAACCGTTGAAGATATTTACCTGCAGATTGTAATTGCTATCCGACGTAGCAGATCTGAGTAGGCCAATGGCAGGCGAAAAGAACATGGCTGAAAAGCATCCAGCGAGAAATCTGGAAGCAGATAGCACAGTGAACTCGGGTGAGAGCGCGGATAGTAATGACGATGCCCCTAAGCCCATTATTCCTATGGTTGCTATATTTCTGTTTCCGAATTTTGAAGCAATGAAGCCCGCTGGTATCTGAAATATACCAACACCGATGTAGAAAATTGTGATTACGAGACCTAGCTGTGCCTTGTTGAGGGAAAGACTAGTTTGAATGAATATCAAACCAGGGGATATATCGTACCAGTTCATTGCATAAACAGCACGGGTGGTATGAATCACAGTTGGCTTGAAATCCATCTGACTATTTACCGCGCGGTAATCCGATCACGAAATATAACCAGTTCTATATCTGTTCATATGTTATGGACAGGTTCGTATCAAAAAAAATCAAACCTTGACTTCAGATATTTTCACTAACGGGATCAATTCTATTCCAGCTTCAGCTAAGTTCTCTCTCCCGCCTTCCTCCCGGTCGACGACGCAAATAACTCTGCTTACATTCAATCCTGATTCCTTCAATATTTCTGCAGCCCTTAATACTGATCCTCCTGTGGTCACAACATCCTCAATTATGTCCACGCTGCTCCCACTGGGAGTTTGGCCTATCAGAAGAGATTTTGTCCCGTGTGGCCTCTCTTTTCTTATTATGATATATCTTCTGCCTGAAAGAATTGCAACGGCTACAACAAGTGGAACAGCCCCCAACTCAACTCCAGCTATAATACTGGACGTCAGTTTTTTTGAGATAAGTTCAGCTACCTCCGTCAGTGCCCCCGGATCCGTCATGGACTCCTTTATGTCCACATAATAGGTGGAGCGCTTTCCAGAGGTCAGAACAAAATCCCCGAATTTTATGGCACCGGACTTTAGCAGAATGTCCTTTAGCATCTTTCGGGATTGATTCGGAATCTAAAATCTTTTGACAATTATGTCAGACAAGATCCAAAATTAAAATTTAAATTACAATCTACCTAAATATTGAGCATTTAATGAAGTAAAGTATATATATGTAGTAATTAATATTGTCAGACATATGGAAGACACAATTAGCGTTATATTGAATAATGCTCCAAGGACATACGACCTTGGAGGTTTTGAGGACGACGATGGTTACGAGGCTCCAGAAGACGAGCAGATAAGAAGAGCGGCAAATTTAAAGAAGGTCAGGATCAGGATTGTTGGATGCGGAGGAGGCGGGTCAAACACCATTACAAGGCTTGTAGAGTCAGGATTGAAGGGGGCAGACCTTCTTTCAATAAACACTGATGCAAATCATCTCAAGATCTCAAAGTCGCAGGCAAAACTTCTTATTGGAAAGATCCGCACTAAGGGAAAAGGTTCTGGAGGTCTTCCACAGATTGGAGAGGAAGCCGCAGTTGAGAATGTTACCGAACTCAGGAACCTGCTCAAAGGCAGCGATATAGTTTTTGTAACGTGTGGCCTGGGTGGTGGAACAGGTACCGGGTCAGCTCCGGTGGTCGCAAAACTTGCCAAGGAAACAAATGCAACAGTTATCTCAATTGTGACACTGCCATTCCACGGAGAAGGGAAAGTAAGAATGGCAAATGCCATGCTTGGAATCAGGAAACTTTTTCCAAATTCTGATACCCTTATTACTATCCCGAATGACAAGCTGATATCTGAAACACCAAATAAGTTTCTGGAAGGCTCATTTAACTATGCCGATTCTGTGCTGACAGAGACAATGAAAGGCCTCACTGAGATGATAAGGAAGACTGGCTTGATTAACATAGATTATGCCGATATAAAAGCTGTAATGAAGTCTGGTGGGGTTGCAATTGTAGGTGTTGGCGAATCGGCTGAGGGCGAGGACAAGGTCATCTCCTCAGTTAACAGTGCGCTCAAATTTCCGCTAATTGAAGCGGATATCAGCGAAGTAAGAGGATGCGTAATGCGAGTAATTGGTGGTCCTGACATGACGCTGAAGGAAGTCCAGACTGCAATGAAAGAGGTTCAGAGAAGGATAAACAAGGATGCAACTATATTCTGGGGGACAAGCATTGATCCAGGGATGACAGGAAAGATGAAGGTGCTTGTTCTTCTTACTGGAGTGAAATCACCCTATACGGTTGCAGATAAGGGTGATCTATTAAGTCTTGGGAAGAGGCTTGGTTTCACAGATGATGAAATGAACATAGAAGAAATCTCCTGATTACTTTCAATATTCTATGCCCTGGCAGTCTATTAGCAATAAATTAAATCTTACTTCTGTAAAATACAATAATTTTCTTCCAATGCAAAAAAATCCAAAAGTCACGCATCTTTTGACCTGCATGTTTTTTCTGAGGCGTGCCCGTTCTTGCGTCTTCGTTTTTTCTTGAATTACCAGATAAACAGGGATAGTAGAACATGGAAACAGGAAGATTTGAAGATAACAGAAAAAACAATAACTGAGATTGATTTGGTAATTTTCTAATCTTCATCACAGCAAAAATCTATGTATTTGAATTCCGATGGAATTTTTACAGGTTAATGCATACTATCAACGTTTAATATCTTTAAAACTATCACAGTGAGTGGATGAAAGTAGAATAATCCTTGCGCTGGATGTAATGGAAGAACAAAGAGCGATTCAGATATCTAGAGAAATATCAGAATATATATCATTTATAAAGATAAACTGGCCTCTTATTCTCGCTGCTGGTGTTAGAATCATATCAGAACTGAGCAGAATTAAACCTGTCATCTGTGACCTGAAGCTTGCCGATATACCGAACACACATCGTCTGATAACAGGAATAATAAAAAAGAGTGGAGCTTATGGGGTTATTGCTCATTCTTTTGTCGGTAGCGATTCGCTTCAGGAGATTTCAAAGACAGAACCATCCCTGAAAGTGTTTTCGGTCGTTGCGATGTCTCATAAAGGAGCATCGGAAGTCATGGATCAGCAGGTAGACAAACTTATCAGAATCTCAGAAGATGCAAACGTGTATGGAGTAGTGGCACCTGCAAATAATCTGGAAATGCTTAAATATATCAGATCAAAATTGCCGGCGACAGTTATAATTTCTCCGGGTGCCGGGGCTCAGGGTGGTGATCCTGCCAAAGCCATCAGGGCTGGAGCAGATTTCGTAATTATAGGAAGATCTCTCTACGGATCGGATCACCCGGGTAAGGAAGCAGCAGAAATTTCTGCACGAATACGCACAATCCCTAAACGGCCGCTTTTGTCAAATCAGTCTTAAGATCCTCCCTGATTATAGGGGATAGGCTGTTAAATATGAATTTCATATCACACAACAGATACCAATGGATGTTGTAATTATCGGAGGCGGCGCGGCAGGCATGTCTGCTGCATCAAAGGCAAAGCGTGTGAATCCTGATCTCAATGTGATCGTTCTGGAAAAGGGGAAATACGTATCTTATGCTGAATGTGGAATACCATATTTCCTGGAGGGGATCGTGCCATCAATAAACGATCTCATTCACTATAGAATTGAGGAGTTTACGAAGAACCGGGGCATCTCTGTCAGAACCGGGATAGAAGTACTGAGTATTAATAGGGACGAGAAGACCCTAAGTCTAGATAATGGCGAGAAGATGAGATACGACAGATTAGTTATAGCGACTGGCGTATCCCCGAAGATACCTAAAAACCTTCAATTTGAAGGCGCAATGGGTCTGAGGTCCCTGGAATCAGCGTCAGCGGTGCAGGAAAAACTTAAAAGTGCATCAAGTGTTGGGATAATAGGAGACGGTGTACTTGGGATAGAGCTTGCGGCCTCGCTTGTGCAAAGAGGGCTTGAGGTCACGGTATACTCCAGGCACAATGCGGTGTTCAAGCACCTTGGAGAATTTGTCGGGGCAGAATTCAGGAAATACTTTGAGTCAAAGGTCAGGGTGATAAAAGATTCTTTCATAAAAGAAGTTACAGTGAATGGATCAGGTTTTGAAGTTCACCATAACGGCGGGCATGATAAATATGATCTTGTGCTTTTTGCCACAGGCACATACCCTAATACTGAAATAGCGAAGAAATGTTCGATAATTACGGACGAAAGGGGCCTGATTGTCGTGAACGAAAAAATGCAGTCCAGCGATCCTGACATATACGCAGCCGGAGACTGTGCAACGACAACTAACATTGTTACTGGGAAGAAAGACTGGCACCCGCTCGCACAGATATCTAATAAGATGGGACGCGTTGCTGGATCAAACATCGGCGGATCTGTAATGATCTTCCCCGGTTCGATCGGCACAACACTGGTAAAGGTGTTCGATTACGAGATAGGATTCACTGGTTTAACCTTGGATGAGGCGTTAAAGGAAGGATTCAGCGCAAAATCTGTAAACATAAAGGCAAAGAGCCGGGCCAATTATTACCCGGACGGATCAGATGTTTTTCTGTCGCTTGTCTACGATACCGGAACAAAGAGGATCCTTGGTGCCCAGGTTGTTTCAAAGGATGGTGGGGCATGGAGACTTAACACATTGGCCATGGCTGTGCAGTCAAAGATGACTGCTGATGATCTTTTCTATACAGATCTTGGATACACTCCGCCTTTCGGTCCAGTATGGGACCCAATAATAATCGCCGCCGACTCTGCGATGAAATGAACCTTGCCTTGAGATCCAGAATTCCAACATTAACGTGAATAGAAGCATCAATTCAGGATAAAAAACCAAAAAAATTGCGAAAGATATTTATCTCGTTCAGGAATAGAGGAAGGCTTTTAACGAAGGGTGATCATGACCGAGCTTTTAGACGAATTTGAGGAGAAGCGCGAGGCTCTTAGGAATATAGTGGAAGAACACGTAAGGAACAGGGACAGACTTTCTGAGGAATCGCAGAAGTTTGCCGCTGAAAGGGACGTGCTCAATGCAAAAGTCCGTGAACTACGTGATGCCGCAAAGGAAAAGATAGCCGAGAAGAGCGCTCTCATAGAACAGGTCCAGAAGCTAAGGGCTGAAAAGGAAGAGCATTTTTCTAAATACCAGGAATACAGGAAAGAATACCGGAAGGTCAGGGGAGAGGTTCCTGTAAAAGACATCGACATCAGGGATATTAAGGGAAGAGAGCGTGAACTACAGCGTCTTGAGACAAAGCAGCAAACCACGCAGCTGACAAAGACAGAGGAACAAAAGGTTGTATCCGAGATACGGAAGTTGACAAACGAGATAAAGAGGATGAAGAAGGCCTTCGAGGATGCAATTGGCCAGAATGATATTATTAAAGACATAGTTCAGAAGATGAAGAAGGAGAAGGAAGAGGGCGAAACCATGAAGAAGCAGGTTGAGGAAATTTCTCAGAAGATTTCCGGACTCAGCGAGGAGATAAACGTGCTTCTTCAGGAACTTGACGAGACAAGAAGAAAGGCAGACGAGATGCATGAGTCGTTCATAAAATACAACCAGGAAGCTGAAAAGGAGCACCAGGAATTTGTGAAGGCAAAGAACGACTTACGGGACATGGAAAAGGCAATCTATTCAATGAGGACGAAGAACAAGGCAACCAAGAAGAAGGAGAAGGAGTCAGAAATACAGGAAAAAGCCACCATCCTTTTTGATAAGTTCAAGAACGGCGAGCAGCTTACAACTGAGGATCTCCTGATACTCCAGAAAGCCGGGCTCCTCTGATCCTTGATATTTTAAAATTATACACTCTATTCATAATCCATTGTTTCTGAGTGAAGTGCGACGTTGAAAATCTTCGATCCTTTCTGAAGATTCAGTTTCTGTGAAAGAACACTGTCAGTTATTTCGCAATCTTCTGCAATCGTGTCACCATTCATTATAACAGAACGGAATATCTTTGCCCTATCATCTATCCTCACAGAATCCATGACGACAGAATCTACAATCTCAACATTTCTGCCTATCCTGCAATCTCCATATATTGCCGATCCGGATATTGTGGAACCCTGTCCAATTGAAACAGAATCGCCGAAATATGAAGGACCAGTCACAGTTGTGCCCTCACCAAACTTCTGCTTACCCCTGAGTATTATTTTTCCTGTTGAATTCTTGAGTATGCCCTCCTCTCCGTACTGGGAGGTCATCATCTTGTTGGCCTCTATCAGGTCATGGGGCCTTCCAGTATCCAGCCAGGAACCTTTACCTGTAACAGCGCCTATCTTCTCTCCCATCTTAAGCATGAGTGGAAAGAGCTGCTTTGCAAAATCAAAAGGTTCGCCGGATGGTATCAGTTCAAGCACTTCAGGTTCGATGACGTAAAGGCCTGTGTTTATGAGGTTGCTGAATGCTTTGTCTGGAGTGGGTTTTTCCAGGAACCTCCTTATTGTATTGTTCTTCACCTCGGCTATACCAAACTGTGAGGGATCATCTACTGTGGTTAGAACTATGCTTAATTTTGCGTTTGATTCCATGTGCTGCCTGAGTATTTCAGATATGTCAAAGTCCTGGAGTATGTCACCGCTGCCTACAATGAATGTGTCCTCAAGGAAGTTCTCGACAAGCTTTACACCGCCAGCAGTGCCTGCAGGCTCCTTTTCCACGGAGAAAAGGACATTCTGGTCCTGGTGTTTCGACTCAAGCACGCCATTGATGAGAGATTGGAACTTGTATCCTGTCGTTATTATGAAATCCTTTATTGATGCCTTGTAGAACGATTCCATGAGATAGCTGATACAGGGCCTGCCTGCTATTGGAATAAGTGGCTTTGGAATGGAATACGTTATCGGCCTGAGCCTGGTGCCCTTTCCGCCTGCCATTATAATCCCCTTGAGTGCCATGTTTTGTAATTATAGATTTCATTATAATCCTTAGCTGGCTTTTATGGGCAAATAAAGCATGAACGCCGGATAAGAATGTTTAATAGATCAGAGCTCAGGAAGCCACATTTTGAGCCATTTGCTCATTTTTTAACCCAAGGATAAACGATTTTTCCATATGCAGATGCATGTCTGTGCGTGGAAATCTAAAATACTTCCGGGAGCCACATTTCAGGATATCAGCTATCATTGAGACAATGGAATACATCAGACGCTTCAATGACAGGGCGCATCTTCTCATTTCGGACGGCATAATAATAGATGCCACGCTGATGATCCTTGAGGATCTGGAGATACTGATCCAGAGGATTGTGAATCCGCACCAGTTACAGACAATCCTTGTTGATGGTGACAACATGCCATATTTTATAGCAGTGCAGTCTGAGGAGATTGACACATGGCAGTTTGAAATAATAGACAGCATCTATGAGATAATGCGGATCAAAACATACAGCCTTGGCTGCCTGATATTTTTCTATTCTTTTGGCGGTCCATGGGCATACGAGAACATATTCACGGGCCAGCGCATGAAAGGTAATTCATGGGAGGTGATGAAACGGGACGAACAACGCCAACCGCAAGGCAGTCTCTGGAAAGAATAGCAGGTCTGATAGAGAAGATGCAGTCGATAATGGTGATAAGTGACAGGAAAATATCCATGGATCTTGTCACAAAGGGCAGGAAGCATTCGGCTGAGATATCCTATTCACTTATAGATCCTGAAATTGGTTTCCTTTTCTCTATCCTGATTGAAATGCAGAGGGAGATAAACGCAGCGTTGGAGAAATGATTACGCATGCCAGAAACACTTATCAATGGAACTGGATCTGATAGGATATCACTCTGGTTCATGCGTGACGGTAAGATTAAAAAGACATTGAACCAGAACAGATCATGGCTTTTTGTTACAGGGGATCGCTTCGATCTAGAAAGACTGGAATCAGATCTTTCATTTTCAGGTTACATCCGGACGCAATTTTCGGAAGAGGAGACGATGCATGGAGTCGTAACTGGATTGAAGATATTCTCAAAGCCGTCCAAATTCAGGGAGATTGTTTCCATAGTGTCATCCATAGGATTAAGCAGAAAATTCAAGATATACAATTCAGATATAAATCCCGTCCTGAGATATGTATCCCTTATGGATCTAAGGTTCCTCGGTATCGGCGATCTCATGGACCCGGATCCTGAAATACCGCATGTAATGATAATACCAAAGCTGATCGGAGGGCACATATCATCTGTATCCATTGATGATCGCATATACAATCAAATTGACAGGAATCTTCTGATAGACATTGCGCATGAGATAGATCACAATATAATCATAATATACAACAACGCAGGCGGTTCCTTTGGGTATCTGGTAGACAGGATACTCGATCACGGTTTTACGATACCAAAGGTAAGGATTGATTCTGGAAGGACATACGCTTCTTACGGACGTGTGCTCTATAAAAATGAATCGGTGCACATCAGCGGCAGGATATGCATAAATTCTGATTCCTTCATATATTCTGAGGCAGGGCTGCCTGGTCTCTTCGAGGTTTCGAGGATGTCGTCTCTGCCTCTTGAGGTTGCATCATCAGTTACACCAGGAACAGCAGTATCAGCACTCGAAGTATCAGAAGCAGTTAGGAAGGGCATGCTTGTGACCGCATACAAGGATGATGCAGAATCAGAGAAATCTCCCGAGGAACTTATCATGATGGACAGGGGCGGTCTTGTTCTGGATCCGGGTCCAGGAATATATGAGGATGTTTACGAAATAGATTTTTCGTCTATGTATCCGAGTATAATTGTTAGGTACAACCTATCACCTGAAACTGTTTCAAGATCCGCTGACGGCATCCCGGACACAATCTACAGCATATCTGATGAAAAGAACGGTTTTCTATCAGGTGCCCTGAGGCTCCTTCTTGAAACAAGGCTCAGATATAAAGCAGTAAAGCATCTGGATCCTCTCTATAATAAAAGAGACGTAGCACTGAAATGGCTGCTTCTGACATCATTCGGCTATACGGGATACAAGAATGCAAAATTCGGCAAGATAGAGGTGCACGAAGCGATAACCGCTATAGGAAGATCATCTCTGACAAAAGCAATTAAAATCGCAGGTGAGATGGGATTCGAGGTCATACATGGAATAGTGGATTCTCTCTGGATAAGAGGAAAGGGTGATGTTGGTGAGCTTCTCTCAAGGATAAAGGATTCCACAAAGATAGATATTGTTCTGGATGGTCACTACAGGTGGATAGTGTTCCTGCCATCAAGAAAAAACACAGGATCGCCGAACAGCTACATCGGCCTGAGATACGATGGCACATACAAACTCAGAGGTATAATGGCAAGGAGAACAGATGTTCCTGATATAGTTAGAAAGATGCAGGTAGAATGCCTTGAGGTTCTCAAGGAGTGCAAGTTTGCAGCGGACATACCTTCGAAAAAAAAGGACCTTCTTTCCATAAGGGATCGGTACCTGAAGGATCTTGGCAGATCCGACAGCAGTGATTACATGATGCATTTCAGGATAACCAGGCATCATGATGAATACAGGGTCAACAACCTTCAGAAAAGCGTTCTTAAGGCATACATGTCCGGTGGCATAGATATAAATCCGGGCGAGAGCGTTGAGGCAATTGTAATGAATAGGTCCAGGCATATTGTGGATCCTTCAGGGAATGGAAGCATAGACCGTTCTTTCTATAGGAAATACATAGAACGCGGTTTTGAGTGTTTCTCATTCATCCTATCGCTTTTCGATAATGGAACTACCCTGTATGATCCAGTATACTCTCGACCTTCTCGGCGAGTGAATCTATGGGAACATCATTGATCATAAGTATCTTTTCCACACCCTTCCTGTCTCCTCTACCCTCAAGCCTGCTCTCTATGAGGCCATATGTCTCAAGCCTGCTTACTGTCCGGTAGAATTTCTGCCTGTCCATTGGAAGGAGCGAATATGTCTCCCTGATAATTCCAAACCTTTCCATTGCAGACGAGATGCCCGCAGACATGCCATCCCTTAAGCAGTATGCAGTCGCAAGCAACACAGCCAGCTCATCCCGGTCGAGACCATTCAGCTTGCTTTCAGTGAAGTAAGGATTGATAAGTGCCCTGGCGCTTCTGACATCCTCTGCTAGTATCTGATCAGAAAGCCTGTGCTTCGCAATGAATGCCGCCTTCTGGAGTATCTCAATTGCAACTCTTGCGCTGCCAAGCTGTGCCGCTATATCAGCTATCATTTCAAGAATGCTGTCATCAAAAGCGTTGCTGTAAAGTGCCTCCATTGCACGATCCCTCACTATCACAAAAAGTTCGTTCCTGGAATACCTGCTGAATTTAACCGGCACATATGAGGAAATGGATCTGGCACGCTTCTTCCTCAGTATTATGTAAGGATCATCCAGGGAGATTAGAATAGATGACATCCTGACAGAATATATCTCTGGTGCTCGGAGAATAGAATAAAAATCCTTCTGATCCTCCCTGAGGAGATTGGTGCATTCATCAACAACAAGGAGAATGCCCCGCCCCCTCCTAGCCTGTATCCTTGAAAGCATCTTGAGATAATCACCCGTTGTGTAGGTAGAGACCTGGTCAAGCTTCGTGAATGTGGATACTGCAGATCTGAGCAGAGAAGTCAGCGATGGAAAAGAGAGCGCATTCAGATAGATATAATCGAGATCACCAGCTATATTGGATATGAATTTTGCAGTTGCAGTCTTTCCAGTACCTGGTTCACCATATATTATTGCGGTACCGCCTATGCCGCTCGTAAGAGGATCAATAATGGCAGTTTGGAGTACCTCGATCTCTTTTTCTCTGAATACAAGCTTCTGTGGTACAAAAGCAAGATTGAGGTACTGCTCGTTCCTTATTATCTGCATCCTTAATTATTAAGCCCGGACCATCGTGCTCAGAGAAGTTATCTCCTTTCTGCCATCAAGCGAGTAATTCTTGACCTTGTCTATATCAACACCTGCCTTGGATGCTATGCGCTCTATCCATTTCATCATGAGAAGGCCGCCCCCGGCTATTATCGAACCAGTGCCGACACGTGCAAAGAAATTGCCATTGGTGTTGCTGAAGCCATCTCTCGCAGCCATCTTTGCCAGATGCCTGTATGATGCGTAATATACCGCAAGCTGGTCCTTGGTAAGAACACTCTTGTTAAGTGATCTGGACTTGATTCTTCCAAGTGGAACATTAACCAGAGGGGTTACAGTGAATTCAAAAGGCCTACCATCGACAAACGAGTTACTTAAGATATTGATCATTGAGACTGTCTCCCATAGATCTTCTGAGGTTTCTCCTTCCTGACCAACCTGCAGAGTAAAAGCAGGTCTCCAGTAATATTTGGTTTCGTTATAGACTCCTTGCCATACTATTTCTGAGAAAGTGCCGTCTGCACCTATCCTGAGCGGGAGGGTCTTGTTTGGCATGTGCATCATTGCAAGTTTGTCGCTACCTGTCTCGACTCCAGTCTGGACACCAATCCAGTTAGAAGGCCCTGCTCGAAGTATCTCCGATAGTTTCTTCATCAGGTCGGGGTAGGCAGCAGGTATCGATATCCTACCGTGCGTAGGGTTGGCTGTTTTCAGGCCCTTCACAGACATCACCGTCTGCATCAGCTCTGTCAGCGCCTCTGTATTTGGTTCATACCTGTTGCCATGCTTGTATGCAAATATCTCGTCTGAATGTAACCATGCGTTATCCTGCCCAGCGGCCGTATTGACTGCAACTTCCCTAGCTACAGACTCCGGTGAATAGTATCTTAGAGGTCTCAATGTTACTTCGCAGAAATCACAGCCCACACCGCACCCTCTCATGACCTCAACCATGCCTTTCATTGATGGTTCCGTTATGAGCGGTATATCCTCAAGTCTAGGGTAAGCAGATGTTTCTATACCTCTGGCAATGTAATGGGGATCCTTGACTATTACCTTTCTGAATTTGTCATCATATGACATGTAGCCCCTGTAGAACAGCTTCTCATTTATGTTGTTATCAACTATTTCCTGGAATAGTTCTGGAGCAATGTCATCAGTTTCTCCCTGAACAAAATAATCTATATTCATCCAGCCAATTTCGTCTTTCAGTATGGTAAATTCCCAGACACCTGGCCCTCCGACAACCAGCTTTGCCTTTTTACCTTTCCTCAGGGCATTGACCTTCCTGATCAGGTTGTCCCACTCTACCCTGACCCATGGCCTCATGTCTCCGCCCATCAGAACGTAATAAGACATTGTGGTGGGTCCTATACCGAGCGGGTCCATGGTTGTTATCCCAATAATTTCAGTATCATCTTTAATGAACTGGTCCAAGTGATCCTCATGCGCAACCGCGATATCAGTCGACGCAAATTTCCTTAGTAGACTGGCCTGCAATTTCCTGAGAGAATAAGGTGCAAAGAGAGCCTGCCCATCCGGTTTTGCTGGGAGTCCTGGTCCCTTTAGAAAACGGTATATGCTTCCAGGAATTGCACTCGACGGGGCACAGGGGAGAAAATCTAGAAGGGGAAAATCCCTGTAATTAGAACTGAGTGTTGAATCTGATACCAGTACAAATTTAGTCATTTTAATCTGATTTACTAATATATGGCTGATTTATAAGATTTTTGCAAATCTGATGGAAAAACTTAAGTAGGGTTCCACCTGGAAAGCTCAGATATTTAGATTTTAATGCTTTATTTAGTAGTTGTGGATAAAATCATACAAAATTATTGAATCATAAAATAAGAACGAGCCAGGCAAGGAGAAGTAAGACTCCTGCTACAGTCACAAAGACCCCAAGGACAAGTATACCCAAAATTAAAAGAACAACTCCAATTATTAACGATAGATCCTTTGCACTTGAATTGACCCTCTTTAATCTATTGAAAATGGATGTATATGTTATGAAAAGAAAAACTAGTGTTATTACGGTAATAACAAATATTGCGAGTTTCCCTAATAGGAAAGAGCCAAAAGCATCAAGTGAACTCAGCGCCCCCTTAACAGGGGTGAAGAAGCTTATGATATCATAAATAAGTGCAATCAGAAGTAAAATTAGTGCCAATCCAGAAAAAAGCCTCGCAACAATTACCCTGTCTTTTCTTGACATATGTAAACATGATGACTTTCCCAATTTAAATAATTGCACAGGGATTATGGGTGGTAATAACTGCAAAACAGATATATCTGAGATGATTGATGATTGAGAATGGAAGGTCCGCCATTAAGGGTACTGTATAAGAGAATATCTCACTTCAACGGCCAAAGCTGCAAAGTTTACTGGAATGGATCGGTTCTTTCGGGCAGCATAAACCTTATACCCTTTGGAAAGAGGCTCATAATTAAAATGCCAGAAAGATACCTGGTGGTCTTTTTCGGAATGTCAGGTACTGTAAAGAGAAATAAAGTTGATGGAGAAAAATCAAACCTGGTTATTGTTGGCAACGGATCAGGCTCCTTATTTTTTTACAGATGCGCAATTTCAGGTAAAACTCCTGATGAATTTTCACAGTATTATGATCCCACGACGGACATAATGGATTTGCAGTGGGACCCATCTGCGGCCCATAACAAAATCAAAACATTGAGAAAATCGGATTCCATCATATCTGATATTCTTCTCGATCAGGAAATATTCTGCGGTTCCGGCAACATAATAAAGAACGAGGTTCTGTGGAGAACAAAGATCCATCCTGAAAGGAAAGTTTCAGAGATCAATGACATCAGAATTTCTGAAATTGTTCAGGCAGTCAGGGAATTCTCAAATTTATTCTATTATTCAAGACTTAATCACTTGAAACTAACAGAAAGGCTTTATGTCTACAAAAAGAAATATTGTCCAGTGTGTTTTGGTAAGATATCTGTTAGGAAAGTCGGTATAACAAAGAGAATCACATTCTGGTGTACTAACTGCCAGGTTTTATAGAATATTAGTGTTTTTGTACCAATATACTTATAAATGGAAGTAAAGATCAAGTGCCCATGAAAAAGATGGGTGCAGCGATTATATCAATTGCTGTAGTATTGATCATAGTAGGCGGTTTTTTTGTCTATAACAGTTACATCTCAAGTCCCAACACCGCCACTGTAGATATGAAGGTAGCGGATTTGCCACTTGCTAACGTATCTGCTGTATACATAACATTTTCTGCGGTAGAAGTTCATGGCAACAATAGCAGTGGCTGGAAATACTTTAATCTTTCAAAAAATAAGACAATTGATATATTGGATCTAACAGTGTCTAACGCTTCCCTACTTTCATCCGTGAAACTGACCGCTCAGACATACACGATGTTCCGGTTGTATATCACAAACGTAACAGTTGTGACAAAGTTGCTTGGTCCGATCAACTTCACACTTGCATCATCATTTGGATTCCTTAACCATCCGGTCACGATAAAAGCAGGTTCCACTTCATCAATCGTCTTCGAATTCAATTTGACACAGGATATAAACCTATCAAGTCATATTTTCACTCCGAACCTCGGCATCGAGGTAATCAGTTAAACTTAATTTATAAATACAAAAAATACAAAATAAAAACAGTTATGCTAAAAGTTAACTTTCTGATTATTGTTTTTCAGGCAAATTCGAATAAGCTGTAACTGAATCAGTAAACCATGAATCAAGAGAGGTTTGCTTTGTATTTTCAACCTCTATTGAAACATGTGTTTATCAGAAAGACTTCCATGTCAACATCTGCTCGAAAATACGAAATTTATATCCACTGCGCGTAGAGTCAAATTATTTATCCAACGCCTATCTCAATATCAGGTTACGTATACACATGAAATGGTACCCGAATTCCGAATTGACATTTTTCTTGGTGCTAATAGCCTGGTTTTTCTTTTATTGTTTGGCATTGTTTGAGGTCCTCTCAGGTATAGTCAAAAATAGACGTGGCGATCCCTACAACGAGAAAAGATTAACAGTTAGATCATCCATATTTCTCTTTATAGGTGCACTAGTGGTGATGGTTTACTTAGCCTTCTCATTTTTTCAGGTCAACCAGTTTTATTCAACAGAATTACTTTCAGGAATTATCCTTTTCCAGCTGCTTTTCTTGATGGTATTGAGAGCAATACAGAGGAAAGGAAATAAAAACGCCCAAAGTATAGTATATCCCGTCGATGTAAGCGAGCAGGTACAGGAAAAACAGGTCAGGATTATTTTTTTCTCGCTTTTAATTACGACGGCTTTCTGGTCACTGCTGAGATTTTTCAATATTATACAGGGAAGTTATTTCACATCTCTTATAATCACACCTATTCTTACTGGCATGACAGTTATTACGTTTATCTTCTGGCTTGTATTTCTGTTTGCTGTCAAGTCCTGGCGTAACCATTGATTTATTCTAAGATAGAATCCAAGAATTACAGGTCACATTAAAAATACGATCTGCAATTGAGCCAGCAGGTTCTTGCTTTTACAATTATGATAAAATTCTATCGGAAACATCCTCTAATGAGAATAACTTTATTCCATTATTTCTGATTATGTATACATGAACGAGATCAGGGTGTTCTATGATGGTCATTGTCCTGTTTGCGTGAGGTCAATGAATCTTGTTAGAACAACTGATAAAATAGGCCTCGTTAAGTTCACCTCTTTTCATGATATTGAGAAGGTAAATCTTCCGGTTGAGGAAGATATTCTTGAACGAACCATGGTTGTTGAAACTAAAGATGGGAAAATTTTTACTGGAATGCACGCCGTATTTAGAATATTATTGCGGATACCAGAACTGTTTATAATTGCTGCACTAGTATTTTTTCTGAATACTCTCGGTATTGGAGAAATTATCTATTCCAAAATATCTTCTTCCAGGTATTCTATACTATTAGGCAGATGCAATGAAAACTGTGATTTATTGGAAACCAGAAGCAAACAATAATAATCGGTATTCATTCTGGTTTTTCTGTTTTGAATAACATACAAATCTTTCTAGTAAGACACGGCGAAACAACCTGGAATTCACGTAAAATATGGCAGGGTCAGATCGGTGATGGCCTAAATGATTACGGTAAGAAGCAGGCTGAATTGGCTGCTTATAAATTAGTTGATAAATCAATATCTAAAATTTATTCGAGCGATCTCAAGAGGACACTCGAGACAGCAAGGATAATTTCTGACAGGCTAGGAGTCGATATCCATGAGGATTCTGAATTCAGGGAGAGGTCTCTTGGTTTACTATCTGGTATGCAGGAAAGTGAAATACTTAAGAGATATCCAACTATAACTCTGGAAGACGGTTTCCTTGGTAGCAATGATATTGGAAATGCTGAACCGTGGAATGATTTCTGCAATCGAGTCACGTCAAGATTTCTAGAAGCATCCACTGAATCGGAGGGGAATGTCTGTATAGTCACTCACGGTGGCGTAATTTACGTGATTTTCAGGTATATCGACAAGAATTTCCACAGAAAAGTCGTACCGAACGGCAGTATATCTGTAGTAGAACTCAGTAAGGATGGCAGTTTTTCAATAAAGGGCATTGATATTTAATCCTCCTTTGCATCTTGATATTTATCATCGCGGAAGGCAAGTAATTATTTTATTATGCACGAAAATACAGAGAAGAAATGGCAATAAGTTTCAATGATTTTTCAAAGTTAGACATACGAATTGGGAAGATAATAGATGTTCAGGATTTCCCAGAGGCCAGGAAGCCGGCTTATAAGCTAACAATAGACTTTGGAAATTTTGGGATCAAAAAATCCTCTGCCCAGGTCAGGAACTATAAGGCATCAGATCTAATTGGAATGAAAATAGTGGCTGTTACAAACTTCGAACCAAAACAGATTGCTAACTTTATGTCTGAAGTTCTCGTTCTGGGTGCAATGACGCAGAGTGGGGTCATACTATTAACGCCAAGTATGCCCGATAAGACAGCACCGGGAGATAAGATAGCGTAGATATTTTCAATATTTAAGCGAACCTAACCAGAATTTTTTTTGTCTTATCTATATTTTAACCCTAAAGGTAGAGGAGATAGTTAAT
>JAKAAI010000039.1 GCA_021797055.1 Thermoplasmata archaeon | reverse complement strand
CCTCCTCAGCTCCCTGAACAGGAGGCGTGCGCCCAGCCGTGTTTCGTTCCAGACAGTGTCTATTGCTTTCTTTTCCTCTGCAGTGAGCGGTGCCGATGCCTTCCTGCCAGGCTGTTTCAGCACAGGATAGCTGCCTGTCCTCCTGTACTGTGCAACCAGCTGCCTCACCCTCCTTGTGGTGACGCCATACTGTATGGCGATACGTGATACAGACCAGTCTTTCCTGTGGACGATATGGTCGCAGATGAAACGGATTTGTGTCTCATTGAGTTTGGCCACAGGGGTTATGGGAGGGGGGTGAAATAATTGTTGTACTCGACAGATCATTATTCCACTCAATCGGAATAAATACTGGTGGTGGGATTCACAACCTTACCGTCCCTTTTTCGAACAAAATACCTGAACCACGGATGCTGATGAGTGATTTCGGGGCAGGAAGAGGTTCAGACAGTCTGAAACAGAACAGGCGGATCCGTCCCTTATGATAACGTTCGACAATATGGCCTCCATATAGCTGAGATCATAAGGTGGAGGAAGGCTACGAGGTCCATGTAAATACCGCCTGTGTCCCTGCAACATACACGAGGAAGAACGGTAAGGCAGTTCCTGTGCGCATCGACCATCACGGTACATTCTTCAGAAGACTGAGGAGAAGGAAGTGTTCGAAGAACATACTCTCATTCATCGAGCTGCGCCGCCACTATCCTGCCCAGCATCGTATATACAATAATGGACAACCTGCCTGCACACTAGACACTGGATATAGTGAAAAGGGCAAAGGGTGAACAGGGCGGTTCTTGTTCCCACACAAACAAATGCATCATGGAAACAAAAAGAGACGCATTTCAATGACATACGGAGGATTGCACTGTCCGGCGCATAATTCACTGGGAATGAGGTGGATGATGCTCTACAGAAGGCAATCAGGTAAGAATGAGAACAGGAGAGAAATACCTGATGCAAGGGACAGGAGGCAAAGGAGGAAGAGGCTGTTGTGGCATCTCAGGAAATCCGTGTCTTAGTTTTGAAACACGCCACTAAACATCTATCAAGGGTGCAGATGCTCAGCGTCGATGGGCAATGGATAATGACGGAGATACCGAGGAAGGCAAGAGAGATCATAAACAGGCTGGAGATACCTATCATTCATGGTTGACGGTGTTATAGAGTGACGGTAGAGTGTCACTCATCCCAATGCTCAAAAAGAGGTCATTCATCCAACATCAAAGCAAGGTATTAATAATTTGCAGACAATTTGAATAATACATGATTATAATTAATTCAGGCATAAGCAAGGCTTTTGGAAGGCCTGCGAACAAAATTAGGTATCATCTCTTTCAGAAAATGGTGGATTCTGTTGATGTGCTCCCTTTATCATTTAAACAGTTATAAGATAGGACATATAAAGATTAGAAGATATAAGGGGGAGTCCAGAGGGGGTCTTTTGAAACTCCTGCGCACTCCCGAAGACGATGGGGATATTGAATCTTTTCACAACTCCGTCAAGACTGATTACTTATGGGTTAACAACCTGGAAACATTTGAGAATGCGAGGAAACTGATGCAATATGCATTTACTGACTGCAACACGGCAAGGACTCACACATCCATATCTTTCCAGTCGCCGGATGAATTTGAAAGAAGACGGAATGAAAGTGGGGATCTCAAGGACAAATTCCCCGAAGAAAGAAATAGAAATGAAGAGAGAATTTTGAAGAATAGGATCGAGATGAAAAGGAGGTTGAACGAAAATGTCTCATTGGAAGACTGAATGTCTGCCCAAAATTAATGGGCTCAGATCATTAACATAGTAGATAGTTAATCGAGGTGAAAGACATTTCAGATGCACCTGAAAGCTTCCAGAATGGAAGATACAAAATTCTGAAGAAGTTAGGAGAAGGGGGTAAGGGCATTGTGTTTAAGTGCCTGGATAACAATCTTAACAGAGTCGTAGCAATCAAGCTTATTAAAAGGGATGTCACCGAGGGTGATTCCTATTCCAGGATCAGGAGGGAAGCAGAGACTACTGCCAAGATGTCTCACCAGAACATAGTTTCAATCTATGACATGCAGAAAGATGATGACAGATTTTACATGGTGATGGAGTTTGTAGATGGAGATAATTTACTGGAATACGTAGCAAGAAATAAAAAAGGATTGTCAGTGAATGAGGTTCTCAAAATAACGGTATCGGTTGCAGAGGCACTCGAGTACGCTCATGAAAGGGGTGTTTTTCATCGAGATATAAAGCCGGAAAATATAATGATGACAAAAGATGGGACACCGAAAATAATGGACTTTGGTCTAGCAAAGGCATTCGACTCGCCCAGCCTTACCCACGCAGGAACCATAGTGGGCACTCCGGCTTACATTTCACCAGAAAGCGCTCTTGGTAAAAAAGTCGATGCCAGGTCCGACCTATATTCCCTTGGGTGCGTATTATATTTTATGTGTACCGGGGTTCCGCCGTTTTCAGCCACAGATAGCATTCAACTCATCTACAATCACATTCATGACTACCCCCTTCTTCCATCTTCAATAAATGAAAGAATCCCAAAACAACTTGATTCCATTGTAATGAAGCTTCTTAGAAAGAACCCTATGGAGAGGTTTCAGGACGCGGGCAAACTATTAGACGCTATAAAAGGAATAGAAGGTCTACTGAATGTTCCAGAAAGAGTAATGATATCTGAAAGGTCATCCGATGACATTTTACCTAACAAAGTACACACTTCCAGTTCCCAGATACAGACTTCTTCACTCATAGGAGTTGACCAGGAAGTATCATTGCTCAAGGAAGCCGTAGATTCCGTCCTTATGGGTGAGGGAAAGGCAGCAATGGTTATAGGCGACTCTGGGCAGGGAAAGACACGATTGTGTGAAGAACTGATCGACTATGGATTGCTGAGAGGGTTGAAGGTCATAATGATCAAGGGAAAGGAGAACAGAAGTTCCACCCCAAACTACGTCCTGTCTGACGTTTTCAGGGAATTCTTCTTTGAGGCACCACAGCAATTGATATACAAAGTGTGCGGGAACTATGGAGACGTTGCTGCAAAAGTCCTACCAGATCTTGCAGGGAAACTTGGCAGAATAAGCGACCTGTCCACCCAGGACCCCAATGAAGCAGCTCTAAGATTTCAGGAAGGAATATATGAAATAATGAAAAATATGGGAAAGGAAATGCCAGTTCTCCTAGAACTGGACGACTTGAATTATGCCGATTATGCGTCATTGGGCATTATCCGTTATCTCCTTGAAAATGTAAAGAACATCAACATGTTTCTTCTCATGACTTCCATTCCCATTGATGATTTGGAAAATCCGATTCTTGAGAAAATTGTGGGTAACAGGAGCATTACTTCAATACGGCTGCACAACCTTGACAAAGATCAGACCGCAGAACTAATAGCTAGGCAACTAGCCGAGGATAAGAGGAATATTACGGACGAGTTTACAAATTTCATATACTCTAGAACCAAGGGTAATCCCCTGTATGTTGAGGAGGTCCTGAAGTTGCTCATAGAGAAGAAGATGATATTCAGGAAGGACTCGGGGAGCTGGGACCGTAAGCCGATAGATGAAATTGGAATACCGTCCTCAGTCAAGGGCATCATAAGGGAGAGACTATCCAATATAGGTGAAAAGGGAAAGGAAATACTTTCTGTTTCTTCCGTTATAGGCCAAGAATTTGATATGGATGTTCTGGAAAAATTGATGGATTCTATTGATAGCGACACCCTCTACAATGAAATTGAAAAGTTGGAGAAGACCAGGATACTTATGGAGAGGAAAACTAGGCCAGGGCAGTTCAAACTCTATTTCGGAAACCCCCAAGTGTACAGTTACTTCTTCGATTCTGTATCAATGCTCAGGAAGAAAAAACTGCATGGGAAAATAGCGCAAGCAATGCTTTCCCTGTATGGTGATGATGACCGGGATGCACTTCAGGAGCTTGCCTATCACTTCTTGGAGGCTGGTGACTATGAAAATGCGCTGAAGTTTGGAAAGAGACTTGCCGAACTGTGGGCTTCCTCATTCCAGTTTGAACGGGCAGCGAAACAGTACAGGTCAGCGCTTGAAATTATGGATATGCTGCCTGGTTATACCAAATCTGAGGAAGGAAGAGAGCAGAAAGCAATTCTCCTTTACAATGCGGCCTTCAACAGCTTCTACGCAGGGGAAAACGACTATGAAAGTATCGAGCAGGCAATCAGGATATTTGAAGGCATCAAAGATACTGAAATGATTGCAAGATGTCTCATACTGATCGGCAGCAGAAAGGATGAGAAGCAGAAGTACTGGCTAGACTACGCCGTCAACTTCCTCAGAAAAAATAAAGAAGCGCCAGAATTGAATAATATCCTGACTAGTCTAGGATGGCGTATAGCCAACGCATTCTGGTATAGGGCTGAATTTAAAGAAGCCAGGGAAATAGTTGATGAAACTCTAAATTACGCAGCAAAGAGCGGAACAGAAGATCTCTTTTCGGAGGCACTCAGATTAATGTCATCGGTGCTCCTGGAAATCACCAGCAACGAAGATATTGATAAGATTTTTGCAGCTTACAGGGAAGCTGAAGATTACATTGTGAGAATTACCTCCGAAAATCCAGAAGATGCGTTTCTTACAGGTGCAGCTGTCAGTTTCTACGACAGTGATGCCAACAGGTGCTTTTTCCTTAAACACGACCTTAGATTAGTGGAAGAGTCATTCAACAAGGGTCTGAAATTCAATCTTGACCTATGCTCGAGGGGCAATAAGCAGGTAATAACCGCTGAAAGGGCTTTACTAGTACTTCTACCTGAAGGGAAATGGGATGAGCTTAGGGCCGCTCTAGGTGAAGAGCAATTTAAGGGTTACATACAGACCCACGTTAGCCTCGTTCTGCTACTTATAAATTCAATTATTGATTCCTACAGAGGAAAGTGGGATAGTGCGATGCGTGGATTTGACAAGATTGACGAGGCTTCTTCCACCCAGTTCATAACTTTTTCGTCACCATACAAGGCGATGACACTGATAGAGATGAACAGATTGGAAGAAGCGCTCCACTATGTGGCTGGCACATTAAACAAAATTAAAGCGAAGATTCTAAACAGCGAAGTTTTCAAGGGATATGTGGAAATGTCATATTACGGATCAGTGGCAGGCAGCTTATCGGGTGACAAGGAAAAATCTGAAAGATATCTGGATACCCTGCATGACTTTTCAAAGAGGTTTGATAAAGAATGGATATCTGCTTATATGAAAGCTGCAGAATCTTTTCATGAGGAAACATTCGGGGAAGTAAAGAGTGCAATTGAACTAATGAAGGACGCACGAGATTATTTCATCTCGGCCGGGTACGAATTATTTGGAGCCCAGCTCTCATACGAACTCGCAAGATTTTACCATGAAAACGATGATTGGGAGAGAAGTAATGAGGCCCTAACCAGCGCGTATGAAACATTCGACAGACTAAACTGTTCTCCATATGTCGAGAAGTGTCTGAGGCTAAAAAGTCTCCTGAAGGCTTGAGAATTTCCAACAGCCGAAATGATTGACTGAAATTGCCTTTTAATCTTCAATATGTTCTCGCTTGACAACACTTTCTGCGCGTACATCGTGGCGCCTATCTGCGTGAACACCTATATCGCCATGTTTATCGCCATGTTTAGCGAGTGGTCTGCCTTCGAAAGGTTTCCAGAATCATGACGTAATGAGATCAACAGTAGAAGCTCTCTACAGACGAAGAATTTTATGACCCCTATTTTAAGAGGGTCAACGCTTAATAGCATCCATGGATTGATGCTCGTTCGCTTTCCATAGCAGCCTCCCTCAATTTGCCGAAATAAATTACTGTAGTACATCTTATCCGAGAGTTTTACCCTCACTGCGGATAATGCGACTATTTCCCAAAAGACTCCCTCGGTAGCAAAAGCGACATTCTCAGTCAGTTGGTAGAGCTAGGTTGTTCTGTTGGGCCTGATGTGTATGCCCTCTTCTCCATAAGGACCCACTATATTATCTTCAGAAGCTTGTTTGAAGCAGCCATCATTGCCATTCCCTTCTTTCTTTTTCAAGCTGAGATTCTCCTATCTTGGAGTGAATGGCGACAGCTGAGAAGCATCTGAAAAAGCGATTATCGGACTCACTGAAAAACTGGCCGGAATTGATGGGGTTGTCCGCTGCGCCGGAGTTTTTTCTAGTGTCATAGGCATATCAGAACTTTCTCGTGAAAAATTCATGGAGGTATGAATAACAACGCCCTGACATTTTTCAATGTGGCTAAGGTTGCGTGCAGCCTGATGATCAAAAGTAGAGGATCGATAGCTGCAATCTCTGAAGCAAGAAATGTATACTACTTTTCGAATCCCGGTTATGCCGCGGGAAAAGGCTCGATTATATACAAGGTCCCTAGCCTGGTGGTTTGCCACTTACAACATAAGGGTAAATGCTGTTGCATCCGGATTTATAAAAAAGGACGGCTGCAATGGCCAAAGATATGATGGTAGGCTTCTCTCTGGAGAGAGATATGCTTCTGCTTTCATTGGAAAATAGTATACAATATTGCAACTGATTCATTAATTACAGGGCAGAACGTAGATACAGATGGTGGAGTAGGTTCAATGATTCTGGTAAACTGAATATTGAACAGTATGCAGGATGGAAGATTGGTGTAAAATATCGCTACAATCTATAAAATAGCAGATGGAAAAATGCTATTAACCATGCCGCAATCACATACTCATGGCTGAAAGATTTGTTCTTGTCACCGGTTCATCAGGAGGATTCGGCAGAGCAATCTCCACTGAGTTAGCCAGAAAGGGCAGAAATGTCATTCTGCACTACAATAGGAGCGCTTCAGAAGCAAAGATGCTTGAGCAGGAAATTAGAAATATTGGTGTTGAAGTAGAGCTATTGCCTGCGGATCTTTCGCTCCCAGATGGCCCGGAAAAGCTGTCTCAGGAAATAATTCATAAGGGTATGCGCCTGTCAGGCATTGTAAACAATGCAGGCATAGGCCGACCTGGAAACGCTGCCAATATCAATGATGATGATTGGGATGCTGTGAGCAATGTCAATTTAAGGGCTCCAGTGCTTCTTGTGAGGAAGTTGCTGCCAGCGATTGAGAAGCCATCATCAGTTGTTAATATAGCATCTGCAGCGGGAATTAGGGTCGGCGTCTCCTCCATTGCCTACGAAGCCACAAAGGCGGGGCTGATCCATGTTACAAAATCCATGGCCATTACCCTGGCTCCAGATATTAGAGTAAATGCTGTTGCACCCGGATACGTGAAGACAAATATGACCAGAAGCCGGCTCTCAGATGAGAAAGTCCTCAATGGCATTTTAAGCCGGACACCGCTGAAGAGACTTGGGAATCCTGAGGATATAGCAAAGCTTGTCTTTTTCCTTCTCTCTGAGGACTCTTCATTCATAACTGGAGAAACTATTGTAATAGACGGTGGAATTACACTTACCTGATTTCACCCTCTAAAATTCCTTCATTTATTCTTGTTTCTGCTAAATAATTTAAGATGGGCTTATCCAGCCCAAATACGACTTATTGCTGGTTATTTTCTGGCAGAGACTGCACCTCCTGTAAGAATGCCACTGGAACAGGTTTCCATACTATTGCCAGTATTCCGCCTATATGCCCGAGAATGAACCATATGAAAAACCTCCAAAGGCTCGATAGTGTACCGAATCTGCCATAATTTCCTGATCCTGTACTTTCACTCTGTCCGCGTCAACTCTCTTCCATGCTAAGACGATTTTGCCTGTGGGTCATCCCTCACTTATGTCCATCAGTATGGGCCCGGCAAGCCACAGCAGCGACTACTTAATGGGAAAAGAACATGTTTTCCTTGTTCTCCTCTTCATCTCCAGATTCACACGTTCGAGCATGTTTGTTGCCCTCAGCCTTCTCCGGCACTGGCTTGGAAAGGCAGTGTAGTTGAAAAGCGAGTCATTATAACGGTCAAGCACATCTGCAGTTTTCTCATGACCAAAGGAGAGGAGTTTCTCCCTGTATCCATTCCTGTGGGCTCTACTCTCCTTTACCTTCATCTATCTGCCAGCACCGGACTGCTGTTCTGCTTCATCCATGACCTAGTAAACCATGATAGTAGCTCACGCATATATTGCCCATATCCTTCCAGATACTCCGTTGTTGAATTACCTGATCTCCTTATTTCCTACGCAATGTGCTTCCATTCTGATCTGCCTCACATGCTTACAGTGTGAAGGCACAGGGTCTGTTCAACTTTACAGCAAAATGGTTACACGTCCGATATTTTTGGAAAAACCTCATTGAGAACAATGTATTGCCATACATTTTGCTACAAAAGGGGATATCAATTTAATATTGTCTTTTCATATAACATCATAGCTGTAGGAGGTGTAAATTATGGTAGACTTTGAAGGAGAATATGGGAGAAGATATAACAACATGATTGAGCGGGCAATGCCAGGTTATACTGGAATGTCTGAGTTGACCCTTGCCATATTGAGATCACATATGAAGACCTTTGAGAATCTTCTTGTTATAGGTGCTGGTGGAGGAAATGAACTTATATCGTTCGCGATGGAAGGTTGGAACATAACTGGCATTGACCCTTCTCCACAGATGCTTGAATTGGCTAAACAGAGACTTGCCCAAATTAAACCAGAATCTAAAATAGAACTTTTATGCGATAGATTTGAGAATTTTGAAAAAAGCAAAGAATTTGATGCTATAACTTCAATCCTAGTTATGCATTTTTTGCCGGATGACGGTTCGAAGAGTAATTTCCTGAAGAAGGTTTTTCATCATCTCAAAGAAGGCGCAATTTATATTCACGTTGATGTTTGTAAGCTTGCAGGTACACCTATGGAGACTGTCGGAGAAATAGCGATTAACTATCTTAAATCCGCAGGTCTGGTCCATACTCGAGCCGAAGCCATGGAATTCCTCAAAAATGGATCGAGTGGTGGTCACTTTTCTGTGCCAACAAGGATGGAGGAACTATTCAGAGAGGCTGGGTTCATACAGATTCAACAGTTCTTCCAAGGGTTATACTATTGTGGCTGGATGATGAAGAAAGGTTCCGTGAAGTGAATTATTGCTCAGCTGAAGTACAGAGGATTTATTTTCCATCCCTTCATGACCATTGTAATCAAAATAACAGTGCCTGATCATCATGAAGGGATTTCAAATAAGTCAATGATTTCCGGTGGACATTTCTATACTTTACATAATAGGGCAAAATCGGGATCTTGATTGATATTTTCATCATAATTTCTTACGTTTACTTTTATTCTTCCGGTAAATCTGAAGGATTTACGCTATCCCATCATGATTTTCAGCTCACGAAGGTTGTATGCAAAGATGATTTTACCATGACCAAACCATGAATAAAATTCATGTTTGCACAACCTTTCATATTTTGGAGTTTTTAGAAATCTTCCATGCCATGTTTTGATTTGCCTTACCCTTCTCCGTTCCATTGAGTTCAATAACATGGATCAATGCACTTGAGTCCCAAGGAGACACCGTGTCGGATCTGCTGTAATTTCCTGATCCTGTAGTTCCATTCTGATTCACCTACAATGTCTTTCAGGGTGAAGGCACAGGGTCTATTCAATTTTACAGCAAAATGTGTACACGTCCCCCCTGCCCCTCACCGTAGCAGGTGCAGGTGTAAAGAATTTGCCGGCGATTCTGTAAAACATTCGTCGGCGTTTTTGGCAAATTTTACTCCGGCGAAAATGGCAAAAATTAGAACGACGTTTCCATCATGGCCAGAAGTCGATGAGGCACTCCAGAGTGCAATTAGATACAAGAATGCACACAGGAAGGAAATGCTCGAGAACAGGGAAAATAGGAAGAAGGACAAGAGGACCGCAAGGAAGAGAGTTATCTGGAAATTCAGGACACAGAACTCAGTTATTGAAACACGCCACTAGTACTTATGGACATTATCATTTTGTGATGAGGTTACTTACTGAAATATCCGGCTTTGACCGATCAGGTTTGCTTTTATGAGCCAATAAAAGCATTGTCCCTGCGTAAATGTGTAGATACTTTGACATGGGAGAACCCTCCCCTCCCGTCAGATTGTGAATCAAAGTAAATTTTCAGCTGTTGCAAAGTCTCTGGGAGAAACGATGGATAGGTCTCCCACGACCCGGGACGCGGGCATGTGCCTGAGGTTTCCTGAGATCAGATATTTGCAGCTGGCTGTCACTGCCAAGTCAATGAAGACCTGATCGTCGGGATCCGACGCCTCGTTTCCGTGCCTATCTGGTTCACGCCAGTCTGCCTTATCAGAAAGGAAAGCCAGATAACTGTTAACAACTGTTCTTTTGAGATGCCTGAACTTACGCCTGGACAGAGCTTCTTTCAACTCGTTGTAAGTGTCCCTGCAGAACACAATAGTGACGGAGTTGTTCTTTATCACGGTGTAAATGGCATTCATCGGGTCTCTTTCACGGTGCAATACGATGGATACCAAAACGTTGGTATCTACCACTACACGCATTCATTGGCCCTCGATTTTTTCTCTTTCCGGTAATCTTCGATTGCCTCTCCGATGTCTTCATCAGTTATGCCAACTCTATCGAATTCGGCCTTTAGCTCCTTCAGGATATTGTTCGGATCGGTGAGACTTCTGTCAGTGTACTTTGGCCAGTGCTTGTAAACATAGTCAATCAATTCATTCAGGGATATGCTATTGTATTTCTCCTTGCATTTCGCTATCCTGTCAGGGATAGATTTCGGTAGTTCCGTTGATACCTCATTGGCCAAAGTTACCCCCCTCGGCGTGAGTGAGATATCATCACCTGAAACACCGGGTTCTATCTCTATCAGCTTGAGAGCTCTTAAACTTGCGAGATCCCTGTAGATTTCCGGGGCGAACGGTCCGAAATAGTAAGGAATGAAATCATATCCGGTTTCTACCCCATATGCCTTCTCGAGAATGAAGAGTTCCTTCACCAGTCGTGTCTTTCCCCCTACGGGGGCATTGTATTTTCGCCTCCCTTCTCCCCCCAGGAGGAAGGAAAGAATTGTGACTTCGCCAGTTGTCATGTTATTCTTCATAGTCCCATGCCACCGAACCTCTAGTACCTTATATTGATTCGTTCCTAATAGATTTGTCTCGAATTTGGACACCTGCCGCGATAAGCGCAATGGTGCAGTATTCATATCGGCTATTTCGTCTGCCGACGATGCAATCTGTCCCGGAAAATGGCAAATCTCACTGAATTGAGCACGTGGTAATTGTATAGCTCCAGAGCCGTGGCGAAAGCAAAGGAAGTTTTCCCCGGCGGGATTTGACAGTGATTTGGAAGTTGCGCGGTTTCAAACCCTAGAACACTCGGGACCCGAATATCAATAACTCTCAGTGCGTACGCCCTCAATCCCGCTGAAATGGCCGGTACTCCGGGTGAGCATAGTCTCGTGGTTGAGTTTCGCTATACCGGCGATCATGGCATCTTCCGGATCAACAGTTCTGCCCTTCTTCTTGGCCGCGAATATAAGGCCAGCTCCACTCGCAGACTCGAAGTCCATTGGGAAGACAGACATTGACGATATCACTGAATGCACAGTTGCCTTCTCCTCAGATGACTTCTTACTGAGCCCTATTCCCACATACAGTTCGAAGACTGTGATGGGAGTGAGATGAATGGGGATGCCGTCACCATCAAGCTTTTCAGCCCTGGCTATTGCTCCCGGATCTCCTCTCATCACATCAATCAGAAATGAAGTATCGGCTATCATTTCTTTCTCTTCCGTTCGGTGCCTTTCATCTTCTCCTCAATATCATCCATCCTGAATTTGCTCAAATTGCTTGAATCCTTGACCGCATCCCTGAATTCCTGTGCTTCGGATGCGGAGAGAATGCCCGCAAGCTCAAGGATCGATCTTCTTTCCGTGATTCGTTTGATCACCTGAGAGAAGCTTTCATTTGGGCGCTTAAGAGCGGCCAGTCTCGCATATGCGTCCTCCGTGATTGAAATGTTCTTGATACTCATATGTGTGTGTATATGTACTCATTTATGAAAACACTCATACAAGGCAATGGGTTGTCCTGCAACAGTATCTGCAGCATAGACAGTAATGAACAAATTCAACCCAGCATGAACCTAAATTGTCATCACTCAATCGCACAAAGGCGGTTGCTTCGGAAGTTTCGCAAACCTGAAAGTCCCCAATTGGAAAAATGCATATTTCGTCGTTAGAAGACTCCTCCAACCAAAAGTGCCAAGGGACCAGGGTTTCCCGTAACCCCTGTCAGCGTTAAGTGATACGCACCTGAAGACCTTAAATCACCAGCATTCTATTATACCAGTGGTGGCGATGCAAGGCAACGGATTGTCGGATAACCTTGACAGACTCAAGGCTATTCTCGAAACTGCAACTGAAGTTGTTTTGAGTGAACTTGCAAATAAAGCCAATCAAGTTGCAGTTAATGAAGAAATCACGGCAGTAGAGATTAACTATGAAGCCAGAACGTGGAAAATGAAGGAAATTCAAAGACTATCGCCCCTGATGTCGAGTGGTTTTGCAGAGGAGATCATTAAGATGGCTGAATTTCCACAAGTGAAAAAGTGTATCGAATTCATGTCTTCCTTAGGTTTTGCTGAGCGCTTTGGCTGGATTGAGCTTCCACTGCCTGTGGAATTTCCTGAGGAGACAAAGCGGGACATGAGCAAACAGGCATTTCTTCTGCACAGGATCTTCCGTAATTTCGTCGCAGATTACATTATGAATTTTAAGTTCGAATTCAACCAAGGCAATTTTTCGAAAGTGTTTGAAGAGCTGAAGAGTCATGTCGGCAGTTCTGATGGAAACAGAAGGAGCGCTGTTGTACTGAGAAATTTTGATATGGTTGGCATAGATTCGATTGAAATATTTGGCTGCAGATTGAGATATATAGAAACAGAGGAGCTTTTGGATCTGATTATAATAGGTGCATACGATCGGAATGTGGGGAACCCTTATGCTCTTCCACCATCCGGACTTTCAGGAATTCTTAACCCGGCGTTTTGTATCAGTTTGCCGCCATTGATTTTCGCAGACGACGAGTCGGAGAAGAGACACGAAGAAATTAAGCTCAAGATCCGGCTATTGCTGCAGCTGTTTAAACCTGAATTTGTCGGCACAAACACCGAAATGAGCTACCATCTGAATTATCCCAGAGCAATCGGCGCTTCCTTCGCAGCTTCGGTGGACTTCTTTGAACTGGCTATTAACCCGTCACAAAAATATACTCTCCACGACTGCGATGTCAGTAACTTGAAGAAGCTTGAGGAAAAGATTAACAAAATCGACTTCAATGAATGGGAAGCGCTAAAATTGGCCACGATGCGCTTTGTCAACATTCACTTCAAACGAAATGAATATGACACTCTTATAGATCTGATGATAGTTCTTGAGGCACTTCTGGGCCCACGTGATCGGTCTGAGATTGGTTTTAGAATCAGCTTGAGGCTGGCTCATTTGATTGGAGGCGATAAAGAACATAGAGAAGAGATATTCAATATGGCTTATCGGTCATATGAATTGAGGAGCAGGATAGTGCACGGCGGCTCAGACGTAAACCGTTATCTTCGAAAACATCTGTCCGAGTACGGAATAAATAACCTGAACGAATTGATTCCCAAGTTGAATGAATACGTCAGGCTGCTGATGCTTGCTCTGATAGGCAGGGTGTCTGGTTCCGGTCTGAATGGAAGGAGTTTCGAAGACTGGCACAAAGACCTGCTAAATGAGATTGACAGAAATATAGTCGCAGGCTAACGCGGTAAGTTAACGGCCGCAATGCCAATGCCTAGCACTTAACATCCGTCGGACAGTTTGAAGAAAGATTCAGAGCCATTTGCGTATTTGGCCCGGCAAGGAACGGGCTGTTGAATCATAGAACGTGTGACTAACCCAATGAAGCGCAAGGACAAAAGAACATTCCATGGGGTTTATTTCGAACGGGGTGGTGACATCTTCCCAATCATTCATTATCCGAATTCCAATCCATTGGCAGACGGGTAACTTTTACCTCTAAATTTCTGCGACTTAATCCGGACCTTGGGATTTGAGAATTTACCAAAAGCCTTTTTCCCGGACGACCACAATCTTTCAAGTTTTTCCAAATCACACCTGTAATTTTTGTCGTCTCTCACAAGCAATTTTATAGAGTGACCAATCCGATTTCGCAAACACTCATCACGTGGTCCGTCTAGGCATTCCATAAGCGTCTCATCTATTTCTGTGCACAATGGACTGACGTGCGGATCCTTCTCGCAAAACTCAATTAAGTCTCTCAAGTACCATTTAGCGGATATCTCTTCAATGGTTGGGTTGCGCATTCTCAAAAGAATCTTCACTTGCTCGCTCTTACACTTTTCGACTATAGAACTGTGATCTTCCCACGTTTCATGTGTTTCCCTTATCAAATCCAACAGAGTGTGTTCAAGGTATACCAAGACAGCATAAGAAAGAGTATAGGCAGGTGCTCGGTTAAGGTCCCAGAAAGTGATAATACCTAAGGGCTCAACAACTCCGTTCAATTTCAAGTTAACAAAGTAAAGAGGACTTCTTTCTCTTCGGGTTATTCCACTCGAATCCCTGAACAGTTTACCTATTACATCAGTGAGCTTTGTTTCAGCATCTAATGATTTTTCATTCCATCTGACCATTTTATTCCACTGCTCTTCTCTCAAATCTTCACGGTTTATGTAGCCCAATATCCTGTTATGGTCGATGACCACAAGGTTGAATAAATCATAGTCCTCTGCTTCCTTTGCCTTCTTAGAGTACGATTGCTTATCATTCTTATCAACACAGATCCATTTTTCCTTGTGTGTTGCAATTGAAAAAACTTCAAATGCTGGTTGCTCTGTCAGTTCCTGTAAACGCTCGCCCAATTGTTCAAGAAACTGTTGTTCGTCCATTAGCGCTATATCGAAAAACTCTTTCATAAGCTTTTCATGCGACTGCGAATTGCCATTCACGTGGTCTTCTCGCTACAAAGATGGTTAGTGCGACGAATCCATGTTAAAGCATATTCGAGAAAGACTGCAACGATACTAACTTCTGGCTTTATCCACTGTCCACCGTATTTTTTCTAAAATGGTTCTCTCACAAATTCCTGGGGAAATTACATTTCCCAGTTGGCCTAAGAATTTTATCAATGTCATTCAGCGGATTCTCGGGCAAAGCATCATCATCACCCATCATCCTGAATTTCCCGACATATTCTCTGCCTACATTGGTCAAACTGACGTAAATAACCCTGCGATTTTCAAAACGCTCTTCAATCCTGACCAGACGCATCTCCTCAAGATCGTTGGATCGCTGTCATTAAGGAAATACAGGAGAAGCGTTTAGCCGTTGAGACGCGCAGGAGATACTCTGTCGACACCACTATGTATTCGATACTATGGGAGAAGCAACCTATATTCATTAAGGATATCGGGAACCGGTATCTTCAATTTAGGGAATCGGAGCACCACTTATATGCGGGATTGGTTCCGCTACGTCCAGTGCCCCCCCTCTTTCCTACCTTTTCCTACATCATCCATACGTATCCGCCGTCGGATCTCTGTGAAACGATGCCGGACATCTGAGGGGCAGTCAGGAAGAGGGCACACATCCTCAGCCTCTGTTCGGTGTCAAGTTCGTCGAACTATACGCCGATATCATCCCATACCATTCTCAATTTGTCGACACTGTGCTTTATGTTCCTGTATTCCACTTCCCTGCTCTATATCAAGGTCAAGGAACGTGAAAGTGTTTACACAGACATAGGGCAAGCAAATTCACTGTTGCTGCAACGCATTACATCTTAGATGAAGGACCGCCTAATCCCAAATCTCATGGAATTCACCTTCAATCTTAAAAAAGACTTCGTATGCTTTAAGCACCTCTTCTTTCCCGATGGCAGTATGGATATCGTAATCCGCCCGATCTCTCATTGTTTCAAGTTGTGATAAGTAATGTGTAATGTACCTCTCTCTTCCTTTAGCCTTAGCGGCAATACCAGCCTTTTCTTGTAGATCTACATGATTTACGGAACGCTTGGAGCGGCCGTAAATCCTATCACGTATTGAATGAAATGAACTGTAGTACAACCTGCTGATAATAGTCCGAAATACGCCTTCCTCGCTAAAATCGTCCACACGCTCGTTTAGGAATTTGGCAACCTTGCTGAAACCAAGGGGATCTTCGAAAGGCAATCATATCACCTTTCAACGTGAATCCGTGCGATCTTGTGGAAACTCAATATATCCTTTCGCTGCTTGCTCCCCGGTTTGCTCTTGGCTCTTAGATCCTTTAATAAAGACTCGTAAATGTTAATTGCCTCATTCCAGATTCTAAAGAAGTCTCGTTGATCTAACGCGGGAACCTCTAGTAAAAAGACGGCTTTATACTTGCTTTTATGCTGGTCATTTTCAGCAACAAACTCCAATCTGAAATCATAATCGTAGTCGCTTAAGCCAGGAATGGAAGAGTATTCCTCAGAGAGTCTTCTTCCAATCATTCCGGGAATCTCGGAATCTCGCCACTCAAAAGGCCACCTTGGCGGGAACCTGATCGGATGCTTCGGCTCCTTTGTTTGATTGTTCATAGCGATCTTGGCGCCCACAATACCAATATTGAAACTAGGCGGATATACGGTTGGCAGGCAAGTAAGCAATTGTTCAGGTCCTTTTTTATGATAAAGGTCAATTCCAGTTTCCGTATGTATGTCAATTTTGCTAAGATCCCCTACGGGGTGATAATCAAGCTGACGCCAAGAAGCAGGAGTCTCTTCAAAACCTAATGCAACGCCAGTATCACTTAGAACCAATCACTGCCTCCTCCTTTTCTTCATTAGCTCTTTTCGGCGGGCTTACGAGAT
>JAKAAI010000038.1 GCA_021797055.1 Thermoplasmata archaeon | reverse complement strand
AGAACTGTAACAAAACAGGGCACATCTGCCAAAGCTGATGTGCCAAGAAGGTATCTAGGGAAGCGGGTTTACGTCATAATTACAAAGTCGGAAGGAGAAGCCGAACGAGAATAGTGTCCCACACCCAGATTTCCTAAAACCTTTATATACTAGCTAAAAGTTATCCACATTAAATCTCTTCACCAATATGGCCGATCTTGTTGAAATACTTATGATTGAACATCTCGCTATGAAACGAATGAAAGAAAAGCAGGTTACAGGAATGTCAAATGAAGAATTTTCTTCGTTTCATGGATTTTTAATGAATGTTCATGTTGAAGTTGAGGAAAAAATAGTTTTTCCCGAACTGATAAAACCATACTGGGACGATGATAGACAGTATGCTGAAAAGATTGAGAAGATAAAGGCAGACCACAAATTGATAAATACACTTGCTATGAATCTAACGAAGTGGTATAACGATGGAAATATCAAGACATATAATGACAGAATTCCCCTTTATTTCAGATTGCTTGTTGATCACAATACACTGGAAGAAAAGGAGATATTCCCAAGATGGAAGGACTTAAACAAATTTGATGAAAGTGGAAAACTAGCAAAGGAATGCGTAAACATAATAGAAACATACGGTGAAGGCGATTACCTGAAAATGTTGGACCTGAGCGAAGGTGCATTCAAATATCTTTTTCGTAATTTAATCTAGTTCTCCGGAGATTAAACTGCCTTGTATCTCTTAAGTGAAACCTCGTAGATGTCCCCGTCTGCACCCAGCTGATTAAGCAATTCATCGGTGTCTGCCTGTTCTATGCCATTATCTTTCATGTAGGCTATTATGTCCTCATACCTGCAGCCCTTCTGCGGGTCTGAATTGGTCTTTATGAATATCAGCAATTTTTCTTTGTTGCCAGATTCCTCCTGTGAATCTACTGGCATTTTAGATGAACTCATCACTGCCGCAAGCATTTCAGTCACATTGTATGTTTTATAATGCTCTATGTGTCTCAGCGCACATTCAGCTTCCTCTTCGGAATATCCCATAGCAATAATCTTCTGCTTATCAGGAGAATCAAGCTTCTTCATCTCCTGAATGGCAAGTATCTTTCTTCGGACAACAAATGTTGCCCTTGCCGCCCAGTATCCTAATGACAGTGAATCGCCATGCATTATCTTCTCCGGATTTATGTTCAGATAGAGAACGCCTTCCTCAGTCTTGAATGAGTTAACCCGTCCCATTATCACTACCTTTGCATTTATTTCCAGGGAATCTGCTTCTTCTTTCAGACCTGGCTGGTATTCATTCTTGAAAACTGACACGTAAAAGGATCCGAGGTTGTCTGCAACTGTCAACTTGGTGAGGTTTTCTTCGCTATTCTTGGCACTTACTATTCCCGCAATCAGAATCCTCTTTATCCTGGTGCCCAGCGGCGTCACCACAAAAGGCTTTCCCCTTTCGTTTTCAGGCATCTCCTCAACAAATGTTGTATCTTTAAGCTCCTTCGAGAAGACCCATTTTGAACTTTCACGCTTACGTGCCATCATAGCAGCTCATCTCCAGGTAACTGCGAATAGAGCCTCAATTCTGGTTCATTTATCTTCTGTATCTTTCTTACCCTGAATGAAATGCCATTTGATCCTGTGGACACGTCCCCTGTAAAGCTGAGAGGGCCGGGCATCAATGCATCTTCAATCTTTGTTATTATGTCATTCTTGCTGTATTTTGGTTTTGTCAGATTCAGATCTTCATCCTTTATTTTTAAAAGATCCATAAGCGGTGTTCGGCCCGCAGTGCATGGTATATCACCAGTGCCATCCTCAAGCGTAAAATAGGCATAGAGATCGAGAAACATTTCAGCATCCGGATGGTCAGGACATTTTATGTCATCGGTGCTTTTTCTGCATTCTGAACATCTCCTTACAAGCCCGCCTTTCTCCCCCAAATATACAACAAAACCTGTCAGTGTTATCGAATCCACAGGCCCGGTTACTTCAAAGATGCTGAAGATTTTCCTTTCAGGTATTGAAAATGCCTTCGCTTCGAGTATCTTTGTTCTGTCACCACCGGAAAGTCTCAACCTGCCCTTGTATTCCGATACCCTTAAACCCTCAAATTTATAGAATTTTCCAGGCTTTACCCTAACGTCGAAAAGTGAAAGACGGATGGAGCCCGTGTCGTCCTCAAGCGTGCAGTACGAGACATCCTTCTTCTGGCCATCCTTGTCGTATTTTTTCTCTATTACCTCCGTGATCTTTCCTGTCACGGAAACATACTGATCCCTGAGAGTGAGGTTTTTTATCTTGTATTCTTTGTATACCCTCTTTACTTCAATCTTGTCCTCCGGCCTTAAGATGACATCCGTTCTCGTGTCAAGGTACAATCTAAGCGAATCATTGTATTTCTTTACAGAGAAATTCCTTAATTCTACCACATCACCCTGCCTGATTGTTGCGGGTAGTGACCATGCCGTGTATGGCATTGTTCCAGTCTCGTCGCCTATGAGACCATAATGATAAACGCCCTCTCCCTTCTCACTCTTCGTTTCCTTTTCAGTAAGAGACAATACTTTAACAACGATCGTTTCATTTTTAGTGTTTTCATCTAGCTTATCTATCTTAACTACCATCCATGCACCTAACCATATAATCTCTCATTGCCTCGTAGATCCTCAGTAAGGAATTCTTCGACTATTCTCTTTGCATCTTCCTCTCTGAATCCCATTCTTGATTTTAAAAACTCAACTATTTCAACCTTCGATTTACCCTCTTCCTGCATCTCCTTTACAAGCATCAGCATTCTGTCAACTATCTGTTTGTTAAACTCTTCTTCCAGATGGAGTGCCCTGACCATCATGTAAAGAGAAGAAAGCAGAGCATTGAGTGCTTCATCCAATTCTGCCTTCGTAATCGTCTGCATCTCCATGTCAACACGTGCAACAACATTCTCGTTTATCCCTTCTACCATGAATTTAACATGTGAGACCTGGCCGTTCATTATAAGAAGCGTTCTGTATGTACCCAGACGATCTCTGCTTGGCGATGTGGCAGTTTCAATGCCAGTATCGAGCTTCACCTGAACTATCTTGTTCTGAATGAAATAAAGAAACAGTGTGAACGGTACCTTCTCATTTTCAAGTGTATAATAATCACCTATTCTGGAGATTTTCCATTTGAGATCTATGAGCTTCCTCCCTGTAGGCTTTCCATTCCCCAGCCACCCGAGGATCTGCTCCTCTTTAGTCATTCAAGCCGCTAAATTCTATTTAGCCATATATTAGTTTGGTTAATTGCTTTCTATGGCTTGAAAGGAACAAATAATTTTTTATCTTAAATTATTATTTATTCTGTCTGTTTATATTTCGTCGTATAACATTACTCAAAATTCTTATTCACTTATGCGCGCTTAAGATGAGAAGATGCAACGGCGGTACTCTATACCCATACTGATGGCTTCTAGGCTCGTATACTCAATGAACTGGTACAACCTTGCTCCGGCCATTTATCAGATTTCTTCCGCATTCAATGTCTCTGTCGACCAGGCTGGACTAGTTTTCGCGTTTTTTCTTTTGGGTGCAGGTCTCTTCCAGGTTCCTGCTGGACTGATTGCTGCAAAATGGGGATCCAGGAACAACTGTGTGCTCGGCCTCGGTATTATGTCGGCTTCTGGTTTTACTGAGGTAATAGCGGTCAATTTTGATGCTTTATTGTTCCTGAGATTTCTGAGCGGTTTTGGCGCCGCTTTCTTCTTTTCATCTGCGGTTTCGGTTCTTAATGATTCCAATCCAGAAAAGCTTGGACAGTATATGGGTTACTATAATGCGGCATTCGATATTGGCGGTGGTATAGCTGTATTTGCTTTTACCCCGATTACTTCATTTTTTGGTCTTCGTTTTAACGAGGAACTGCAGGCAGCAATCACAGCCATAACCACATTGATATTCTTTTTTGGTGTTGGGCAGAGTACAATCAGCGGCAATTTTGAGAGAGGCGCTTTGAGGAATCGAATAAGGAATCCATTAATATGGCTGCTGGCCGTTGCATTTTCAGGTTTTTGGTCAACAACTTACGTTTATTCAGAATATCTGAAGGATTATGCGACCTTTAGCGGAATTCCACTGTATTACGCAGGGGCACTTGGAAGCAGCGTTCTATTCTTTGGCATTCTGGGATCCTTCTTTTCCGGTAGGATCAGGAAGGAGAATCTTATACGGAATGCAGTCTGGATGGTACTCGCACTATGTGTGTCTGTTATATGGATTCCATTCCTCGGCGTTGTCGGCATGTGGGTATCTGCGCTTGTAGTGGGCATGTTCACTGTATCCATATCATCTCTTGAATATTCTACGGTCGTATTCATTGAGAGGGATAGAAGATTTGTTGCGCTCAATTCCGGTCTTTTCAATTCTATCCAGATACTACTTGGTTTCACTGTTACTGTTGCTTTCACCTATGTTCTTGTATTTGGATATGATGTCGCATGGATATTCATCGGCATTATTCCAGCCGCCACACTTCCTCTGGTTATTATATACGCCAGGAGGGCAGCAAAAATGGGAGTACTGCAGCCTGACACTAAAAAAATCAGTTAATCTCTATCTCGTTACCGTTATATGGCAGAATAACCTCATAATTGGTCAGATCTGGGAGAAGCTTCTCCCTGTTTTCTCCATGGCATAATATGACACGTTTTGGATTTACACCATCGATGAATTTAATAAGCTCATCATGGCCTGCGTGGGCAGACATATCGAAGAACTCAACTTTCATCTTTGGCCGGACGGACGAACCATCGATGTTCAGGGTTCCGTTTTCCATCAGGCTCCTTCCATTGGTGCCCTCGACCTGATATCCGGTGATAAAAATTGCCGATTTTTCATCCTCAAGTGAATTCTTGATATAACCAAGAACAGGTCCACCATCCAGCATACCTGATGTTGTGATTATGACGTCGGCATCCATGGCGGTCATTCTGTCCCTCTGGCCTCTCACGTGCATTGTTTTCTTTACGGCCTTCCTGAACTCATTCTGTGACCTGAAGAATCCTGGCGTATGCAAGTAGATGCTCGTAATCGTATTTCCCATTCCGTCAACAGCAATATTGAGGCCCATGTCAGCAATAGTCATTATCAATTCCTGTGTTCTGCCAACAGCAAATGTGGGAAGAATTACCTTTCCACCGTTCCCAACGACCTCCTTTATTCGTGATCGCAGCCTGTCTATAACCTTCTGACGATCCTCATGGATCTTGCCTGCATATGTGCTCTCTATGATCAGATTTTCTGCTTGTACCGGGGTTGCAGCAGTTAACAGATTTGTGTCCCTTGTGTACAGATCTCCTGTGACAAGCAGGTCGGTAGAATTCGTAAATTTCCACATGGTTGATCCTGGTATATGACCAGCGTTATACGCGGTAAAGTCAAGATCCTTTATCGAATCTGAATCACCATACTTAATCGGTGCAAGCATGGAATATAACTGCGAGATATCGTCCTTGTTGAACATTTTCGTATATCCTTCAATATCTGCAATCTTTATCGTATCCTCAAGCATAGGTCGTATGCTATTAGCACTCATTATAGTTGCATAAAAGTTCGCATCATACTTGTTGAAGTAGACCGGCAAGGAACCTGCGTGATCCAGGTGCGCGTGTGTTAAAAAGACACCATCAACCTTTTCTGGTGGTAATGGGTACTCGGGTGGTTTCTCCGGGATCAAACCATAATCCACCATAGCCTTAACACCTCCAAAGTTCATCTTAATTGCCAACCTACCTACTTCTTCTGCTCCGCCTAAAAATTTTAATTTCATTAAATTTACACCTAAATCAGATTTTCGCTTCGTCCAATCTTCCTGAACAATTGCAATGCTTTTCCCCAGAAATCTTGGGTATACATTGCTTGATGATATTAAGAGATTTGTCCTCGTTTTCTTTCAGTATTCTCAGAACATCTTTTGTTTCAACTGGCTTATCGGACCATACGTCGTAATCAGTTATTGTTGCAATGGTTGAATAGCACATTGCAAGTTCATCAGCCAGGTTTATTTCTGGAACAAGTGTCATCCCGATTATGTCAGCAAATTGCCTGAACATATTTGATTCAGAACGTGTCGAGAACCTAGGACCCTCAATGCAAATGTATGTTCCAGATGCATGCGTACTGTAGCCAAGGTTCTCTGAAACATTTTTGATCGCGCCATTAATTTCTGGACAAAAGGGGTCCGCCGCAGAAATATGATAAACTTCTGGACCATCGTAGAAGGTGAGTTCCCTCCGTTTCGTAAAATCAATGAATTGATCAGGTATAAACATCATTCCTGGCGGGAATTCCTCCTTTAACGAACCGACAGCGTTTGCTGTGATTATCCTTGAAACACCAAGGCTATGCAGAGCCCAGATATTTGCCCTGTAATTTACCTTATGTGGTGGAATTGTGTGTTTTTTTCCATGCCTGGAAAGAAATGCAACCTCTTCATCCCCTATAAAACCTATATCAATGTCTGCAGAGGGTTTACCATAAGGTGTTTCCACAGTTTTGGATTTTGCATCCTCCAGCAGCGAATAAACACCGCTTCCTCCAATTATTCCTATTTTAGCCATCTCTCTAATTCACCTTTGTTTCCTGATTGATTGAAAATATTTAAGGATGCAATCAGCATTTCTGCTACTTTTTCAACGTGTTTCGGAGGATAAATTAAGGAAGAATCCATTGAGTACCATGCAGAAAAACGGCAGCCTGTGGCACACCGTACCAAGAGGCGAAAATTGCCCGGATGTATTCAACGTAATAGTGGAAACGCCCAGGGGAAGCAAGTGCAAGTATGAGATCAGCAAAAAACATCACGGTATTGTTCTCGACAGGGTTCTGCACCATTCAGTGATGTATCCAGCAGAATACGGACTTATCCCGCAGACATATTATCTTGATAATGATCCGATGGACGTAATACTCCTCATGTCGCAACAAACATATCCCGGAATAATAGTTGAAGCAAAGGCGATAGGCATGCTTGAAATGCTTGACCAAGGCGAAGAAGATCACAAGGTACTGGCGGTAGCCATCAGGGACCCGATATACAGGGATTATGAGACAATTGAAAATTTGCCGGAGCATCTACCGAAAGAAATATCGAATTTTTTTGAGATATACAAAATTCTTGAAAACAAGAAAACTGAAGTAAAGGGTTGGCTTGGGAAGGAAGCCGCGTTGAAGGAAATCTCAAAATCAATGAATATCTATGACAGTAATTTTGGCTTTGGACATTAAGCAAGTTTGAATCATAGATCTCTAAAACACTGTTTCAATAATACCATTTACAGTCAATAGTGTAAATTGCAGGAAAAAATGTAATATCGTGCAAGGTATGCTCAAACATTGGGATGGCCCAGAAAGTAAGTTTCAAGGAATGGCAGCATCTGTTGCTGACTGGAAAGACAAAAGCCGTTTATTTTGCTCTTCTTTCATTCGCAGTGTTTGTCGTTCTAATTTTATATAATAGAAACGATCTTCTCAATTTCATTGGGGTTGAGGTAGGTTCCTTTGCTAGCTTTGGAGTCCTCGTCGATTTTGTATCGCATCTATTGTATGATAACTACCAATCTGGTCTTACACTCGATGAGTGGATATCAAGAATCCGTCATGGAAGAACGCACGACTTATATGGATTGATTGTTCAGGCCGTATCCTGTGCTTTTGGATTTCATGAAATCCCACTTGCGTTTTTGCAGTGGATTGCACTTATATTCGAGTTTTATTATATCATGAAGGCAAGGTTCTATCACTGACATTGAAAAAAGAATTACTTCTAAACCTAATTTCAAAAAGTATTCCATATTGAATTTACACAGCGTATTTTCAGCTCTGCCAAATTCGGAAACTTTAGGATTATTGTATTTAACATGGTTAAATATAAGCAATTTAAAAATCAGCAAAGGTTATATAGAAGTTTATTTTTACTTGCTTGATTAACATGATAGGTGGACAACCAATATTCATACTCAAAGAAGGAACGAAGAGGGAATCAGGCAGAGATGCCATGCAGAATAACATTGAAGCTGCGAGGGGTATTGCTCAGTCTGTAAGATCTACCCTTGGTCCAAGAGGAATGGACAAAATGATGGTAGATTCGCTTGGTGACATTGTAATCACGAACGATGGTGTCACAATTCTAAAGGAAATGGATGTAGAGCATCCTGCTGCCAAGATGATGGTCGAAGTTTCAAAGACACAGGACAGCTTCGTAGGAGATGGAACTACAACCGCAGTAATCATTGCTGGTGCCTTGTTAAATGAGGCTGAGGCCTTGATCAAACAGAATGTTCACCCAACAGTCATATCAGAGGGGTACAGAATGGCTGCTGAAAAGGCCAAGGAAGTTCTAACGAACATGGCGAAGAAGGTCTCAATAGATGATGAGAAGTTATTGAGAAAGATGGCTGAAACGGCACTTAGCAGCAAGAGTGCCTCAGGCAGCAAGGAGAAATTATCACTTATCTCTTATCAGGTGATAAAGAGCGTTGCAGAAAAAGTTGACTCGAAGTATGTGGTAGATTTTGACAACATTCAGATTGTCAAAAAGAAGGGCGGCGAGATCGAAGATACTGAATTGATCTCAGGAATTATTGTGGACAAGGAAAAGGTACATCCGGGTATGCCAGATTTCGTAAAAAATGCGAAGATAGCTGTTCTTAACGCAGCTCTTGAGATCAAGAAGCCTGAGTTCGACACGAACATCAGGATCGATGATCCTAGCATGATACAGAAATTCCTGTCGCAGGAAGAGGACATTCTCAAGGAAATGGTGAACAAGATTAAGAAGACAGGAGCTAATGTGTTAATCACACAGAAAGGAATAGATGATCTTGCACAGCATTATCTTTCAAAAGAAGGCATATACGCAGTCAGAAGAGTGAAAAAAAGTGACATTGAGAAGCTGGCAAAGGCAACAGGAGCTACCATTGTGTCATCTATTGACGAGCTTAGTTCTTCTGACCTCGGAAAAGCAGCCCTTGTTGAACAGAAGAAAATTGATGATGACTATCTGACATTCGTGACAGGATGCAACAACCCGAAAGCAGTGAGCATACTTGTTAGAGGCGGAACCGAGCATGTTGTTGATGAGATTGACCGTTCAATCACTGACTCGCTGCACGTTGTTGCAGCAGCTGTCGAGGACGGTAAGTACGCATCCGGCGGTGGTTCTTCTGCATCGGAAATTGCATACAGGCTAAGGGAATATGCATCCAAAGTTGGCGGAAGACAGCAACTTGCAATTGAAAGATTTGCAAATGCGATGGAGGAGATTCCCAGAGCTCTGTCTGAGAATGCTGGTCTTGATCCTATAGACATACTGATCAAGATCAGAAGTTCACACGCTGATGGCAAGAAGTACCATGGAATAAACGTGTTCACAGGCGAAGTTGAGGACATGGAGAAGGCAGGAGTAATAGAACCACTAAGGGTTGGTATCCAGGCCATAGACTCAGCTACCGAAGCCGGCGTTATGGTACTCAGAATAGATGATGTCATCGCAACTAAGGCATCAAAGGGACCATCGACTCCACCTTCTGGCGGTGCTGGCGGAGATTCAGAGGATTAAGCCTTAATGGTTTAACCTTTTCATATATATTTTTGTATTTTATAAACAATCCACTTTTGCCTTTAAAAGCAATAATTTAAACATAGGCTTCGCTAATTAATTTAGGGTTTTATCTGAGCAGATTAGTGCTTTCGCTTGTTGATCTTATTCCACGCAAGCATTCCGCCTTTAAGGTGTGATACATTCGAAAAGCCATTTTTCAGCAGAATAGTTGCAGCTGCTCTGCTTCTGTGACCTGTAGCGCAGATCAGATAATATTTAGCATTCTTGTCAAGATTTCCAATATGGTTTCTAAGATCTGACAGAGGAATGTGAGTAGCATTATCAATGTGTCCATGAACGAATTCGCTTTTCGTTCTGACATCGATTACTTTGGCATTATCGGCCGTTATTGCAGTCTTAAAATCTTCCGGTCCGTATTCTGCGAGACCTTTGGGTGTAATGAAGTAACTCAGTAAATGCATGATTACAAATCTATTTTAAGCTAATACATTTTTTGATAGTGATGATAAATTGTTTATCAGTTGGCTAACAATATATCGACATCTATATATAGACACCTACAATACCTAATTGAGGTAATCAAAATGGAAAAAATGAACAACTGTGGATGCGGCTGTGGATCTGGAAGACATGGAATAAGAGGACACCATTATGAGGGGACGGTTTCTGAGGAACTTGAGGATTACAAGGATCAGCTTGAGGCCGAAATAACTCTTCTCGAGAAGAAACTGGAGCGCATAAAAGCCGCACAAAAAGAAACTTCTGGTAAGGAGTAATCTCTTTACCATATAATATTTTAATTACATTGTGATTCAATATAAAATCGGATATTGAATTCCGTTCAAAATAGACCAGAAGTAAATGCAATTATTTGGATTGTGGTTGTAATGGAAGGTAAAAATTGCATGTGCAGATGCGGCCCGTTTAAGATCAATCTGATTCCGCCAGGAGTCCTTAAGCCTTTAATCCTCAATATTCTAATGGAGAGGCCCATGCATGGTTATGAAATAATGAACGAGATTTCAAGGAGGACAGACGGCTTTTGGAGACCAACAGCCGGGTCTATATATCCTGCTCTTAACTCTCTTGTTAAGGATGGATACGTTGAACGAAACGAAATGAGCCAGGGGCAGAGAGTGAGACAGGTTTATGTGCTAACTCAGGCAGGTAAAATGGCTATAAAGGACATAAGTTCAATATCCTCCGACTGGATGGCTGGATTGGACAAAATATACAGGTTGTGGTAATATTTGGTGAGTTCCATGAAAACTGGAAACATTAAAGATAGAGGTTTCTTAAAACCGGTTTTTATGATGGCGTCTTTTGAACTGGCATTTCTGGTTATACAGTTCTTAGTTGGTATGTATGTAAATCTTTTCGTGACATTACCGCACCCTCTATCATTTTTGGGAATGATGGGTTTTATGGGTGTATATTCTGGATTCGCTTTTGTAATGCTACATATGATGATAGGCATTTTAGTAGGGCTAACTTCAATAGGTATTTTATTTGTATCTTTTTTCAGTGGAAGATTCAATATGTCAATTCTTTCCTTATCACTTCTACTGTCCATCATCTTTGCCGGTGTTAATGGACTTTTCTTTGTTTTCGATGGCCAGAACAACATAAATTCTTATCTAATGTCAATAGGATTCATACTCGCGGTAATCTTTGATGTAATGATAATATCCAATTCGAAGCAAAAGATAAGTATTAACGCGAGCATTGCACCGTGAATTAAACCATAACTTTATTCGGATCTCTCTGAAGATAACCTCGATAGGTGAAATTTACATGTATTTTCGTAAGGAAACTGGGATTCTCTGGTTAAAAACTATTTGCCTTATGCCTGATCGTTCCGGTCATGCTAGACTGCTGAATCATTAAGACATTTTAATAAAGAGGGCCGTTTTATTTAGGATTTATGGATTCTTGGAAAATGCATGGATTATATGTTAAACTTTCTTTACTGAAATATTGGATTTTCACATGGATAATAATGAATCCAGTCTAATCCATTATTCGACTTGGCTGCCATTGCTCGCGTACCTGAATTGATGCTGTTTAAGGTCGAGACGCTTTAATTTGGTGGTAATGTACTTGTTTCGGCCATTTTCATAATCTATTCATTGAGTGAGTTAAGCAACTTTAAAGCAGTCTCATTAACAAGATGTGTTGATTCGGGATCAAAATAAAAGACCGACGCCCTTCTCTTTACGACATCCTCCGGGAATATTGCACATTCGTACTTAATGGCTGATGAAATCCGGTCGTCGAGGTCGGGCCTGTAATCCAGCCTGGGCAAGGTATTCCGGATTTTTCCCTTTTTAAGATGCCTTGATACATTAATTGCTGTTTTTCTCGAAACTCTCCTGTAATCAGTCACCTTACCGCCTATAACTGTAAATAAGTTATCCTTTCTTATTACGGAAAAATTCCTGCTCATTTTTCCAGGATTGTTTCCCTTGCCAATCAGCGTTCTAATACCAGAATATTCGCCGATTATATTGTCCCTATTTATACCTGAAGAAATAAAAGACAGGCTCCTGATTACATAATCTCTTTCAGATTCCTTTATGCTCCAGTCATCTGGCGTATCAACGAAATCATCAGTTGTGCCCACTATGACGACTTGACCCCTCGGAATTACGAACATCTGCCTTCCATCAACTTTTGACTTCACGACTGCTGCACTTTCTCTCTTGAAAACTTCTCTTGGATATATGAGGTGTATCCCTTTGGAAAGCCTGAAGTTAGCAATTTTTTCATGTCCGAGGATGTCATCTATCCAAGGTCCTGCGCAATTAACCAGTACCTTGTGCCTGATGGTGAATTCATGCCCGGAGATCATATCCTTAAGGTTAGCCACTTTCTCCTTGTTTTTAATGGATGAATCATTATATTTCACGTAATTCAAGCAAACTGCACCGTTCATGTGAGCTGAAACTACGTTTGTTACTGTAAGGAGAGAATCGTCTGTAATGCAATCCTTGTACGTGTAGTATCCGTTGACAGAACCTGGAAAAACGCCATTATTTTTAGTGTATCTGGAATGTTTGCCTCCACCGAGAATTCTGTATAACATCAGACCAAGCATAATCTCAAGTCTTCCAAACATGCCTGGACCTATTAGTATATCAAAGTCGATCGGCTTTACAAGATCTGTTTCCCTCATAAGGTAATTTCTTTCCTTTAACAGATTTCTTGTAAGCATGAATCTCCCTTGTGCAAGGTATCTCAAGCCACCGTGGATTAACTTTGAGGAGCCCGAACTAGTTCCTGAGGCAAAATCGCCCTTCTCTACGAGCATAACAGAAATTCCTGCCTGTGCCAGAGTGTTTGCGACGCCTGCGCCTATAATTCCGCCTCCGATGACCAATACATCGAATTCTTTACCGCTGGATGTTTTTAATTCCTGTTCCCTGGTCTTGGCTGAGAATTCAATCATATTCAAATCCTGACAGCACCGGATCGTTGAGATTGCTCATTACTTTTGCCTTAATCGGATTGTTCATTGGCAGAAAGAGTGAACCGATTCCATGATGATGTGTAATTGAACCGTTGCAGGAGGCAAATGTTTCTGATATAGACCTTCTGATAGATAGTAGGTCTTCTGATTCTTTCACATTTGTGATAAATGTGAAATAAAGTGCTGGTCCTAATCTGTAAATATGAGAAGCGTGGCACATTATTACACCTCTTAGGTTCATGGACTGGATTTCCTTCTGGAATGTTGATATTGTTTCTTTGTATAGATGATAAGAATCTTCCCATTTGCAGGATGTTTCCATCGTATCCGGAACCAGCCCTAGTTCCCACAATGCATCACCTACTTCAGGCCTGCCATACCTGTTTTTTTCCCACATGCGAGGTACTGTAGATCCAATCTTTAGACCCGCTTTCCCCCCTAATGAAATTTTCTCGTTGCCCACTAGAATAAGCAGAGATGAACCGGGTAGTTTCATGCCACGTACATTAGCGTAACTGAAGAGAATTCTCTTTCCACGGTTATCATCTGTTCCACGCAGAATGTATTCAGTCTCGGTACCATCAGAAAGCCTAACCACTGCAGGATATTTCACCTGATCTTCGAGGAAATCAAGTCCTTCCTTGAAGCTGTGAAATAACATTGACTCATAGTACCTATTTTCAGGTACCCTGAAAGTTTTGAGAAAAACCTCCGTAATGAGACCGACCTTTCCCTCAGATCCTATTGCTACAGATTTTGCATCTATACCTGCAGATTCTCTGGGGTAAATCCCATCAGTGATTTCACCATCAGATCTTTCAATCTTGAGGCCAATAACTATGTTTTCAATATCTCCGTAAAAATTTGATTCCTGCCCCGATGACTTTGTCGAGACCCAGCCCCCAACGGTGGAATTGAGCATGGATTCTGGAAAGTGGCCGCAGGTGTACCCGCTATTATTCAGTTTCCTTTCCAGATCTATTCCTTTAACACCAGAACCAGATATAACGTAGCTTCTTTCGATTTCAATTTTGTCTAAGTGAGATGTATCAATGCATACTACCTTTGAAAGATCCACGTTTAGGAAAGGCGCAGTTACTGAAGTACCGCCGCCACTAACAGCAGCTTTTATTTTATTTCTCTTAAGGAGGGGCAATAGATCTTTGACATTCGAGTTGTCCGGATATATAACCGCAGCAAATGGTGTCAATTTTTTTCCATTTAACAATGACAGTATTTCGGGACTTGATTTACCGAAAGAACGCAAAAATCTCTCTTTGAAGGAATAGGATATTTCATATTGCGTGAATTCAACTTCAAGAATCTTTCGAATTTCATTATCTGGTTCTATTTCCTCTCTGTTCACAAAACATGATCTTATCGGCTCAAAAGTCGCAATGTTAAATTTTTCTCTTATCAATTCGCGGATTCCTGTTGCGAGCTTAAAATCCACTACCTCTTTCCTCTTAAGCAGATCTATCTCTATGGTAACTGATTTGCTTCCAGTAGTTTCATTCGACACTTCAATCGTTGTCCTCGGGCAACAGGAGACCGTATGCCACGTTATCTAAATCACTGTTACTGCCATTTATAAATACATGCCTTGTCTGGGTTGTATCCAATATGCCTTCTAAACCAAGCTCACGGCCTACCCCGCTTTGCTTAAATCCCCCTCTAGGTGCGGCAGCAGAAAGGAGATGATACTGATTGATCCAGACAGTCCCAGCTTTTATGCTGGATGCTACACGCTTAGCTTTCCTGATGTCTCTTGACCAAACGGACGCAGCAAGGCCGTATCTCGTGTTATTGGCCTTAAAAATTGCTTCCTCCTCGTTACTGAAGGTATCGACGGATAGAACTGGACCAAATATTTCCTCATCGATCACTGATGTATTCTCCCCTGCTATCTGAAGCATTGTAGGCGGATAATATATGCCTCCAGTGGGAGAATTAACGAGACCCTTGACGACCAACACCCTGTTCCCTGAATCTGTAGCTTTCCTGACCATATGTGCAATCTTATCCTTCTGTTCCAACGTTGTTATTGCGCTTATATCCGTGGTAAAATCCATCGGATCCCCGTCTCTTAGCGTAAGTATCTTCTCTTTGAGATTTCTGGTAAAAGATTCACTAATACTTGAATCAACTATGAGACGGCTGCCTGACTCGCACAGCTGGCCGGAATTCAGGAATATGGAAAAAATAACGCCCTTGGCAGCACTTTCAAGATCCGCATCGGCAAAAACTATATTAGGCGATTTCCCACCGAGTTCAAGGGATATTTTTTTAATTCCATTAGAGGAATCTCGAATGATCTCCTTACCTGTTTCTGTTGAACCTGTGAAACTGATCATACCCACTTTATCACTTTTGGTTAAAACCTTGCCAATGTCAGATCCCTTTCCTGGAATGATGTTTATAACGCCATTCGGGAAACCTGCCCGCGCAATATCCTCTGCCATCTCAAGTGCCGATGCCGGGGTATATCTTGATGTCTTGAGAACAACAGTGTTCCCTGCGAGTACCGCAGGGGCGATTTTCCATACCGCCATCAAAAGTGGAACGTTCCAAGGTGCAATTGCGGCAACCACCCCCATTGGTGCATGCTGTATGATGCCACTCGAATCAGGATATTCAGGATGTTTTATTCTTCTGTATTCTCTAAATTCTTTTTCCTGCGCGAAGTATTTGACATGTTCAATGGCAAGCGGAACATCCATAAATGTAGTTTGCCTGACTGTCTTTCCCGTATTCTGCATTTCAACTGATATGTATTCATCAGATCTCGCCTGCATCAAGTCCGATAATCTGAGTAAGAGCTGCTTTCTCTTTTGTAATGGTACATTAGCCCATTTGTCAAAGGCATCATAAGCTGAGTCTAACGCATATTTTGCAGTGTCCTGGTCCGCATAATTAACGGATGCGAATGGTATCCCGTCATTTGGTCTGTTGATAGTGATATAGTTATCTCCACCAACAAATTCACCATTGATAAAGCTGGAATATTTTTTCATATTCACCTCACCTTAAGCAAAATCCTTCTTATTGAATCAGAATCGGATTCTCTGGCATTTGTCAGGGAACCTGTTGATTCCATTGAAAGTTTTACAAGAGTTTCCAATTTACCATCATAATCTGCTCTGTCGATCCCGCATTCTCCTATGGTCAGAGGCTGGCCTATCTCTGAAAAGAAATTCCTGACTGTGCCATAAAGATCTTTTTTTCTTGCATCGGCAGGGAATGCAATTCTTATCTTCCTATAGAGATCCCCAACTACAGCACTATTGTATCTTATGACTTCAGGCATGAATAAACCAACAGCATTTCCATGGGCAATTCTGAAACATGAACCGAGTGCATGACCCATCGCATGGGCCAGCCCTATCTGGGAATTTGAGAAGGCAGAGCCTGCCATTGAGGCACCAATGTGAACATTGTTTCTGAATTCAAGATTTAAAGGATCTTTTATCACCGATCTGATCGAACCTGTTATCAACTCTAACGACTTAATGGCCAATGCGTCAGAATAGGGGTTCCTCCATTGCGATGTGTATGCTTCTATAGCATGTACGATTGCATCAACGGCTGTGGAAACTGTCTGCTTCTGTGGCAGAGACCTCACAAATATTGGATCCAGAATTGCGGTTTCAGGTAAAATCTCAGCGGATGCAAGTTCCATCTTTCTCTTTAACGTACCATCACTTTCAGAAACTACCGCAGCCCATGAGCATTCTGATCCTGTACCGCTTGTTGTAGGTACCGCGATTATCGATACTTTTTCCCTTATACCGAGGCGTTCAAGCGGAGTGAGATCATAGATCTGCCTTTCAGGGTTTGCATATGTAAACGCAATTACCTTTGCTGAGTCCATAACGGAACCTCCACC
>JAKAAI010000002.1 GCA_021797055.1 Thermoplasmata archaeon | reverse complement strand
TTTCAAGGCTTTTTATTAGTCTGTTAAGATCTTCGTCACTGATCTTCCTCTCAATTGCATACATCTCCGTCTTTACCATGAAGATGTAATGGTTATAAGTATAAGAATGTTAGTAATTAACTATAATTTATACAGATAGCTATCATATCAGGGTACTGATTGAATTATTTTTGTTCAATTGAACATCAGTGATTCGTATGAAGATTGAAGCAATTAAAAGAATTCTATGTGCGACGGACTTTTCACAGGAATCCGAAAAGGCAATAGAATTCGCCGCCAGTATGGCACTGGAGATCAAGAATTCTGAGTTGATCATTATAAATGTAATAAAGCCCATTCCAGCTTTCTCAGGAGACCTTACAGAAGAAACCCAGATAGTTGATTCGGAAGATGATATAAAGAGAAATTCCGAGGAGAAGATGATGTCTCTTATAAGAGATATACAGAACAGTGGTGTTAACAATGTAAGGGGCATAGTGGTTACTGGCGATCCTGCGTTCATGATAGTTCAGGAAGCTGATAAAAATGGTGCAAGGCTGATTGTGCTGGGTACAAGGAAACATGGATTCAAGAGGGGAATAATCATGGGATCCGTTTCAGAAAGGGTATCTGCGAATTCTCCTGCTTCTGTCCTGATAGTAAGATGAGGATAAAAATTTTCAACTGGCAATAATTTTTTACTGAACTGAACTCTTCCTCAATCCCATGACATCCCTTCCGAATGCAATCAGTGGGGTCTCAATCAGAGAATCAGGAACAATCGGCTTAAATTCCATGTTTTCAATAATATCCCTGTCAATATCCAGGCCAGGTGCTATTTCTTCGAGCACGATACCACGTTCAGTTAGTGAAAATAAGCATCTTTCTGTTATAATTTTCACTGTTTTGTGATATTTTACAGCCTGTTTACCACTGAAGAATACCTTGTAAACATTTTTTACGAATTTTTTCTCTCCTCCATGAGACTTAAGTATCATTTTTTTGCCATCAAACGAAAAATCGATATTCCCGGCCTGAAAAGTGCCTGCAAATATTACCGATGGAGTTCCTTCCGCAATAACCGGAAAACCGCCAGGACCTGTCAGAATAGATCCTACGAATGAAGGATTAACATTTCCGTATCTGTCGACCTGTAGGAAACCGAGTGCAGCAGTGTCGATAATCCCACCCTCGTAGTTGGAAAACATGTCAGGAATTGTAGAAAGCGCGAAAGCCCCCATTGATACCCCAAAGTTGGCGCCTGTCAACGCAAGCCCACCCCATGGACCGGATTCGACAACAGTCACGATATCGGACGATAATCCCTCTTTCAATATGAGACCGGAAACAAGGGCCGGTATCCCAACGCCAAGATTTATGAGAAGAGGAGGTCCGGTCTTTCTGAGCATGTTATTTATCTCGATAAGGGTCCGTCTTGCAATGAGAAGGTGTGCATCTGACTTTGCGGGCGGGTTGAACTTTTCATTTATTGTCTCGGGAGATGATAATTCCTTAGAAAAGGATGCCATTGGATCATATGCAAATGAACTTGCCTGCCAGTGGTGTTCCAGAGGAGATTTTATGATATAGTCAACAAGTGGATATGGTACTTCCACCCTTCTTGGATTATATGATTCGGTAAAATCATTCCTCAGAACCTGAGCAAAAACCTTTCCCGGGTTTGGACGTGCTCTAGTTGCCTGCGCCATGCTTAGAACAGTGCCTCTGATAGGCTCATCCTCCATTGTCAGGTTTCCCATCTTATCCGAAGATGTTGCCCGGATCATTGCAAATTCTGGTTTCGGTGCCCTATATATGAGGTAATCTTCGCCAGAAAGATCAATTTTTGTAATTTTGCATAATTTTTCTCTCTTTGCGCTCTCATTCAGTGCGCCGCCATCGTAGTCAGGATCCAGGAAAGTGTCCAGGCCAATCCTTGTGAGAACACCAGGTCTGCCAGAAGCAACCTCACGGAACCAGTAAGCAGAGACACCAATTGGCCATCCGTAAACTGGGAATGCATCGTTGAGAGTCAATTTCTGAAGATATGACGAAAATCCCATGAAAGGGACCAGCATTCCCCTGATGAAGCTGTAATCGTTCAGTTCAAACATTTTCCTAAAAACAATATCAAGTGCTCTTCCAGGGGCTGCGGGAAGCGCATCCGTTTCAACAAGCAGTTTATTGGGATGGCCAGTCTTAATATAATAGTCAAAAAGATCTAGAATTAAACCTTCTGGAGTGGTTGCAAGGTTAAATCCGGATATTGCTAAAGTTGACATGTCCCGTATGCATGAAAAAAATTCCTCGTTTCCATCTTTGACAAATTCTGGACGCATAATAGACAATCATAATGCCTGGTAATAATAAAACTCTAATGCCTTAATTACTAATAAAAACAGTTTCCTGGGAACGCTGATTCTGCCATATGATACGAGAATTCACTTTAGCTTATCTATCTTTATACCGTTGTCTTCATAAAATGCAATAATTTCTCCATCTCCAATCTTGAGCCTTTGAACAATCTTTTTTGGAAGCGTAATTCGGACTGATGTTCCTCTCATAGACACATGAGCCACATCTATAAGCTGTTTCCTTTCCATATGCTGGGATTATAGTAATATATTATTTATATTGCACTTAATGTACTTATTGATATTAGTGTAATTTATTCTACCTATCTAAACTGAACTTGACGTGCTACTACACTCACCAATTACCGGTATTAATAGAAGTTAGTACATAATTGATTGAAGGAGTCTTTAATCAAGGAAACAAGCAATCAACCTTTCAGACAGTCTGGACATACACAATCATTCGCAACTTTAGATATGAATTCTCTCCTTTCTTTAGTAATTGGAAGGAATGTGCACCAGCATAATCCTGGCGAACCGCATTCAAATAAGGTATTGCATATGCCGCACAGTACTGTTCTCGACATGTTCGCTCAGTGCAGGGGTATTTAAAAACTTTTACCAGCTACATCTTTCTACAACAATTTAAGAAGTAATCAAAATACCTTGTTTGAAAAAAATTTGGACGAGCGCTTACAATACTTTTGAAAACATACAGACTTCTGTCGGATACTCATGTCAGATATGGTCATTGGAAACACCACGCGGTGGGTTGTTTGGACCAATATTTGGTAACCCCCACTCTCTCTCCGCCAAAGAAATATAAGCCGTCCTGTGCTTTAATCAGGCTTTTTCTTCCTCTATTGACTTCTGAGTCTATAAATCCAATGGTTTTCCTGCATTTAGTATGTTACTAAAGAATACCTATAACCACGATCAGGTTAATTATGTCAACACCTAATTGTCTTATTAGAAGGGGAATCCTTCCTGCTTTAATCGAGGAATAATTCACTTGACCGGAGCCATTGATGATCACTCTATTTTTATATCCGAATGCTCTTTAGGATTGCGTTAAAATGGTAACTAAACCTGCGAGAATGTATAGTAAGATTTCAGGGCCTGCCTATACAAGGAAAGAGTTCATGGGCGGCGTTCCATATCCGAAGATTACCACGTTTACCCAGGGTAACCAGAAGAAAGATTTTCCGGTTGAAATGAAACTCATCGCGAAGGAATCCTGTCAGATCAGGCATTCTGCGCTTGAAGCCGCAAGGGTATCAGTAAACAGAAAACTTCTTGAGGATCTTGGGGTGGAGAATTATTTCCTTAAGATTATTCCATATCCCCACCATGTATTAAGAGAGCACAAGATGGCAACAGGCGCCGGGGCAGACAGGATATCGAGTGGGATGAGCATGGCATTCGGCAGACCTGTCGGCACGGCAGCAAGGGTTAGGAAAGATGATACAATAATGGTGGCAAGAGTAAACCTTGACGCCGCGCAGAAATTGCGGGATGCTATCCATAAAGCCTCAATTAAGTTGCCTACACCATGCAGAATTGAGATTGTTAAGGGAAAGGAACTACTCAGTAAGATGGGCATGTAGGTTTATTTCTTCTCTCTACTACCAATAAAATTCTGTATTATTTTTGCCGCCAGCATTGCGGTGTTGCCATTGTCGTAAAGGGGCGTCATTTCCACAATATCGAAACCTGAGATCCTTTTTGACAGTCTTTCTATCAGAATTCGCAGGTCGAAATCACGCAGTCCGTAAGGCTCTGGGGTACCCACACCGGGGGCATAGGAAGGGTCGATGCCATCCATGTCTATTGAGAAGTAAATGTCACCTTCTGTTTTTTTTATAATATCATCCGCCACAGAATCCATGCCCTTTTCCGATACCTCTCTGGCTGAAACAAACCTGACCTGGCCGAAGGCAGGATCATCGAATTCCTCTTTAGATGTAGATCTAGTTCCAATTGATGTTATCCTATCTTTACCCAATATCTCAAGGCATCTGTGTGTGACACATGCATGGTTGAACTTGCTGCCGAAGTATGTATCGCGAAAGTCAGAATGCGCATCAATTATAACCATGTTAGAGCCCTTAAAATTCCTGACGGCACCTGTAGTTATTGAATGTTCTCCACCAAGCATTATCGGGATTTTCTTGTCCTTCCTTATCTGGGAAACAACCTGCTCGACAAGATCAACAACTGTCTCAGCATCTTCTTCTTCGATCAGATCGCCAAGATCATGTATGCGTGAATTTGGAAATTCTATCCCATACCAAGGATCAAAGGATTCGAGATTCCTGTAGGCATACCTTATGGCTTCGGGTGCCAGTCTGGACCCACGCCTGAATGAAGATGTATTATCAAAAGGGACCCCGAATATAACATAAGATGCGTCTTCGTATCTTGAGGTTGCGTCAGGTAAACCTTTATTCTGGAAAAAACTGCTCAGTTCTGGAATACTATCTTCCTCTTTCCCATGGTATCCCAGTAGGGCACCTCAGTGCCTGGTTTTACCCTGTCTGCTATTGAATCGTCCATCTGAATTACAAAAGTCTCGAAGGTTTCGCTGTCCATAAGCTGAGCTTCCTTGTTTGCAACTGAGAGGACCTGGGCTGTCTTTTTTTCAATTATTGGCACCTTGATCTTATGCTTAACTGGAAAAACAACACTTCTTTTCTGATTGTCGAATGCACCAATTGCAACGATGCGGGCCTTGGCTTCTCCATGCTTGCCCGGCTTGGACATAGTAAGTTCCATGATCTTGCATGGCTCATCATCTATCAACATGTATCTGCCAACCTTTAATTCCCTGACTTCTGCTTCTTGCCAGCCCATTAATTATCAATTTCACTGATAGTTTAAGCTCTAATTAATTTTTGCCGGATTGTATTTTACTCTAATGATACGACAGGTATTGTTTTCTCTGCTCTCATTTTTCATTCAGAAAAGATTATCTTCAGATCATTTCTTCGATAGCAAAGTCACTGATCTTCTTAAACATTGAATGATCCTGTTTCACAATCTTGCCGTTTATTATCACTGTATCCACGTTTAAGGGATTCGCGGAATAGACTATCTTGCTAACTGCATTTTCTGACGAGACAGGAAGCAAATTTGGAGTTTTCAGGTCTATTAATATTATATCAGCCAGAAATCCACTGGAAATAGAGCCAAGATCTTTCATCCCCAAGGATCTGGCAGCATTTACTGTGGTCATGTCCAGAATAATCTGCGATGACATCAATGTAGGGTCCCACCTACTGTTCTTCATTATTAATGAAGAGAACTTCATCTCCTCAAACATGTTGAGCGAATTATTGCTTCCATTGCTGTCCGTTCCAAGTGAAACTGTTATTCCATTCGATTGCATTTCAGGTATCGGAGGGATGCCGCCAGTACCAAGTTTGCAATTGCTGATTGCATTCCATGAAACATTTGTTCCACTTTTCGAAAGGAGTCTTACCTCATGCATTGTAACAAAGGATGTGTGGGCGGCGATCAGCTTCTCGCTGAGGAAACCAATCTTATGAAGATGCTCAACTGGCCTCTCTCCATTATGCCTGGAAGCAAATTCATAAACCTCTTTCCTTGTTTCGCTCAGGTGTGTGTGCATAGTGCAGCCCATTCTGTCTGCAAGCTCTCTGCATGAATGATATGTTTCATCTGATGCCACATATATGCCCTGCACCCCAACCGACGGATATACATAATCGGATTTACCGACGGAAGAAATGAATCTCTCTGCATTCTTTAAGGGAGATCCTTTCTGGGTTGTATATTCCTCATCCAGTGTGACCCAGGATAGGAAACCTCTGATCCCTGAATCCCTTACAGCTTTCGCAATAACGTCCTCTGAATAATATAAATCATGAAAGGAAGTGATGCCTGAATCAATCATCTCAGCTATTCCAACTAACGATGAATTGTAGATGCCTTTCTCGGTGCGCTCAGAATCTAATTTAAAAGTTCTTTCAAGGAATTTATCAAGTGTGATGTCATCAAGCATAGCCTTTAAATGGGACATTGCAACATGGGCGTGGGTATTTATAAAACCGGGCATAGCTGCCTTGCCATCTGCATCAATTATGGTATCAGCAGAATCATTCACTACTCCAACTTTACTTATTCTGTTGCCATCAATCAGAATGTCTCCCCTGACAACATTTCTGTTTTCGTCCTGTGTGATGATAATTGCATTCTTGATAAGGATAGAGCCCATTAAGAGTTATTTAATTGGTGTATTAATTTTTTCAGACCCTGAAACATGCCGGGATGTATAACCAACAAGAAAGAGAAGAACAGCAACTGCGAGAAAAATAAAGGTAATCTGGAAATTATAACTAGAGAGATATTCAGATAACAAGAATATGGGAACCGCGATGAAAATACCTGCCAGAACTGGAAGCGCCATAGATTCAATCCCACGATAACCCTTGCTGGATCTTGTATACAAAGAAAGCAGGATTCCAATTGCAGATATGACAAAAGTGATAGTGATTTCGATTGATGCCGGCACATTGAAAGTAGCAAGGGGAAGATAAAACTGGTACCCATGAACAACTAAATTGTATAGGGCATTGGCTTCAAGAGAGATCGTAGTAAAATATGATACAACGTATAGGGATGGATTATTGATATGATAGGTCGTCAAAAGAATGCTGGCTATTTCAGAACGGAGTGAAACCAACACCGTAGAGGTGGAAAACATTATAGTCACGACTGCAAGCTGTTCCATAAATATCAGCAATGAGCCAGTAAACTCTGCTACTGTCACAGAAAGCTTTGACTGGATGACTGCTTCCATAAGAAGTATAATACCGATGGCAAATGTCACTGATGTTAGCGTTGTGAAAGTCAGAGGCAATACAACATACGAAAATATTGGAATGGTATAATTAAAATATGTCTTGAATAATGTTCCAAGCAGGAACAATAAAAAGAGAATCACGCTTATATGATAAACGTACCCCCTTACGCTACCTGGTGCAATATGTTTAACCAAGAAAATGCCTATTACAAGAACTATCCAGAATATGGATAGATACGCTATAACAATGCTACCGAGATATACAAGAAGGAAAAGTGATGGAGCAATTATGAGCAGGTTCAGCATAAATGATCTGTAACTTAACGCCAATTTTATCACTGCGTCACCTTACCATAAGTATATTCTCCCATGATGAACGGCACTATGTTGCTCTCATTTACCTGTCTGCTCCTTATTCCAATTGAATTAAAGAAATGTGCAATTGCCTTGGTGTATGCAGCTTCCTTTGTAACAGCTGCCCTGAAAAGTTTCTGATCAACAGGATCCTTTAGTTCAGGGACAAACTGGCTCCTGTTAATAATAATAAGCATTATCTTCTTACCAAGATGCTTAACGGTGGATTTTTCCATGTTGAATTTCTCAGGGAAACCAAAAGGGGTCAATATGAATATTATTGCCTCCTTCCTGACATTGTCTTTTATTTTTTCCAGGCAATCTGCGATATCAAATGTTCCTGACGGCTTCATCTCCGAAACAGCCTTTTCGAGGCGATCAATGTTTCTAGAATTCTTTTCTGGCTTGAAATAAACCGTGTGGGTACTTGATGTAAGAAGGAATCCCACACCGTCGTGGTTCTTAATTATGCCATAGCTCATCGCTATGACCTGTGAGACCATCACGTCAAATAAAAGGTGGTTTGGGGGTCCCTGGTTCACCGAATCACTGTAATCCATTACAAAAACAACATCGACCTGCCGCTCCTCTTCCATCTGCTTGATGTAGAGATCTTCGCCATTCTGGATCCCATAGCGACTCCACGCAACATATCGGAAATCGTCAGATGTGTCATATTCCCTGATTCCATAGAAATTATAGCCCTGGCCTACTTTTCTCGATATGTGAAGACCTCTTGTATAGACAAGGTTGCTGTACCTCTCAGAACGCCTGTTGAATGTATCAGAAGTGGACGGGGCGACCTTCACCTCCATGTTAGCCGTGAGGGAATAAGTTGCAAGCGCAAGGTGAAGCGGATCATCCGCGCTCATTAATAGCGGACCTATCTCGTATCTACCTATCGCAGTAGCCGAAATGCTGTATTTTTTTACCACTGTCTCTGACGGCGCAAGCCTGATCTCCCCCTTAAAATCGCCTCTAGTCTGGAAAACAGACGAAAGGGAATCAAAATAGTTGAAATGAAGTGTAAGCTTTGAATTGTTGGTGAATGAGATAATTGTTTCAACAAACTCACCTTTCCTTGAATAAGGCTTTTTTATATCTCTGGAAACTGAAACAAGCTTCATTGCAGAAGCGTGGCCTAGGTTGAAGATCAGAATGTCAGATGAAATTATCGTTATCATTAGAAGGAAGAATATAATCGCAGTGCTGTAACCCAGTATCACTGATTCTAATAGACCATAAACCATAGATCCTATGATCGCAAATCCGGTTCGCCTGATCATTGTGGGGCTTCCACATCCGCGAGGATGCTGTCTATTATCTTATTCACTTCTTCCGTAATGTTGTTCCCGGCAGAAACCATGGCCTCTGGATTAAGGATGAGTCTGTGATTGAGAAGTTCATGGCTCATAGTCTTTATATCTTCAGGTATGACATAATCACGGCCGTTGATGAGGGCGTTAGCCCTGGCTGCTTTCAGGTATTTGGCAGTGGTCCTCGGACTGGCGCCCATATAGACCATATTATGTGTTCTTGACTTTCTGATTATATCAACCACATAGTTCATGATTTCTTCAGAAACGTATACTGTGTTCACTTTCTTCCTTATATTGATTATTTTTTCAGGGGTGAGTTCACTGTTCCTATCAGATTCTATATTCTGTGATTTTAAGATATTGATCTCCTCTTCCCTCGAAGGATAAGTAAGGATATATCTAAAAAGAAACCTGTCCATAAGGGCTTCGGCAAGCGGAAATGTACCCTCCTGCTCTATAGGATTCTGAGTGGCAATTACAAAAAATGGTTCGGGAAGGTTTTCGGTGATTCCACCTGTTGATACATGCTTCTCTTCCATCCCCTCAAGGAGTGCACTGTGTACCTTTGGCGGGGTACGATTCAGTTCGTCCGCCAGCAATATATTCCCAAAAATAGGTCCTTTCCTGAACTCCATCTTCCTTGTCTCAAGGTTAAAAACAATTCCGCCCGTTACATCCGAAGGGAGCATATCGGGCGTGAACTGAATCCTCTTGAAAACGAGCCCGAGGTTTGCGGCAAACTCACTTGCAAGCATGGTTTTTGCGAGCCCAGGCACACCCTCTAGGAGGACATGATTATCGCTCAGAAGTGCAATGAACATAAATCTGACTATTCTTTCAGATCCGATGACTTTCTTGCCTATTGATCGCTGAATGGTGTAAACTGTGTCTCGAAATGACTTCAGGTCGCCCGTTTCAAGTATTTCCATATTAATACTCTCCCGGACGTTCTCGGCCTAAAGATTCCAGTTCCGCCTCAAGATCGACGAGGCTTTTAAGTATCTCCTTTCTCCTTTCAGCTGCCTTTTTTTTCAGGAACCTTATACTTGATGTCATCCTTCGGTTATACCTTGTATATTGCTTTATCAGCTTTCTATACCTTTTGTACTTTAATTTCGCCTCGTTAAAATTCCTGCTTATATCTGAAACTGTTTTACTGTAATTCTCCCTCATTATATCGGTAACCTCCATGTTGAATTCATCTTCCGGAAGCCGGAATATTTCCCTTCTTGACTCAAAACTTGGAAGTGAATCTATCTTCTGTTTCTTGGTATATCTTTGAAGTGTAAATGAATAGACAAATATGATAGCAACCGGAATTGTAAATTTTAACATATCAACCGGTGATGAGAGCATCTGATGCAGAGAACTTAGAAAATCGGTGTAAATAGTTCCAAAAACGGATGATCCACTCAAATAGTGTCCTCCGAATTTACCTGCTTCTCAACCTCTGCGTAATATAGCTTCATTATGTCCATATAGCTGTAAATGTCCTCAAGGCGCTGTATTATCGTCTCCGAATCTGGATTCCAGTTTTCGCTGAATCTCGTCCTTTCATAATATTCAAGATAGAACGAGGTCAGTTTCTTAAGCGCATTGAATTTTTCAGATTGGGAAATATTTGTGAGGACATATGAATTCATGCTGTCCATGATTGCATGGTTGTCAACGTATCCATATTCCGGTACCTGAACACCGATCTCAGTCAACGATCTAATTATGAATTGCCTGTTTGTTTCAGATTTATCAGTAGAGACTAAAAAAAATCTCATATAATCATTCTTGGCGTAATTATATCCGGTCACAATTGCTTTCTTTATCTTCCCGTCTCCGAGTAACTTTCTTGTCTCAGCAATCGGAGGAATATCGCCAACCGTCTTGATTTTAATTATTGTCTTGGACCTCGATACCCGCTTTGATTCCCTGCCAGAAAATAACCTCTTCAGAAAGGATTGTTTCTTTTGTTTAGGCTGTGATTCAACTTCCATTTATCATGCACCATTTTAATTTAAGGAAACCCCGTAGTAATAAACCTCAAAATGAGAAGCTATATGAACATTTGCAGACGTGTTATACGTTATTATCTTGACAGAAATTGAGCCATTAACCTGAAAATCTGTGTCCAAGTAAATAACTGAATACGTGCCGGTATAAGAAAGAGTAAATGAAACGTTTGAATTGTTAATGTAAAGATATGTTATCCCGGAGAGATTCAGGCTGACGTTTCCACTGTAGATTTCCCCGGTCACACTTGTCGTGTTACTGAAAACATATACAAGTTCTACACCATTATCCTGGTACGATGAAGTATCGAGTCTCTCCTGCTTATCTGATACATTTAGAAAGGCATAGAAGATGGGTGATGTTGTGGTAAGTGTCGCATTTTTGTAATAATCATTTTTCGCACCTGTAAGATTGATCGCAAGAAGGTTTGTTCCTGATAAACCCAATATTGTTATATTTCCGCTGCCGGCTGAAACAAGTGACAGGCTTCCAGAATCTATTGCATAATAGAATGATTTAACAGTATCGAAATCTAGAACAATGGCGTAAGGGGTTACGGCAACAGTCTTGCTTGTATTCCTTTCTGTAATAGTAATATTGAAAGACACAGTGATGAAATGGACATTTTCATACGAAATGTTGAATGTTGCATTATAACCTGGGAACGAGAAAACTGTTCCGTTGCTTGTGAATGCGTAATTTATTTCAATAGGCAGAGAGCTGTTGGTAATAAGGAGTGTTTGAGGTGGAACAGACATCCCCTCAGATGTCGTGTTTGCGGCATCAAATAAAGTTATGTGCGTTATATATAACTGCCGCGGTGTGAGGGAAACTGTCAGATTCACCGGAGCCGTATTACTTATCGTAGTTGAGAATGAATTATAAAGGGTAGATGCTATAAAAAATCTGTAGTTCCCGGATTCCAGGTCGCCTGCATATAAGGAACCGGAAGAATTTGTCTCTTTTATTAAGTAGAAATCATGACCGGATACCCGGAAAATAACAAGAAAATATGTGGATACAATTGGTTTGTCTGTGGATGCGTTAATCAGATTAAAGGTCACATTCTCGAAGTAGGAAGATGTATAGTTACCGGCTCCACTTAGGTTAGCAATGACATCTGCTTTAGTCAAACCGGGGATCAGCTCATTGGTCCAGGTCTGAAGGCCATTTACGATCGGGGTAAGTGAAATGTTCAGTGACAGGTTTTTATCAATGTAAAGCATTTTCGTTTCGTTACTCAGGTAGTCAACTGCTGATGCATTGAAGGTGTAATTTCCCTCTACAAGATTTATATCATAGAAACCGCTGGAATTGGTTTTCACTGTAACAGAGAGATTGGAAATATTATATAAGTCAACCACAACTGATGCCCCTGGAATATAGAGGTGATTGTAAGCATTGGTGATTTCACCAGTCAAAGTAAAAATAAAACTGCTCTTCGGTGTTAGCGAGAAGTTGTCCAGAGTAACATTTTTCACAATTGTTACATTGAGATAATAACCGAAATAAGGGAGTGTCTCGATGAGGAAGCTATAGTTTCCCGGGTAATTGAATTCAATGACATAGTACCCGTATAGAGAAGTTTCAACAGGAGTGTCCCGGTATGTTCCGTTTTCAACCGATATAAAATTCAATAACGTCAATGCCACTGGAAGACCATTTAATGTATTGTTTACTTTCCCCTCCAGTATATATGTTCCACTTTCAGAATAATTAACTGTTGAGTTGTAAACCGGAACAGGCGGTGGCGGGATCTGGTAGGATGGTGTCTTGAACGGATTAATGCTGTTAAGTGTGATATTGACATCAGTTTTGTTTGAATCCACGTACAATGTGGTCTGGTTAGCGCCATAACCCGCCTTGCTTGCATTGATCGTGTCTGTGCCTAATGGTACCTGAATGGTATAAAAACCCATATTGTTTGTATAAGTTGTCCTGTTGTCATTGAAAGAGTGAACGTTCGCGTCGGATATCGTCGAATGTGTTGCCGTCAGCACATAGCCACTTACATTAAAGATGGGATGGTTAGATGTCAATGTAAGCTTCTCATCTGTAATATTAGATCCGGATACATTGAGTTCGTAAGGATAAGGCTGTGGATTTATGAATTTCTTGTAAACAACAATACTGTAGGAATCATTATAAAGATCGATAGAAAATAAGCCCTGACTGTTTGACATAACCGTACCGCTGGAGAATATTCCTGAAAATATGACCTGCACATTTGAAACAGCTGTCCCGTTCTGATAAACAGTAGAACCAGAAACACTGTATTTAACAGCCGCTCTTAATGATAGATTTAACCATATTGTCTTTCCCGTTAATGAAAGCAGGACTTCCTTTTTCGCAAAACCTGGAACCTTAATGAAAAAGTAACCTGTGCCTGCACGAAGAGCTGTGAATGAATATCTGCCGGAATTGATCAGACTGATGGCCCCTGCAGGGTAAACTGAAATATATGCTTCAGAACCCTGAATCAGCTGACCTGAAGATGCATTCGTCAGGTACCCTGTAATAACAGTAGTTGCATTTCCAGAAAAACTGAAATTAAAAAGCGTAGCATTATCTGTATCTAGTGTAACCGGAACTATAGTCTCATTGTAGAAGAATGTTTCATTTACGTTTGGTGGTGGTATTACATTTTTCGGTATTTTAACAGGACCTGTTGGCGGCACCACGTGTATGAAGAAGAAAAGTGAAGATAGAACAATAATGGCTGCGATAAAAGCAGCTACACCTTTTGAGTTCAACGCTTTGCAAATTTAATCTACTATATAAGTATCTTGGTACCATTGAGCAGGAACAAAATTAATTCCTCATTTTGACTGCTACACCTTTTTTAAGATCCCGAATCGCAATTGAAGGCATTTTTGAAACTCCCACACCACGTATCTCACCACTGTGGACAACGACAACTTCGTCTTCAACACCGATGTCATCTGTGGATGATAGTATTCCAACTGGATAGATATTGGCTGTTGGCTTGAAATCGTCTATTTCCACCAAAAACTTCCTGTTTTCAAGAAAAGCTGGAGCAATTTCCCTTGTAATGGTTTCCTTTCCCTGGGATCTGTTAAAGACAATGCAGACTTTTCCAGCTTTGGTAAGCATGTCCTGGTTATAGCTTCTTATCGCCTTGGTACCTTCCAGATATGGTTCAATCCAGTTTCCGAATTGAAACATGGCGACAGATAGAAGCTCCTCATATCTTTCATTTATGTGGCTGCGTCTGGATATATTCTCTGTTACATTGAAAACAACTTCTCTCAGATTTGATAGATCTGACTGTCTCCCTGAACGCCCCTCTATAAATATTGAGCCCTCCGGGAGAACTTCCTTTACGAAGATCAGATCCTCGGGAAGAAATGCAATTATCCTTTCGTATTTATTTCTTTTAAGATATGATTTCAACATTGTTGAGATCATTTTTTTCTCGTCCTCGAACCACTGGCCGATAACAGGAATATCATAGAATGCAGCAGGGTAGATACTTTCCAATTCCCTTGGAACTAGACCCATTGGTGATGTCACTATCATTTCGTGAAGACCTTCTCTCAATCCAGATAATGTTTCAATTATTCGCTGGTGGCTTCTTGAGGATGAATACGGTTTCCGCGCAGAACACGGAAGTAATAGAAGAATATCTCTACCTTCTGGTTTGACATAATTATTGGCGATTTTTTTTCTATATTGAAGGAGATCAGGCCGGTAAATCGAAAATATTTCATTCGCACGGATAAAGGGAGTAACTCTTGGAAATACAGAAATCTGTTGATCCGCATATTTATTGTCAAGATTTCGGATTATCTCAATGACTTTTCCGGATATAATATATTTTTCAACCAATTCACGAAGTGTTCTGTTTTCAATAGCCCGTCTGATAGTTCGCATCTCTTCGTTGATATAGCTTAAATTGGCTTCAAATGGATCGCCCTCTGCCTTTGCATATCCAAATGGCGTTATTTTAAAATGATCAGCAGATAGTTTTCTTAATAAAATATCGTCGAAAATAGAAAATCCAAGATATACAAGTGCAGGTATAAGATATGGATCAGATAGCCCGGGGCCGTAAATCAATTTTGCATAACCATATCTGGAATGAATCTTCATAATCTCGTCTACCAGTGAAGATGAATGCTGCAGAAGATATGGCGCATTTCTGACCACAAGAATATCATCAAGCTCTACGATATCGGCAGACCCCGGTTCCAAATAAGACTGTTTAGAGTATTTCTTAAACTCCTTTCCGAAAATAAAATTGGAATCGGCGTTAGATTTGAAAAGTGATTTATCGGTTGTATCGATGATTCCGGGATAATCAAATATACCGTCTAGATTTCCGCTCCTGGAAAAACAGAAAAAGGACTTGTCGACAAACATCTTTAGATTCCAATCTTCAGAGCATATCGCAAACGATAAATAAAATCTATTGCTGCAGCCTGCTTTGTTATGCACTTTTTTTCAAACCCTAATGAAAAATAGAATTTCTATCTGGCAATATACCAAAATTTAATTAGTTTCTTTTTAATGTGCGAACAATCAAAATCGTTTGAATTTACTGGTGGAAAGGTTCTGTTAATGGTTAACTCAACTGAAAAAATGAATTTAGTCCTGCCGGGGGACGTATTGGGGACATCGGAAGAGTTTCTTCCAGGTAGAAATGTGATGGATCAGGATGGTGAATTGATTGCGCTTAAGCCAGGTATACTGGTTAAGGATGAAAAGAACCTGACTGTGTCTGTGCGTTCATTTAAGGTAACTCCTAATCCTAAGCCTGGAGATGTGGTTTATGGACAGGTCACAAAGAATGATCGTGGAAAATACAACATAGCTATAGGTGCATTCCAGGAACCAGGGCATAGAGAATTAATATCCACCAAGATGGAGGCTACTCTAAAGGTCGAATCATCCAGAGACGAAAAATTTGTTCCTGTTCGAATTGGTGACTATGTCAGAGGCAGGCTATTCGTTTCTCGGTATGGTACAGATATATCGATAGGTGGTCGCGATTTCGGTGTCCTTCTTGCAAAGTGCAATAATTGCAGGCAGGTGCTTTTCCTGGAGAATAACTCACTTAAGTGTCTCAATTGTGGTAATATAGAAAGCCGCAAACTGGCAGAGGACTATGGGAAGATTGATCTATATGGGAAGAAACTTTAAATCAACTGGAACATCGAGTTCAGCAAGTGTTGACAAGCTCAGCAGTGAATTAAACACAATGAGAAAGGAACTCGAAGACATGAAGGAAGTATTGAGAGGATTAATACAGGTAATTATGAGCAGGGATGGGCCTGTTGACGAGGATGAGTATAACTGAAGTGATCTAAAATGATAATGCCAATGAAAATGCTTGAAAGTGTTTTGAATAAAAAGGTCGCACTGCTTTTAAAAGATAACAGAACATTGGAAGGTTCACTGATTGGATATGACGAGTATATGAACCTGGTCCTGGATGATGTTGAGGAAAAGGCGCAGGAAGTAAACAGGAAACTAGGCGTTGTCATTGTACGTGGCAGCAATGTAGTCAGAATGGTTCCAATTTAATTTTTTTACAGTGGACATTTAAATCATATCTACATCATTCTGAATTGATAGGTTCCGGTTTGCATATCTTATCCGACATGAGCGAATAAAGTATAAGTAAGTCAAAGCTTTGTTTAGCTGATGCCTGTAAATGAACCATTTGGATCCAACCCATCAGCGCTGGTTAATGATCCCTACCCAATATACCGTTTGCTGAGGGAGAACTCCCCTGTCTCTTATGTTGATTCTTTTGATTCGTATGTTGTAGCACTGTATAGGGATTGCACGAACATACTGAAAGATATAAATTATGGAAAAAAAGCAATTAATTACTATAATTCGAATGATCTCGAAATGCAGTTTCTTGCTGAAAACAGTGATAAATATCCACATATAGAACAGAATTCGATTCTAACATTGAATCCTCCAGATCATACAAGATTGAGATCGTTGGTTTCAAGAGCCTTCACACCAAGGGTGATTGAATCACTTAGACCATTTGTCAGGTCTATCACAAGCAGTATAATTGAAACGAATAACGGCAGACCGTTTGATGTGATTTCTACCATAGCAGCGCCTGTACCGGCCTATGTCATCGCAAAGATGATGGGTGTACCTGATAGAGATAAGGATAAATTCAAACAGATGTCTGATGATATGATCCTGGCTCTGGATCCAACCAAAGGCAGAGAAGAATTGATGAAGTCTATCAGGGCCCAATACGAACTTGCTTTATACTTTGACAGATTAATTCAGTTGAAAGCAAATGAACCTGGTGACGATCTCACAAGTTCATTGATAAAGGTAGAGGATACGGGCAGCAAGTTGACGCATTCTGAACTACTTACCATGTGTATTCTTCTTCTATCTGCGGGGCACGAAACAACAACAAACCTCATAGGAAATGGTTTCTATACACTCCTGAACCATAGGGAACAGATGGAGATTCTCAAAAATGACCGCTCAACACTCAAAAATGGTATCGAGGAAATGCTTAGGTTCGAGTCACCGGTGCAGTTGACATCACGCATAGCTCCTGAGAATGTTATTATCGAAGGTGTCGAGATTGAAAGGGGCCAGAGAGTCATTACACTGCTCGGGTCAGCAAACAGAGATCCTGAAGCCAACGAGGATCCAGATTCTTTCAACGTTGAAAGGAAGAATGTCAAACACCTTTCATTCAGTGAAGGGATTCACTTTTGTCTGGGCGCGCCGCTTGCAAGGATGGAGGCTGAGGTGGTCTTTGATCTTCTCCTTGACAGATTCCCGAAGGCGAGGATTGCAGGAGAACCAAAATGGAAGGAGAATATTACAATGAGGGGTCTCGAGAGCCTAGTCATCAAGCCATAATCAATTAACTTCAATTCTGTTTTATTACATGTATAGAAAGATTAAGGGAACACCTGACAAAATTAATTTCTAACTCAAAATATGTATGTTTAAAAAAAATTTTGAAATATATAGTCGGATTCTAAGTAATCTGAATATCGGTTAATAGATAATAGCAATTAGTAATTAGTAATAATTAAATATTTAGAAGAGATATTGCCTTATGGATCAAGGATCGCTGATGCATGGGTTGTCTGTGCGTCTAAAAGTGATTAAATGTGGAAATCGTAAAGAAAGGACTGAGGTGGATTAAAATGTCTGAAGAAAAATGCCCTGTAGATCATTCCATGAAGAAACAGAAGACTATAGAGGATTGGTGGCCGGAAAGACTTGACTTAAGGATCCTGAGGCAAAATTCAGTTGAATCAAACCCATTCGGTAAGGAGCTTGATTATGCGAGGGAATTCGAAACTCTGGACCTGGAATCAGTTAAGAAGGATCTGGCTGAAATGATGACAAAGTCCCAGGACTGGTGGCCTGCAGACTTTGGCAATTACGGTCCCCTACTAATCAGAATGGCATGGCATGCTGCCGGTACATATAGAGTTGGAGATGGTAGGGGTGGAGCCGGTTCAGCCCAACAGCGTTTTCCCCCAATAAACAGCTGGCCAGATAACGTTAATTTAGACAAGGCACGAAGGTTGCTGTGGCCAATTAAACAGAAGTATGGAAGGAAGATTTCATGGGGTGACCTCATGATCCTTTCTGGTAATGTAGCACTGGAAACAATGGGTTTCAAGACTTTTGGTTTCGGTGGTGGCAGGATAGATGTGTATGAACCAGATCAATCTGTTTACTGGGGCCCTGAAGGGGAATGGCTGGATGATAAAAGATATACCGGCGACCGTGACTTGGAAAGACCACTTGCAGCGGTGCAGATGGGACTGATTTATGTCAATCCAGAAGGGCCAAACGGAAATCCCGATCCTGTGGCTGCTGCCAAGGATATTCGAGAAACATTTGCAAGAATGGCAATGAATGATGAGGAAACTGTCGCCCTCATTGCTGGCGGTCACTCATTTGGAAAGACTCATGGAGCAGCCTCACCTACGTTCGTTGGCCCTGCACCCGAGGCAGCACCCATAGAATACCAGGGACTTGGCTGGATAAGCAGTTATAAGTCCGGCAAGGGTGAAGACACAATTGGTGGAGGACCCGAGGTAACATGGACATCAACGCCCACGAAATGGGGCCTTGGATTTCTAAAGAATCTATTCAAATATGAATGGGAACTTACCAAAAGCCCTGCTGGAGCCTATCAATGGGTTGCAAAAGGTGGAATCGATTTAGATCTTATACCTGATGCCCATAACCCTTCAAAATCGCATCCACCAACAATGCTTACAACTGATCTATCATTAAGATTTGATCCAGTTTATGAGAAAATATCAAAGAGATTTCTTGAGAACCCGGATGCGTTTGCTGAAGCATTTGCGAAGGCATGGTTTAAGCTGACACACAGAGACATGGGACCTAAGGCTAGATATCTGGGTCCCGAAGTACCAAAAGAGGATCTAATCTGGCAGGACCCGATCCCGCCATTGAATCACGAAGTAATCGATCAGAAGGATATATCAGAACTGAAGAGAGAGATCCTAAGCTCTGGTCTCTCTGTTCAAGAACTCGTATACACAGCCTGGTCATCTGCATCGACCTTCCGAGGCAGTGATAAAAGAGGTGGTGCTAATGGTGCAAGGATTAGACTTAATCCACAGAATAAGTGGGAAGTAAATATGCCATCCAGGCTCTCAAAAGTCCTTAATGCGCTGGATAAAATCAAGAATGAATTTAATTCAGGAAAGGGTAGAAAGAAGGTTTCATTGGCTGATCTCATTGTGCTTGGAGGATGTGCTGCCATCGAAAAGGCATCAAAAGACTCTGGTTATTCTGTGCAGGTACCGTTCACTCCGGGAAGAATGGATGCAACGCAGGAACAGACAGATACCGTGTCTTTCGACGTGCTTGAACCGGTTGCAGATGGCTTCAGGAACTATGTTAAGGATTCAATAAAATTGAGGCCTGAGATATATCTCGTTGATAAAGCACAACTACTGAACCTAACAGTTCCTGAAATGACCGTTCTGGTAGGTGGTATGAGAGCACTGGATGCAAACTACAATAATTCCATTATGGGTGTATTCACTTCAAGACCCGGTATGCTGACTAACGACTTTTTTGTCAATCTTTTAGATATGGAAACAGAGTGGAAACCTACTGATGAATCCAGAAACACTTTTGAGGGTTTTTCCAGAAGAGATGGAAAATTGAAATGGAAGGCCAGCAGGGTGGATTTGATATTTGGATCTCACTCTGAGCTTCGGGCAGTAGCAGAAGTTTACGCAAGCTCAGATGGCAGAGAAAAGTTTCTGAATGATTTTGTAGGAGCGTGGAACAAGGTAATGAATCTTGATCGCTTTGACGTTTTTCTAAAACGCCACAGATAACTACAAATTTCTTTTAATTTCAAAAAATAAACCTGTAAATTTTTTCCTGGTACCAGCAGGCCAGAAGATCTTTCCATGAATATAGTGCATTTATCTGTCATCGTTGAAAATTTCAGGCAGTATTCGTTCGTTTGGCCCACTCTTTATGACGACCAAACGAGAAAGTGTGGGGATTATGAAAGAAGAAAAATGCTCAGTAATCAGCATCATGTCAGAAATGCCGGTAGTGATATGATTAACATTTTTGAGCCAATACAATCTGCAGTATTCACGCCGATATAGAATTTTGACATTGCAGCTGGTACAAGTGACCTCTCGGGAAATTAATGAAACCAGCGTAAGGAATAAAAAATAAATCTTTTCTGAAAAGGCCGGGACCGGGAATTGAACCCGGGTCCGGGGATCCACAGTCCCCAAGGATATCCTCTACCCCATCCCGGCCACGCATTCCGAAATGTAGGCGGAATAATTATATTTTCTTGCTTCAGTCTGGTTTGACTTCCAGTAAAAATGCATCAATTTCAGCGATGTCATGTTCATGATGTTTGTAGATCCTTGGTACAACAAGTTTCAGACTTGTTTCTGATATTATTGAACCTTTCGATGAATATAGTTCAACCACAAACGCGTGAGATTTCTGGTTATGGATAGAATATATTTTCTTCGAGATATCACATGCCTTGTTGATAAAAGCCAGATCAGAATGTTTCCTGACGGAACCGAATGGCGGGTTCATTACAACGGTGTCAACTCTGTTCTCAAATGCTTCAACATCTCCTGTCATGACAGAAACGTTGAGGCTTCGGCAATTATATGTTGTAAGTAAGGTCATATCAGGATCTGAGTCAATTGAATAGACATGCGAAGCACCCATTATTGCAGATGCGTATGATAAAATGCCATTTCCGCAACCGAGATCTGCTACAACCCGGTTGGATATATCACCGTTAAGAAAAGCAGTAAATATGACCATGGATGCTGTATGGGGATCTGTTAAATACTGCTCAAAATTGTTTTTGTATCTGTCCGGCACCTTCAAACGCTGAAGAAGCATCTCAAGCTTCTTTCTTTTAAATGGTATATTACTGGCTGTTTCCGACACTGAGATCTACTATTTCTTTTGCACGCTTCAGGGATTCTTCTTTAGGGACCCCCCTCTCAATAAGAATTTTCTGGATCTTTCTCGTTGCACGCTGTCTCTTCCAGGTGCCGTTTTCATGCGTTGCCATCACGACATACGCGGCTATTTCCCGGTCCACGTTTATGCCAAAACGTTCCCGCAGCTTTATCTGCCATACTGGAATCAAAACCTTTGGAATATCACGAAGAGACTCGGCTTCTCTTCTTTCACGAACAATCTGCTCAAGAGATTTTTCGTTCTGATCCTTAGGCTTCATAACACAAGAATACAAAGGGGTAATAAGACTTTTTACTCAACCTTAGCTCTAGTATAAAAAGACTTGCAACTTCATTTATTTGACCAGTAATGGAGTTTTTCCTTCAGGCGATTCAATTGCAAATTTAGTGTTAGAAAGATAAAACACTGAAAATCATCTGTTTAAATGAATAAGAAAAATTAAAAAATGAGGCTGACGACGATCAGGCTTTGTTAGTTTGAACAGCCTTTGATGTTGTTGGGTGCAGGATAAGGCTACCTACGATTGCTATTAGAAGATTTAACAGCAGGGCAATTAAACCTATGTAGATGAAACTGAAAGGTGTCGAGAATTTGAAAAATGTGGTCTCAAGAGAAGGCAGGTGCCCGATAATGAAGTTTGCATCGATCAAAAGATAGACTCCAAGGATCATTCCTGCTGCCCAGCCTACCCCGACTGCGTATTTGTTAAGCCTCTTTGTGTACATTCCTATGAAAATTGCCGGCAGGGTTTGAAGTATTATTATTCCACCCACAAGTTGCAGCTCCAGAGAGTATGTTGAGGAAATTGCAAAAATAAACAGCAGTGCGATGAATTTAAACATAACTGAAAACCATTTTGATAAGCGTGCCTCCGTTTTTGGATCAAGATTTGGCTTTGCCACCTTCACAACGTTTCTGGTGAGCAGATTAGCCTGCGATATGGCCATAATTGAGGCTGGAACAAGCCCACCAATAAATATACCCAGAAATGCGAATCCGACAAACCATGCCGGGAATTCAGCGTAAATGAGCGCCGGCACCACCGTAACAGGGCCGTATTTGGCAACATCTGCCAGAGCAGATGGAACCGCATATATCAAAACGCCGAACAGTGCAAGCAAAGCAAGGCCCACACCGTATAATGGCAAAAGTGCCGTGCTCATCCTTAGTCTCTTGGTAGAGTTCGTGCTGAATACTCCATTGATAGCATGAGGATACAGATACAGCGCAAGAGCGCTCATGATCGTCAGGGAGATAAAACCGTTTACAAACAGCCCGGCCAAAGTGGATGTGCCGGTAGCCAGTTTATGGGTGTCAAAGGCAGAGAAAGCAACACCAAAACCACCGATATATATTGGAACCAGTACGATTATAACTATAACTGAGGCAAAAATAATGACATCCTTCATTACCGCCGTTATAGTGGCACCTCTTAAACCGCTGGTAAATGTGAAAGCAGCAAGGACTATGAACGCTATTATAAGCGCAATTTCTGTAACTATCCCCGCATCTGTAGAGGTTAAATGACCGATCATTATCGTCAGCACAGACTGCATTCCATATATTTGTAGAGCTATATATGGAAGTTCAGCAGCTATACCTGTCAATGCGAGAAGAACTGCAAGAGACTTGCTGTTGAATTTGTCCTGAACCATGTCTATTGCGGTGACATAGTTTTTGCCTTTTGCTATTCTCCAGAGTCTTGGCATGGTTATCATCGCTATTCCAAAGGTCATTCCAACATATGGGACAGCGAAAAAGTAAATGGCACCCTTTTCGTATACCAATTCCGGGATGGCAATGAAAGTATATGCCGTATACAGGTCAGCACCAACCAAAAACCAGGCCAGATAACCACCCAGCCTCCTGCCAGCAAGTGCCCATTCACCCAGGTCACTCATGTCCCCCTTTCGGAACCTTGAGGAGCCAAAACCGAGTGCAACGAATATGAGGAAAAGCGCTACAAATACTGAAAGAATGATATAATTATTCAATTTACTTCCCTCCGTTTTCCATTCTGTTAAGAAGCATGGCAGCAATTAAAAAGAAGATTGTTGACACGACAAGCCATACTGTCTCAAACCAGTAAAAGAATGGTATCCCAAAAAGCTCCGGTTTCGTGGAATTATATATTGGCGTTATGGCAAATATCAGCATTGGAAAAACAAGCAAAACAGCCACGAGTACCTTCTGGCCAACGCTACCTTTAGATTCATAGTCCCACCCAGTTTCGTTACCGTTGTCTGTCATGACATATCACGACATGGACTAGTATTGAGCTTATAAATCTTCGTTTATTTGATACTGCATGATCAATTCTACCGATAAAGAGAATAAGCAATCCGACAGGTGTTTAAAAATAGAGCAGTTAATTGAAGTGCTGAATTTATTGCTTCTTGAGGGTAAGCAGTATTGCCTTTGATGTATGAAGCCTGTTTTCAGCTTCGTCAAACACCCTGCTCTGCCTGCCGTCAATTACTGATGCCGAAACCTCGAGTCCCCTGTGGGCCGGCAGACAGTGAAGAAAAATTGCGTTTTTAGCAGCGTGGGCCATAAGCTCGTCATTCACCTGGTAAGATGTGAAAAGTTTCTCCTTTTCAGCTTTCTGAGATTCCTCGCCCATTGAGACCCATACATCTGTGTAAACAATATCAGCACCTTCGACAGCTTTTTTTGGATCGTTGTATATCTCAATGCGGGATCCGTTCCCGGATGCCATTTTCTTTGCTTTCTCAACGATTTCGGCATTCGGTTCATGTCCCTTTGGTGATCCGACTGATATATCCACACCAAGTATTGAAGAACCTGCTATTAGTGAGTTTGCCATATTGTTTCCGTCGCCAACGTAAGCGAGCTTCTTTCCATGAAGTTTTCCAAAGTTCTCCTTCACAGTCATAAAATCCGCTACTATCTGTACCGGGTGCTCCAGGTCATCCAGTGCATTTATGACCGGTATCCTTGAGTTCCTCGCAAGTTCCAGGACATTACTGTGCTTGAATGCCCTGTAGGAAATGAAATCAGCGAATCCTGACAGGACCCGGGCAGTATCGGCAATCGTTTCACCACGACCTACCTGCATGTCGTTTGGATTCAGGTATATCCCGTGACCACCCAGCTGCTCTATTGCTGTTTCGAGCGAAATTCTTGTTCTTGTGCTTGGTTTTTCAAATATCATCGCGAGAATATTATTTCTCAGGACAGGTTCATAGTCATATCTCCTTTTCTTTAGAGTTATTGAAAGATCGATTATATCCTCCAGATCATCGGACATATCGAATGCAGAGATTATATCCCTCTTCATTTTAATCACTTCAGCAGTTTCGGTACATCGTCAGGATAGTCAGCGACTTTTACGCCTGCTTCGTTGAATGCATTTATTTTTGATTCAGCTGTTCCGACCCCTCTCTCTATTATTGCACCTGCGTGACCCATTCTTTTGCCCTTTGGTGCACTCCTGCCGGTTATGTAGGAGACGACCTTCTTGCTCTTGTCACCATGTTCCATTATGTATGAGGCTGCTTTCTCTTCGTTGTTACCGCCTATTTCACCGACAAGAACGATCTTCTTAGTTTCCTTATCCTCATAAAATAATTTCAATGCATCGATGAATGTCATACCAACAACAGGATCTCCTCCAAGACCGATAACTGTACTTTCTCCCATTCCAGACCTGGTTATAGCATTCACAATTTCATACGTGAGGGTACCGCTTCTTGATGCAACTGCGACATCTCCTTTTCTGAATATGTTGTTTGGCATTATACCTATCTTGCATATTCCGACTCTGGTTACTCCTGGTCCATTTGGACCAAGTAACCTGATGTTCCTCACATTTGTCTGGTGGAATATTTCAAGTGTATCATGAAATGGCACATGTTCTGTCAGGATATATATGAGCTTCATGCCAGCATCAATAGCCTCATACGCAGCATCTTTTACATATGGTGCCGGAACGGATATCATTGTGGCATTGGCGCCAGTACTCATAGCATCTGCAACCGATTCAAAAACAGGTATTCCATTGTGTTTTGTTCCACTCTTTCCTGGTGAAACGCCTGCAACAACCTTCGTGCCAAACTTAACCATCTCGCCCGCATGAAATGAACCCTGGTGGCCTGTTATACCCTGTACCAAAACCTTTGTATTTTCATCAACAATATATGACATTTAGTTCACCTTCACATAACTAACAACTTTCTCAATTGCCTTCATCATCTCTGAATAAGCATCTATCCCATCATCTGTAAGGATCTTTCTCCCTTCGTCTTCCCTCACACCACTAAGACGGACAACCATTGGTAACTTGATATCATACTTCTTCTTTGCCTCAACTATACCAGCGGCGACAGTGTCACATTTAGTCACACCTCCGAATATATTCACAAGAATTGCTTGCGGCTTGGCCTTTAACACAAGATCAAAGGCATTAACTACAATCTCTGTGGAATCTGTTCCACCGAGATCGAGGAAATTCCTTGGTTTACCATTATGAAGCGTAAGTGCATCAAGGGTTGCCATTGTCAGACCGGCCCCATTGGCTATAACACCTATTTTACCATCCAGCTCCACAAAAGCATATCCCTTTTCCTGTGCCTCTTTTTCAAGAGGGGTCTTTTCCGGATCCTCGAGGGAAAGATCCTTGTGTCTGAATAACGAGTCATTGTCTACGACGACCTTTGAATCTGCAGCGATTAATTTACCTTCAGCCGTCAGCACAAGAGGGTTTATCTCAACCAGCTCACAATCGTACTCGTTGAAAAGCTTGTACATCTTTCTCAGGATGGAATCAAACTGTGCTGAAAGATCCTTATCAAACTGCATGAATGACGAAAGTTCCTTGGTTATGAATGATGAATATCCGAGAAGTGGATCAATATTTTTTCTTATAATCTTGTCATCCGGGACAGACTCAATCTCTACCCCTCCGCTGGGGCTTGCGATAAGGACTGGCTTTCTCTCAGACCTGTTAAGGGCTATGCTAACGTAGTACTCATGCTTTATGTTTATCATATCCTCGACCAGTACCTTGGTTACTTTCAGGTCCCTTATTTTAGCACCCAAGAGCTCTTTCACAGCTGGATTCAGTTCTTCAGGCTTTTTTGCAAATTTAATACCACCGGATTTTCCCCTACCACCGAGAAGTATTTGCGATTTTACCACGACTGGCTTAATGAAAGGCTTAACTTCACTTATATTAGAAACAACATATCCGTTGGGTATGGGTATTCCATAAGTACCAAAGAGATTCTTTCCCTGATATTCATATAGGTTCAATTGCTCACCTGCACGACATCGCAGGAATATTTAATAAACTTCCTTGACTGATATATCCTGAAGTAGAAAATATCGCGAAGAAAAAAACAGAATTTATTTCATGTTTAAAGGATAATCATCACTTATATCAGTGAGAAAAGAATAAAAATGGAAATTGGAAACTGTTGCGTGTTTGATTATAAAGGCAAAGTCATCACAGGGGATCAGTATGGAGGCATGCCTCCCATGCCACCCATTCCACCTGCGCCACCGCCCGGCATTCCTCCGCCGGGTGACTCGCCGCCACTTGATTTCTTGCTTGCGATTACATCATCGATTCTCAGGATCATGGTAGCAACCTCAAGTGCCCCCTCGAATGCGTGCTTCTTCACTTTAAGTGGATCGAAAACACCACGTTTTATAGAGTCGCTTATCTTATTTCCCTCTACATCAATTCCAAAGTTCTTGTTTCCTTTTTCATGTTCAGCTTTTAGCTGTATGAGTGTGTTTATCGGATCCATTCCAGCGTTTTCGGCGAGCGTTCTGGGTATAACCTCAAGGGCTCTTGCAAAAGCCTCAATGGCAAGTTGCTCCCTGCCGCCAACCTTATTTGCAAAGCCTCTGATTCTTGAAGCAAGTTCTGCCTCAATTGCCCCTCCCCCGGGGAGCACTTTTGCATCTTCTTTGGTTATTGATACAACCCTTATTGCATCATTGAGACTTCTCTCTATTTCCGATACAACGTGATCAGTTGCACCCCTGATAAGAATGCTGACTGCCTTAGGGTTCGCACAGCCTGTCACAAATGTCATCCTGTCATCGCCAATCTTCTTTTCCTCTACTTTATCAGCTTTACCAAGCGATTTTTCATTAAGATCGTCTAGGTTTGTGACTATCGTTGCACCGGTTGCTTTTGCAAGTTTCTCCATGTCGCTCTTTTTTACTCTCCTGACAGCGTAAATGCCCTCTTTTGCAAGGTAATGCTGAGCTAGGTCATCAATTCCCTTCTGGGACATTAAAACATTGGCACCGCTCTTCTTGACCTTCTCGACCATCTTCTTGAATGTGTCAGATTCCTGGTCAAGGAACTCATGTATCTTTGATGGATCGGTTATCTGGACTTTTGCCTCTATCTCAGTCTTCTTGATCTCAAGAGCTGAATCTACAAGCGCAATCTTAGCGTTGTTCACAATATTAGGCATCTTGGGATGAACTCTTTCCTTGTCTATAACAAGACCATTAATTAGCTGAGTGTCGTTGACGCTGCCTCCATTTTTCTTGTCAACCTTTATGTTGGATGAATCGACTGTTATTTTGCCATTGCGCTCTTCAGCAACAAGATTTACTGCTTTTACAACCAATTCTGAAAGAACAGAATTTGAAAAACCGGCGTTTTTGCCTGAAAGTGATGTCTCAGCGACCCTGATAAGCGATTTTTCATCGTCTGCTTTGATTGCAAGTTCATCAAGATATTTTTTTACCTCGTTCATTGCAAGGCGGTATCCATTGGTGATTACAGTTGAGTGGACACCCTGTTCAAGCAAAGATTCTGCCTGCTTCAGGAATTCACCAGCCAGAACAACGGCGCTTGTGGTTCCATCTCCGACTGAAACATCCTGAGCCTTTGCAACCTCAACAATCATCTTTGCAGTTGGGTGGTCCACGTCCATCTCTTTCAGAATGGTTGCACCATCATTTGATATGACAATGTCTCCAATCGAATCCACCAGCATCTTGTCCATACCTTTTGGGCCAAGTGTGGTCCTAATTGCATCGGCAATAGCCTTTGCCGCTTCGATGTTTGACTTCTGGGCATTTTTGCCCTGCTCTCTCTGCGTACCCTCTTTTAGTATTAGAATAGGCATTTGACCTGATAACATTTTATTTTGCACCTCAATTTTGACACATAAATATGTTCTTCAATATAAACTTTTATCTTAACAGAGGCGCAGGATTATAAGTGACGGTAATAAAAATATTGGGGAAAATGTAAAATTTTGTGATATATAGATCGGTAAAAACGGTCAGTTAGTTTATCAAGTGCTATCAGGACTCAATGGAATCTCTCTGTTTGTCAAAGATGGCTGTTCCGTCTATCATGAAAGTATCTCTTATAAACCGCTGAAATAACAATGAAAGTATTCATACTTCTTAATGATTATTGGGTATGATTATAAACGATGTCAATTCTCTTCTGAACAGAATTTGTTCTATTTCATTCAGGGATGGGGACAAACTTGTGGTACTATCTGGAGAGTATGATTTCTACGGCGTGGCTAAGCTGAGAGTGAAGGATAAGAGCGCATTTGTTATTACAAATATACCGAAGAATCAGGAATTATCAGAATCTGCACTGAAGGATATAAGGTCGCTGAATCTGAAAGAAACTGAAGAATCATTTCTTGGAAAATGGGACGTAGCCGATCCGGAAACAGTTGAATTGTTCCAGTCACTGATTTCCATATCCTCTGTGGTAATAGATGTTGTAATTGTGCATGGTGGGAAAAGGACAATAATATTCAGGTATCATGACAGCGATCAGCAGAAAGTATCAGCTATTCTGCTGGCACCGAAGAAACTTTCACTGTTCCAGGTTAACCTGATGACTGAAAATGCTGCACTGAAACATTACAGAGATTTTTTACCAAAGAATTTCCAGTTGAATTACTACGAATTAACAATGTCGGTCCCGCCGTCTTCGATGGACATAAAGGGTGACTACGTTATAGCGACTTTCGGTAATAACTGGTACCGCGAGGTGAAATATCTACTCAACGACAATATTCAGGCTGTTTATTACGAAAAGAGCAACCTTATAAGCCGCCCCAGAGAACTGACTTCTATTTCTGACAGGGACAGAATATATGAGATGACATTCAAGAACCCTCTTGTCTCATATGTTTTCGACAGAACCACTGAAAAACTGGTAGCAATACTTGGCATGCTTCACAGCATGATTGGAAAGAATTTCACAATGGGTATGATTGTCCCTAGTTGCGTTGCAAATGAGTTCCATGGCATAATTGCAGAACTTGCGGGCAGTTTCCCTGAGTGGAAGATTAATCTGTCACATGCATCAGAAATATAGTAATCATGACGTCTTCTTCTCCTTCCTAAATTCAGCGAATATTCTTCCAAGTGGATAGTCAGTCTTGTCTACGAATCTGAAAATATTTGACAGGTTGGGGTGCACCGCTTTTATAGAGTCATAGATGGATGCTGATATCTTTCTTAAATCAAAATGTGCCTGAGGTGTTGACCGGAGTTCTGTCAGATAACATGCTTCTTTTAGATTGATTGATACATAAATGGGATATCTGTATGCATAAGGTATCACATACTGAGCTATAGCGTATCCGTTCTTTGCTGAAATTTTATCCCATAGGGTTGCAGTTCTTTCCATAAGTAATTTAAAATCAGAAAGAAGGTTTTCATCGTGCTGGATCGATACTGGAATGTCATACCCACTTTTTGGGTTCAAAAATCCCCTTATTATCGTCATCATTCTGTGTCTCTGAAGATCCCTGAAGGCACCGTAATTGGTTGAAATCACGAAATTATAGACCGGTACCTCAAACTCCCTTGGTGGTTTGTTCCTTCTGTTCTTTCGCATAGCAGCCTGTTTATTTATGAATGAAATTACATCATCCTTGTTCATGGAGGTTGATCCAGTTTTGATAGAATACGCCACTCCGATCTTCCTCAACTCTTCTTCTTCACTGTTAAATGAAATCAATTCAACATTATCGTGTTGATTTGATTGCGGATTAGGTCTGAAAGATTCTCTTTCCCTCATGAAATCTATGTTTGATCTTCCATAATCCGAAGTTGCTGCATTTATTATCTCCGGAAATTCCGGAAGAAGTTCGTTATAAATATCATCTGCCAGCTTCCCAGCTTCATTCAAACCGGTTGCCTTCATTTTCGATACCAGATGAATGAATGCCCTTGCATTTCCCGATATTCCAAGATTTGTGAGTGTTGAGGCAGGAAGTATATATCTTATGTCGTCAAGAGCCCTCGCCCTGACAGCACTGGCATAGGCCTTTTGTGCAAGCACTTTTTCGTCCGCGGAAAGATCTGAATATAAGATTTCAGATGAGTCTTTCCTGTTGGTAAATGCACAGTTCTGAATCGGGTTGGTTTTTTCAAAATATTCGTAAACTTTATTATAACACCCTGAGTAGAAGGTAAAAAGATCCCTGCAGAGATCGTCATATTCTGCCTGCAGGTTTTCACTTATTCCAGTATCTTCCGGTGACAGATACAGATATTTTCCGTTCACTTTTTTGTCATATCTTACATACCTAGAGGATTTTTCGATAAAGGAAAGACCTATGCGCAGATCTTCCATCATCTTGCTTACGATGTTTGAAACGCCCTGTACTCCAACCTGGGCATAAACCAGCTCCGCTACAGATTCATCGCCATAATCACTGAACACCCGCCTGTAAAAATCAGGTCCCCTTTCAGAGTTCGCAGCAAATTCTTTATCGTAAACCTCTCTGATGTCAAGTGATGCAGTCCTGCTATACCGCGAAATTAGGGCACCGCGATCGATGCCCCTTTCCGCAGTTATAAGGAAAACATTTCTGTCACGGTTGGAAAATGCTTCCCTCTTTTCGACCATTTATCTCTTTTTCTTCCCTTTCTGGTTATTCCTTCCTGAGCCCTTCGCCGGGACAAAATAAACATCCGTAGGACTGAAGGATTGCAGTCGCTTGAATTTCGCAATCACAGGCATACCGACATACATATCATCCTGGTCTGCGCCGATAAGCCTCGCCATGAAGAGAGAATCAATGCCCTCGAATTCAACCATTATCAAGTTGAATGGGGTTTGTGGAAGGAAAACTTCACTGCCAAAGTAGCAAGTTGTATACGAATGTATCTTTCCAGTCTTAGGCAACTCTATCCACTCGGTTTCAGCCCCGCACATCATGCAGTGAGACCTTGGCGTTCCATATCCGTAACCACATTTTTTGCACCTGCTTCCCATCAGCTTCTTTTTGCCAAGTGCCCTGAAGAACTCCGAGTCCTGTGCATAACTGTGAATATAATCAATAGAATACGTTGATTTGACAACAAGTGGATCTATCTGGTAAACTTCAGTTCCAGACTGGCTCTCTTCCATCTTTGCATCGGGGTTTATCGTCATTTTGGCACCTCCATAATGGAAACAGTTACATATGTACCGGTACCTGCATGGCTGTGAATCAGACCGCGTTTTGGATTGTTCAGCTGCAGCTTGTCATCCTTGAAGTGTTTCTTAATTGTCTTCTGAAGCTGCCAGAACATGAAGACCCCCTGCATTATTCCTGTAGCTCCAACCGGGTGGCCGCATGCTAGCAGCCCGCCTGAGAAGTTGACCGGAATCTTTCCATTAAGTTTGGGTTTCCCCTCATCTATGAACTGCCCGCCCTCCCCGTATTTACAGAGCCCAAGATCCTCATAGGTCTGTATTTCAGATGATGTATATGCATCGTGCAGCTCTATTGCATCAATCTCATTAAGCGGGTCTGTTATGCCGGCTGCCTCATATGCCTCCTTTGCTGCAGATCTTCCCGCTCTGAATGAATGAATTCCGGGGTATTTCAGATCTTTGTAGTCCGACGGCTTCTCATTTGGAAGAAGTGGAACCTTGCCAAACGGCCTGTCCGCAAGTCTCATAGTATCCGTTCCGGTACCGATGCCTGTTATTTCAATCGGGTGCTTCGTTATCTCAAACGCCTTTTCCTCAGATGCAAGTATTGCAACGGCAGCACCATCTGACATGGCGCAAACATCAAGTCTTGTAAGTGGATATGAAACCATAGGTGATTTCCTTACGTCCTCTATTGTAAGCTTCATTGGGCTCTGAGCATATGGATTGTGAAGGGCATTTTCGTGATTCTTGATTGAGACTTTCGCAAGTTGCTCAACAGTAGTTCCGAATTCATGCATATGCCTGACAGCCATCATGGCATAATATCCAGTATAGAACCCGCCAACAGGATAATCGAAATTAGTATCGCTTGCAAGGGCAATGAATTCATTTCCCTTCCAAGTATTAACATGCGACATTGATTCAAAGCCGTAAACAACACACGTGTCCATCCTTCCGGAAGCGACCTCCTCATAACCTGTCTGGAATGAAAGGCCACCGGTGGCCCCTCCACCTTCGACCCTTTTACTGGGTTTTGGTGTTAGACCCAGATAATCCTGGACCATGATGCCTGACATGAGCTGCCTTTGAAAATGATCTGAAAAATATGAAGCTACGGAACCGTCGATGTCACTCAGTTCAAGTCCGACGTCATTCATAGCATAGTCAAATGCCTTCTTCACACGCAGTCTAAAATCCATTTCCGGTGTCGCCTTTGCAAATTTTGTTACGCCCCCGGAAACCATGTATACTTTTCGTCCTTTATGCTTCATGAAAACCCTATGTAGATTCTTTAACCGTTTATAATATTAATCCTGCAGTTAGTTCCAACTAGAAAATTATATCAGTTTACCGCGCATACACTTGACATGAAGGCTATTGTAATTGGCGGCTCGGGTTTCATTGGCAGCAATGTTGCGATGTCACTTGACGCTGAGAAAGTTGTGTACTATTCCAGGCATGAAAATGAAGTTCTTAACAAAAAAGGGATCGAACACATTACTGGCAGCGTTGTTGAAACTGAAAAACTCCAAGATGCCGTTAAGCAATTCGATATGATAGTCTATTCAGCAGGAATATTCAATGATCCGCAGCAGACACATGACGATGTGACATTGAAGGGAATAAAGGCAGTTGTTGATGTGATCAGGAAACAGGATACAGGTCAGAAGCTGATATTTTTCTCCGCCATAAACACGGATTATGGGAGCTCTGAGTATTTCAGGTTAAGAAGAATCACGGAGGACAACGTGAATCTGGCGAAGGAAAGCCTCACGATTAAATTATCAAATATTTTCGGAGATGGAGACCGGATCACGGGCGAAATCCTTAAGATTGCAAGATCTAAGATACACAAGATGCCAGCAGGTAAGTCTCTGGCTCCTGTAAGCATAGCGGATCTTGTGAAGGTGTTGCAGTCGTTCCTTACTTACAAGGGAACGATTTATGTCTGCTCAAAGGAGGATATTTCCTTGAGCGGGGCCGTGAACCTTGCAAGGAGCATAATAGGCGGTAGACCTGTGAAGGGTGTTGAAAATAAGAAAAAGACACCGAAACTTGTGGCAAAAATGGCTGAAAAGGTTGATATACCTGATTGGAGACTTATGGATCTTACGCTTAACTATTACAGGGAAAATACATCTCTATACAGAAGCGTAAAAGATCCAATGAGTTTTGCCGATTACCTGAAGGAAAAGGCTAAAGCATAACGTGCCCGATTGCTTCTCTGTATGTATGCACACTGAGCTTTTTTAAATATTTTATAGTATAAGGATCTATTTTATTCTCAAAATTTTCCATTTTTGAACATTTAAGAAGCATGGACGACGCATTTCTCATGTGTGCACTCGCTGCCAGAAGATTTGCTGCTCTCTGATCCCCTGTACTCAGTTTTTCCTTGAGATCCAGCCATACTTCATCAGCGTGGTTAAGCATCTTTCTGTTCTGATCGCTGAGCCTGACGTTAGGGTCCTCTATTCCGGATACAATGGTATCGAGCATATCAAGTATTGATCGCGTTTCGTTCAATTGCTTTCCGGTTGATACTGCCAGACCAAGAAAGGATTCTGAAAGCCTAACCTCAGATAGGAATGAGAAATAGGGATGATCAAGTGGAAGATGTGCTTCTACAAGCTCACAATACTGCTCATATGGATTTTCTTCATCAGGCATAAAAGTGAATAGGCTGCACACTAAAAGAGTTTTCACGTTCTGGTTATCTCTGCAACACGTGAAATGAAGATAGCCCCGGGCAGATTCGAACTGCCGTCGACGGGTCCAGAGCCCGTAATGCTTGGCCACTACACCACAGGGCTATTAGGTGTGACTACGACACCCTGTCTGCTGGAATACTTAGATCCCTAATTAACCTTACATCACAAACTTTTTCAGTGGATGAAAAAACCGTTTGGCTTCAGTACTTTTCCTTGTGTTACTTGAAAATCGATCCTGAACTTAATTACAGACTGACAGATTCGTTAAATTATTTAGGGTGTGAACCTTCATGAATACGTGAAGAACTGGAGCGGACACATCATATTTCCAAACAATTTCGAGTGGAAGGAACTTGAAAAAGTGTTTCCCGAGATCTGGGAAATTTTCTCCAAGGATGCTAGGCCGACAGTGGAAGAGGTACAGTATGACCAGGCTAATCTTTATCTTAATCTTGAGGAGATAAGGAACAACAAGAAACCTTTTGGATACATCAAGGAGGGGGCAAAAAACAGGTTACTTTTTCCAATGGACAGGAAAGAGATGATCATATACAGAGGGCTCCTTTCAGAGAACATCAGGGATCTGACGGAAGAGGTTGCCAAAATCCTGAGAAATGCAAAAATAAAGTTCTCAATTGAATATGACAAAATGCTTCTGCAGGAGATCCGTGCGAGACGCAAGTAACTTTCAAGAATAATTATATCTGATCTTGCGATACCGGAAAGATGGTCAGCAGGATAAAGGTTGTCAATGATGTTGGAGAGCTTGTTTCCATTTTCCATGCTGCAGATTCTGAGGTGAAAAGGAAACTTCTTATTGATCTTGCAACCGGCTGGATTACAATACCTAAAATTGAGGAAAAATACGGCATGGAGGGCAAGAGAGCACTTCATTATCTTGACAAGATAAAGATGACCGAAAGCCAGTGGGTGACCAGCGAAAATGGACCAGAAAAAGCTTATCATACATATTACACAAACGTCCAGATCAATCTTATAGGTGGAATGGAAGAACTTGCAGACATAATTTACGCAACGACAATGAGCGAGAAGAAGCTTGAGGAATATGAGGCAAAGATCAAGGAAATGATTGTCCCGGGAGAGGGTGTTTTCCTCGGTGATGTGGCTGAAAAACTTCAGTTTTCTCAAACATTATTGAGGGGACTGATAAAGAGATCTTCCGATCTAACCATTAAAGGTTTCAAGATCGATCTTGTTCAGGAATAGCTGTGAAGAAAGATGATAACTGTCCTGAGAATCGGACACAGACCTGCTAGGGACAAAAGGATCACAACTCATATCTGCCTTACTGCTAGAGCTTTTCTGGCGGATAGAGTGCTGGTAGATTTCAAGGATTCGGAACTTGAATCCACTGTTAACGGAGTGACAGAGAGATTTGGGGGTTCGTTCAGTGTTAAATCTGGCGTCAACTGGCGATCCTATCTAAAGGAAACAGGATCCGTAAAGATACATCTTACGATGTATGGTATGAACCTTAACACCTGCATAGAGAAGATAGAGGAGGCTTATTTAAAAAACCCTGACATGGTGATCATAGTCGGAGCGGAAAAGGTTCCGGGAGAAATTTATGGGCTTGCAGATTTTAATGTTTCAATCACAAACCAGCCTCATAGTGAGGTTGCTGCACTTGCAATATTCCTGGATAGATTAAATCGCGGATCTGAACTCGAAAAAAAGTTTAATGGTAAAATGAGAATAATTCCAAGCCCATCCGGAAAGGTGGTTGAATCCACGGAATGAAATAGCAGAGGTTACTGAGAATTCAAGATATTATATTCAATCATAATTTATATTTTTCCTGGATATCTGGAGCCGTGAAAAAAATTGTAGTTTTTGATTTTGATGGGACATTAACGTCAGGTATTTCACATTATATCTACTGTGCAAACATCATCGCCGATAACCTTGAACCGTCAGACGCAAATGCTTTTCTGGAAGAGGTCAACAGTTCTTTCAATGGGAAGATACCGTTTATTGGAGAGGATGGATGGGATCTTTTGAACAGGATTTCATTGAGATATTCTGATAAGGGACTGTTTGAAAATGCATTTCATCAAACTAGGAAAAACATGATACTTAATATTCACAAAGGGGATCTTTCTGAAAAAGTAATCGATCTTCTGAAAGAAGTTCACTCGCAGTGTACAACAGCACTTGCATCGAATTCACCTGAGGAATATGTTAAGGGATACCTGGACCGTCTGGATCTGTGGAGATACTTTGATTACGTGAGATTCAGTGCTAGGAAACCTGATGGTTTAATTGAACTTGTTTCTTCAATTGCACCGGGAACAGATCCTTCCAATCTGAAGGTGCTGAGCGTTGGTGACCATTATATTAATGATATTCAGCCTGCGCTCAGGATGAATTGGGATACGGCATTTATAAATCCATTTAACGTTGACAAAAGAGGGTCGAGGGTTTCAGGGCAATCCATTTCAGATCTTTCGGACTGGATAATTTCATGGTGCAGGATCTAATATGGTTCATCTATTTGAGTAATTTCTCTTTCAGTATCGGATTCTCAACCCTCATGCCATTTCTAAAAAACAGCAGCTTACTGCGGTCTAATGATATACCTATCTGTGATCCTATGATACTGGAATCTATTGCCTGTACCCTTGCCCTTATCCTGGTGCCATTTAGATCCATGGTCACAAGATAGCCATAGCCGAGAAACTGTATGTTCGTAACATAAGCTTTCAGATCAGAAGACTGCAAATCGTCTGTAACTGAAACGTCCTCCGTACGAACACCAAGCGTATCAAAATCCATGTTTATTTCCATATCCTCGACAAAGTTCGCAGAGATAAGGTTGAGGCCGCCCAAAAAACTGGCTGCAAACTCGTTGACGGGTTTACGGTAAATTTCAGACGGTGTTCCAGTCTGCACGATCCTGGAATTATTCAAAATAACTATGGTATCCCCGAGAGCCATTGCCTCGTCCTGATCATGTGTGACATGAATGGCTGTTATACCTGATTTTCGCTGCGTCTCCTTAAGATAATCCCTGAGATCGATCCTTACCCTGGTATCCAGATTTGAAAGGGGCTCGTCCATCAGGAGAATTTTAGGGCTCTTTACAAGTGCCCTTGCAAGAGCAACTCGTTGCTGCTGCCCCCCACTGAGCTGCTTCGGCATTTTTCCTTCCTGAGATTCAAGTTCCATTATTCTGAGAAGATTGCTTACCTGGGATCTTATGTATTCATCCTTGTAGTGTTCCACTGTAAGTGGCATCGCAATATTATCGTATACCGTAAGATGAGGATATAACGCATAATTCTGGAATACAAGCCCTACTTTCCGCTTCCAGGATGGTAGATCAGTCACATCTTTCCCGCCGATGACAACTTTACCCTTGTCTGGCGTCTCCAACCCAGCGGCGATTCTGAGAAGCGTTGTCTTTCCAGACCCAGAAGGCCCCAGGACAACTGCATAGGTATTCTCACTGAACTGTAGGTCCTGGAATGAAAGAGCGATAAAATTGCCAAACCTCTTTTCGATGTCATGCATTTCAAATAGTGATGTCATCCTATGGTACCCCCAACTCGCCAAAGTTTATCTATTCTCCTTCTTGTAAAATAGATCAGTATGATTGAGGGTATCAGGCTTATGACACTTGCTGCAGACAAAACACCATAGTTAAAAGCCTCATGACCGATTGTTCCACCTATAAATATAGTTACGGTCTGTGCTCCAAAAGGTGCAAGAAAATTCATATTGAATTGTGAATAAGTAAGAGCCAGCGGAAATATAAGTGCGCCCCATGATATAATGAATGAGTACAGCAATGTAACAGATATGCCGTCTCCACTTAACCTTAGTATTACACGGTAAAAAGATGAATAGACGTTCATTCCATCTATGTTTGCAGCTTCGTCGAGATGTTTTGGAAATGTTGCATAGAAATTGTAGAGGAGCCATATGGTTATCGGCAACACAAAAACGGGATATGCAATGATCAACCCAAGCCAGCCATTGATAAGACCTACTGACTGGACAAGGTTATGAACAGGGATCAGGAATATTACTGTTGGAAGAGAATAAACAAATAGTATGAAAGCGATTATTTTCAATCCACCTGTACGGTGTCTTGATATAGAGTAGGCGGCGGGTGCACCAATAATGAATACAAGAACAGCAGTCCCAAGTGAAACGATCACGCTTGTTATGAAGTATGGTTCGCCAACGATAAAACTGTAAAGATAGTCAGAGAATGTTATAACAGAAGGTATTATAGCCGGTGGAATTGCGATTATCTCTTTGGGTGTTTTGAAAGATTCCAGAATAAGCCAGGCGAAAGGAAGCAGAAAAAATATCAGGTATAAAGAGGTAAGTAGTGCAGCAACAGGTTTAGGCAATTCCCGGTTAGGTAGAAATCTGAAATTAAACCTTGTTCTCATTCTCTTTTCGCTTAAGGTCAGTTTCACAAACAATATTGAAATTAACGTAGAAATGAGAGTCATTATAACCATCAGAACTGCAGCCTGGCCGCCCTCACCCGTAAAGAAGAGGTTGTAGGAAAAATAAGCTACATCCAGCGTGGCAAAGGGAGGTGAAACAGTCTTGGCAATGTATATTGGGTCAAACGTGAAAGAACCGTATAGAATCATAAGCACAGTCGCAGACAGTATGCTCGCCTTGATATACGGAAGATCGACACGTGCTAATTTTCTGAAGCCTATAAGACCGTCCATATGGGCGGCTTCCTCGATGTGCGGAGGAATCGCTTTAAGACCTGAATATATGATTAGTGTTGCAAGTGGAAGACTGCTCCAGACATCTATCAGAACAATGCTCCAGGGTGTTGTGAATAGATCGACCTTATCGATGTAGTAGATAAAGCCATATATTGGGTTTAACATGAAAACCCACATAACAGCGGCTGTTACAAGAGGTATGAAAGCTGACAGAAGAATAACCGGGAGAAGAAATGGCTTATTGAGCCGCCTCATAAAAGATGCAAGAGGTATTGCAAGAATTATATCTATGAATGGAACTGCAAGCGTATATATTACAGTATTTTCAAATATCTGGGCCAGATGAGGTATCTTGAAAACCTGAAAATAATTCGTAAAGCCACTCCACACATAACTTCCGTTAAGTGTTTCGGTTTGAAAAGTTAGAATAAAATTTTCAACCATTGGATAAAGTGCAAAAATTAAAAAATAAATTAAAGCTGGAAGTACTAGAATGATCGCCTGTTTCTTTGTTTGCGAAAGCATAGAAACACTTGATCAAAGCTGTATGTTGTCACTCTTGATTGTGCTTACCCATTCATAGGCTGCGACACTAAGGGCATTTGAAGCTGTGGTTTTTCCCGTGAAGTAATCGTATACCTCACTGTTGAAATCAGGGATAAGTGTGCTGAAGAGTGGAGATACCTGTGTTACCACGGCAGCATATTTTGAGTTGAGGTTTATTGTACTTGAATAATTGAGGAATGAATTAACCCATCCGAAACCATTCATACCTTCTGCAGCTTTAAGGCCGTTTGCATTTCCTGGAAGAAAATCAAACTGACTTATCCCTTTTGCGTATTCCGAAGAGGAGGTTGCAAATTCAAGAAATTTGACTGCAAGTGATGTGTTTTGAGAGTTTGGGTTTATGCCAAGTAGAGTCGGTGAATAACCAGTATAACCTCCTGGCAAGAGAGCCACACTGTAATTTCCAGCTACGCTTGAAATCGAGCTGTTTGAGTAATCCGGGAAGAAGCTTGACCATGCAAGACCAATTGCATAGTCACCTGTTTCAAAGTATGACAGCTGCTCACTGTATCCGATGGGTTGAACTGACACTGATGGCTCGAATTGAATCAGACTTTTGTACGTTGTAAGTGCATTGACAGCTGCGCTGTTGTTGAATGAGACGTTGAATTTTCCGCTCTGGTTGCCGAAGTATGTCCAGTAATTGGGCGAAGAATTTGCAGGAACACCTGATGATGCATTACCGGCCAGGAAAGGGTATGCGACATTATAAAATGCGTCGATAATTGAATGAGATGCGCTGTCCGGAAACATCAGAGCGTAATGATCACTGTGTCCGTTAAATGATGTGGATGCATTTATAAAACTTGCTGCATCATAGAGGGCGGTCCAGTTCTTGTATGTACTGGGCTGAAAACTAAAATGATATTCAGACTGAAATTCGTTCTGTAAAGTTGTGTTATCAAAGATCTTATTCTGGTAAACAAGCATATATCCAATTACAGTATGAATTGGTATTCCAATTGTCTTAAGGATAGTCCCATTTGGTGCTATACTGTAGCCACCAGAATACATATTTCCTTCAATGAAGTTTGAACTGTTTATGGTTCCTGGAGCACCATTAGTGCTTGTTGGAATATTATATAGATAAGGTGCCAGTGCTGGAGCCTGAGAAGCATAATACATCACAATATTCGGAACTGAAGAGCCATCTTTCAGTGCTGTTTCCTCTGTTGAGAGAAGATCTGAATACCCGGCTGTCGTAACATCAACCTTAACGTTAGGGTTCTGCTTCTCAAAATCTGTTGCAACCATGGTGATATATTGCTGCGTCATGCTGCCGCTACCCACGAGGATTACAAGAGTTGGAGTTTTCTTGTGATCCAGTTCTATTACCGCGACAGCAGCAACTATTACTATTATTGCAATAACAACAGCAATAATCATGCCCTTCGGACTTTTCTTTTTTAGGTTAGAAGGATTTGAAGAATCCATGATGAGGTAAAAGTAACAGTAAATAAAGTATTATCCTATATAAAAGACTGTCGAAACATATGTCTATAGAGAAATATATCAAATTCATTTCAATGCATAATTCAGGCTTTAATTTGCACTTTTTACAATTTTTCTGAAGTACGCTACTCTCAATTACGAAGGGAAAGAATTAAAATTATGTCTAGCATAACGTTAATTCCAAGGGCCGCCGTAGCTCAGTGGTAGAGCACCCGGCTGTTAACCGGGCGGTCGTCGGTTCGATCCCGACCAGCGGCGCGGGGCCGTAGCTCAGCCTGGCAGAGCGCCTGGCTCATAACCAGGTGGCCGTCGGTTCAAACCCGACCGGCCCCATTTTTATTATTAGGTTATAGTTGATTTTGCTGATAAATGAATTATTCTGGTCAACTGCAAAGTATGTAAACCTTAAAGTTTACAGAACCGTTTAAATGTTTAACGGTATACTATGTCGCTTGATACAAAAAATTTAATAGGGATCTAATTGCTAGAAGTATGTTTTAGAAAGTATCGGGGGCAACAAAGAAGTGGGCCAACTGGGGTTTCTGGGATTTGTTTTCGGGGGGATAGTCGCAATTTTCCCTTCAGTCGCGGTGTATTAAGCTGCAAAGATTGAAAATAGATCGGGTCCGTTAACTGCTGCAATCTTCATTTATATCCTTATGTTCATAGGTTTCACAGCGTTGTTCTACACCCTTAAAATAAGGCGTAATAGAATGGAACGCTAATGGGGGTCAATCAGTGCTCGCGAAATAAGGATGAAAAACGCGAAGACTAACTCTATCGACTTATTTAAATATAAATTACCTTACGATGTATCTGATATACCTTAGGGTAGCTATCATATCTGTTAGATTTTGTTATCCTTTTTTCATGATAACATATATATTTTCTTTCTTTAGTGTCTTTCCCGAATCAATTATAATACCAACAGGAGATTATTTATGGATATGACATGTCTTGATACTGATTCAGAGAACGGGAATGCTTTCCTCATTCGGCACCTGTTACCCATTTTCCACGACCAAGATCTTTAACTGGACCGGAATGGAGAAGATGTCAAAGATGAAAAGTTCGTGAATTAAATCGGAAAAGATGATGTCAAATAAATGATCAAACACCCTTTGTCTCATTAAGATTCATTTTTGGAATAAAAATATATATTCATGCTTGAATATATAAAACCCACCTGCCAAAGCCCGAAATCTCCAAAGATCTTCCTGCATCCTTTTTCCCTTATTGTTCTCTATATTCTTCACAATTATGCTCTTTATCTTGAAACCTGCCTGCATCATAGCATTCATTGACAGAAAACCTAATGGAACAAGGTTCTTAGATTCATATTTGTCACCAATTACAAGAACCATGAATCTCCCTTTATCAAGGATATTGAAGGATTTCTCTCCTATTTTCTTAAGATCGTTCAAAAAATCATCCACTTTGGATCTATTTGAGAGATCCTGTGGGTCTTCACTAAACCTTATAATATCGTGGTATGGAGGATGCAGGAAAACAATCTGAACTGTTTTGATTTTATGCGATCCAAGTAAATAGCGGAAATCAATGCTAAGTGAATCCCCCTGGTGAAGTTCTGTCACTACACCGTTTTTAATGCCAAATTCCTTCGCTTTGGCAGCTACTTTATTCACTACTTTACTGTTTAATTCAATTCCTATGGCATTTCTGCGCATCCTTGCAGCCTCAAAAAGTGTGGTTCCGCTTCCGGCAAAGGGGTCAAGAACCCAGTCGTTTTCTTTAGTATACCGCATCAGAAACTGCCTTGGTATTTCAGGTATGAAATTTCCCCAATACCAGGCGAGGTTTTCGGGAGGGCTGGCCCTGCTGTTTGAAATCCATAGACTATCAGTCCTGATATCGTGATAACTCTTCCATCTGTTTAGGTTAATATCGTTAACTTTAGACGTTCTCTTTTCAGACAGTGCTTTTTTAAGGGTGTTCAGATAATATTTTGCCCTTTCAGCTGTATATGAAGCACTGGCCTTATCGAGATATAGTTTGAAGAAATCCAGAGCCACATATTTCTGGTCTTTTGTGTCTTTAGTTCTATCCTTTTGACCATAAAATTCAAGATCTTTATGGATAAGATGAATTTTTTCCCGTATTTCACTGATCTTATTGAGAGAAAGTAGTTCTTCTAATATTTTAATTCCTTCGCTTGATTCGATAATGATCTCATTTCGCTCTGCACTTGATTTTTTGGATTTAGACCGCACCAAACGTAAAGATTTCGATCTCAACTTAAACGTCCCCGAAATGCAAACTAAGCGGTTTGCGGAATTCTTTTGACAAAGATTAAACCTTTTTGCATTATATGTTCTTGCTTCTTAAATGATATCGAAAAAACTTTTTGTTCGTCATGGGTTGATGACCATACTTTTGAGCCGCTTAAAGAGGAGGCGTTGAAATGTCGGATATAAGAGGATCCATCGCACAGAGCCTTAAGAGTAGAATTCTGAAGTATTTCCCTGACTTAAACATTGAAAGTTCAGTTCTCATTGACACTGGATGGGATAACTATGTTTTGATCGTAAACCGACAGTTCGTCTTCAGGTTTCCAAAAGATAAAGATCAGCAACCGAAAATATTGACAGAAATTAATCTATTGAGTTTTCTAAATGATTTTCCATTCAAGATTCCAAGATACACATTTATTGTAAATAAAGAAGATATTTTTGGAGGATACAGAATAATTGACGGTGTTCCGTTAAATTCGGCAAAGAGAATTTCAGGTTCCCTGGTCAATGATTTTGTCACCTTATTTTCATACATGTGGAAAATAGGTCCCACTGAATGCAGCAAAACTGGGATTTCAGTATATTCAAGAGAGAATTGGCTTAATCATGAGATCGAATTGATCCGTTCGTTTTCAATAAATCTCAGCAAATATATTCCCTTAGAGTTCTTCAATTCTTTGGAAGAATTGGCTTCAGATATACTTTCAGATATTGATGAGAAGGAGATCAGGTTAATACATGGAGACCTCTACAGAAATAACGTTTTAATAACTCACAACATGAATAATATCTCTGGAATAATAGACTGGTCAGACGCATCGATTGGAGATATTGCCCTAGACCTTGCAGCTGTATCAGTGGATTTTAAACTGAGTGATATAGCACCAATTTTCAGAAGCTTAAATAGTATCTGTAGCTCCAGAATTTTTAGAAGGATTGGATTTTACAGGGTTGTGGAACCTCTTTATCGTGCCCATTATTTCTCAAGGTCAGGGGAAACAGTAAAAGCCTTAAAGATATCTGATAGGATATATGCTTCCTGGCAAGATGATATGGAGTTCAGAAATATTTATAACATAAATGACGTTAAAGACTTATGGCATACGAAGCAGAGATAAGCAGAACAAATCCCTCCCTAATATTGTTTTTGATTGATCAGTCCAGATCTATGAGTCATAAACTCCCAGGGGGACAGAGATCCAAAGCACAGGAAGCGTCGGACGCAATTAACAGACAGATAGGCGATTTTGTTCTCAGATGCACTAAAAGTGATGGCATCAGGGATTATTTTTACATTGGGGTCATTGGCTATGGTTTTGTAACTGGAAAGGCTGATTCTATTCTTAAAGGCGAAAAAGTTCACCCAATATCAGAACTGGCAGCTAATCCTCTTAAGACTGAAAAAAGGAAGATGAAGGTACCTGATGGATCAGGAGGCAATATTGAAGTAGATTACGATTTCGGAGTCTGGTTCGAACCGGTTGCAAACGGAGACACGCCAATGTGCAAGGCACTGTCAATGGCCAAGGATATAATACACGAATGGGTTGAGGATCACCCCGCATCATATCCACCGATCCTGATTAACATAACAGACGGCCAGGCAACTGATGGAGACCCGGAGGAGATTGCCGAGGAGATTCTTGAGCTCAGGACATCCGATGGTACCACTTTGATCTGGAACTGCCACCTTTCTTCAAATCCTGCTACACCAATAGCGTTCCCAAGTGACGATTTGCAGCTTCCTGATGATAAATATGCCAAATCACTGTATTCAATATCAAGCGTCCTTCCATCGCAGTACGTGGGATACGCAAGAGAAATGCAGATTGACATGAAAGACAATGCAAGGGCATATGTATTCAACGCTCAGCTGGAACAGCTGGTTGAATTCATTGATATCGGGACCCGCGGACCACAGGGGCAGATGCAATAGTTGCTCTCGGTCAGAGAATTTCACAGACAGAAGTCCGGATACAGGGCAGAGGAGTATGAGGATGCTTTCTCTCTGCTCCCTGAGAAGGGTGCTTTTGCAATAGCAGACGGTGCTACTGAGTCCAGTTTTTCCAAGGTCTGGGCCAAAGCGCTTGTAAAAACTTTTACAGACGATCCTCCCAGCCTGGAAATGAATGATCGGGAGGCAATGAAACACATTCTTGATCGGGCCAGGAAAGAATGGTATGGAAGCATCGCGTGGGAAGCGCTCCCATGGTTCCAGAAGAACAAGGCAATTCTGGGATCATATTCAACTTTCCTTGGTATCCAGATAGAGACGGTGGGGCAGAAAAGATACAGATGCATTACTATAGGTGACTCATGCATATTCCACGTGAGTGGTTCCAAGATGGAATCATTTCCATATTCCGATTACCGGGATCTTAATTTCACACCAAGATTGATGTGGAGCGGGCATGGTTACCCGATTGGATTGAGCAAGGACGTCGAGGTACCTGGGATGGAGGTCAAATACGGCAGGCTCAAGGATGGAGATACACTGATACTTGCTACAGATGCAATCTCAAAATGGATACTGCAGAACAAGACAGAGAAACCTTGGGTTACTATTCTGGAAAATGCAGACAACTGGGATTCGTTTATTGGGTCGCTTATATCAAGCGGCAAAATGAGAAATGACGATGTTACAATTGTATTCATCTCTGTATCTTAGCGATATTTTCAGGGTTGATTCCATCCCATAATGGATCGTGAGAGAGTGCCTCTATAAGCAGGCTGGTAAGTTTTTTTATTCTACCGCGTATCTGAAGTAATTCCGAAAGTACCCCTGAACCTGAAGGATCGGTGAAGTCACTTCTTCTGAAGATCAGGCAGTCCTGATCATTCTTGTTGTATTTAGCCCAGAATGTTTTATCATAGCTTACGGCAAGAATCGAGAGATAAATGACCAGAACAGAAAAGTTGTCAAGATTAGAGGAAAATGAGTCAAGGTTCCTTCCCGGATGCTGAAAATTATCATGGCCGTTTTCTGTTGCTTTCAGCCCTTTGAGAGCTGGAACAAACATTCCATCATAATCTACAAGAAAAACTGAACCGTTTTCACTCACCAGTATGTTGTCGCCTGAAAGATCACCGTGCGCTATTCCAGCTGAGTGCATTTTTAAGGCAACCGAGAGAAAATTCTTGGCTAGTTCCTGTAACTTCTTTGCAGAATCCAGATGTTCAGATATGTAGGTATTGAGATTCTGGCCATCAATCCACTGCATTAGAAGCGATGGAAAATATACGGCCGGGTTCTTCAGGGTACGAATGGATTTGGGAAGATAGTTGAAGTTGACGAATATGCCGCCTCCATCAAACGCACTTAAAGATTTTGAAATTATATAGTACCTCCTGCTCAGATCGGGTTTGCTCCTAGTAAAGCACTTTAAGGCATGAACGGAAGAGCTGTTCTGCAGCTTGAATATTGTTCCATAATTTCCAGATGAGTAAACGACATTGCCTGGTATATTTACAAAGGGATTGGGTACAACCGAGGAAGACAGCAACTCTGGATAATTCGGTGAAATGCTGAAAGGCAGATTCTGCATAGCACGCGAATAATCACTCTGCCCTGGCCATTGTGCATTAGCCGGCACTGAGTCCAGATCCGCCGGGATTTCAACTACCTGTGGAATTTGTGGTTGAGTCTGTGAAAATTGAGCCGAAGTCTCAGGCTGACCATCTTTGACGGCGACTGCGGCATTGTCAGTACCATCTTTGTTCTGATTCCTTTCGCTGTTACTTTGGGTCACAGTCTTTACTGTCTTCTGCCTCATTGGCACTGAACGTGTTTTGTAAAAAAGGAAAACAGAAGCAACGAAAACAACAAATCCAAAGATTACAAGAGAGTAGATTGGAAGAAGTAAAGAAATGATTACAGCCCCCAATATTGTTAAGAGATACGGTATTTTTTTTCTACTGCCATCGGTAAGAAATATCAAAATGCCGCCGACCACAAAAAGCGATGCCAGAAGCAGGATCTCATCCTCTATATATTTCAGCGGGTTGTCATATAACGATGCAACAGCTATTATGAGCAGACTGAGAAGAGAAATTGATGCTCTGTGAGAGCCAACTGTTTTTCTGGCTACCATGTACCCTAGGATAAGAAGTAAAATAACTCCTACGAAGACGATGTGATAGTTCTCAAAGTAGCCAAATACAAGGTATATTCTGAGATTCTTTCCCAAATATGAGAGGGCGGAGCTTAGAAACTGTAAAGGGAGGATTATTAGGAATAATATGAAAAATAACACTGCAAGTAGTTTACCCTTTGTACTCATTTACTTCTTGGTTGATTGCGTATCAATGTAATATTTTTTATGCATAGGTCAGGAGAAATTTTGGCCAAAAACCAAAAATTTAGTTTGCGATGAGAGTAAATAGAAATTTGTTCACATTTTATTGCATAGATTTAAGTTAAGAGAAAAGTTCCTCACGAATGATAAAAATAAGAGGGGTGGAAGAAAAAAACCTGCAATTTGAGTGGGTTTCGACTGCAAAGGAGATTGAATCCGTTCCACTCGAGGAGTTTGTTTCCCTAGATATTCCAGACTCGTCAACTTTGCAGATTAAGGAAGATTCTGATACCTCTGTTCTGGCAAAACTGGATCCTTCTAAATATGATGCAGCAGTTGGTCCTATCAGAGTTGAGGGTGTAACAAAAGATGATACACTTGTAATTGAAATTGTGAAGGTTAGCACATGGAGATGGGGTTGGACTTCTATTTCACCAACATTTGGTCTACTGAAAGGTAGATTCAGTGATTATCTGATTCACTGGGATATTGGACTGTCTCACGCCGTGAGCAGAAGCAGATTTCTTTCTGGAATAAAAATTCCTGTCAGGCCGTTTCTCGGCGTCGTATCAACTTTGCCCAAAAAAGGCAGATACCCTATGATTCCACCCAAGCAATTTGGAGGTAATATGGATATCAGGCATTTGACAGCAGGTTCTATACTGTATATGCCTGTCAATGTTGATGGTGCGATGGTTTCATTCGGTGACCCACATGCCGCGCAGGGGGATGGTGAAGTTTGCGGAACAGCTATTGAGACTGGGGCTGAAGTAACAGTCAGGTTCCGTGTGATAAAAAATCAGCCCGTAAAATATCCCAGAGCTATGATACCGGCGTTTGGAGAGGGTATCAGTGTCCTGACTACAGGTATATCAAGAAGCTTACGAAAGGCAGCCTTGATCGCTGTGGAAGAGATGATAGATGATCTCACAAGGACGACGGAACTGAGCGAGGAAGAAGCATATGCACTATGCAGCATTGCGGGAAATCTAAAAATTTCAGAAATTGTTGATGAACCAAATTATGTAGTTTCTCTTACTCTTCCTAAAAGTCTTTTCTACCATTAGTAAGTTAAAAGAATTAGATTGCATAACAGGTTGCGAGGTGCAGCATATAGGGATCTGAGAATCCTTTTAATAGTCGGTTTATCTCTTACTATTGATGCAGTTCAAAACGTCATATCAGATTCCGGCCTCTTTGTGCATAAAATGCAGAGCGGCAAAGAATCTGTGCGGGCTTTCTTATTGCCCGATTCTGGTTCAGACTATGACAATGCCGAAGCTGCAGAAGCCAATAAGCAATCAGGTTTCCGGATCTTCTCCTCCATCCATATTTGTTGGAAGATTTGGTTATCCGAAGATAAAAATATATCCATCAACCCCACCTCAGTTCGGTGAGACCACTTCTTATGAAAACCCTCCTGACTGGTTAAAGATGGATCTGGAAGCATTCCTGTCAATGAGGTTATCAATTATCAGAGGCGGTATGGAAATTTCTGTGAAGGATGCTTCAAGACCTGACAAGAACCTTGGAGATGCCCAGTTGCTGTCTATGGCTTACAAGCCTGTTGATATGGAGATGACATTTGACAGGAGCATGGCAGATAGCAAGATTATTCTCTCGGAATACACACCACCGATGGGCCCATCATCTCCAATCAGGAGTATATCATATGGAAACATCAAGATAGACAATCCGGTGGAGAGAGCCTTCAATGACACCGATCTGAAAGCAAACGATGCAGTCATCTCATTATATGCCAACGGAATCGATGTTTCCAGACTGTCCAAAATACTTAGTACAGGATCCATCGGTGTCTCGCACAATAGGAGAGCAGTACCAACAAGGTGGTCAATTACAGCTATAGACAAGAATGTATCGGACAGGAATGTCTCAATAATAAAGCAATACGAAAGCGTTGACAAGTATGAAGTCTTTATACGGCAAACTCCGGGGAACCTTTTCATGGCCATAATGGCCCCGGGCAACTGGCAGTTCGAATGGGGAGAGGCGTGGTTCCCCGGGAGCACATGGAATACTTTTGGCACTGATTCCGCTGTTGAGATAGATTCCGAGCAATATGGCGGTAGAAAGGATTATCCGGGAATAGGAGGGTGCTACTATGCCTCCAGACTTGCCGTTTCTGAATATCTTCTTAAGAGGAGGAGAATGGCTATCCCTATGCTCTGGAGAGAGATTTACCCTGGTTTCAACCTCCCGGTGGGCGTATGGTATGTAAGGGAGAATCTAAGAGAGATGTTCAGGTCATCTCCACTTGTTTTTGAGGATCTTCAAAGTTCACTGTCTTTTCTAAGTAAATACATGAAAATTCCTGTTCAAAAATGGCTCTCAAAATCCTCCATATATAGATATTTAAGGTCAGTAACACTTGACAGGTTCGTTATGAAATGAGAAATATCCAGATCAGGGAGGTAGAGGCTAAAAGTGCGCTGAATCGATCCGGTTTGCCGGAACTGGATTACGCACTTAATCCATATCTTGGATGTCTTCACGGCTGCAGATATTGTTATGCAGCCGATATGACACCTGGCGACTCCCCCGAAACTTGGGGATCTCTGGTCGCTGTAAGAAAGAATATTGTTGATGTCCTAAAGAAGGAAGTCAATCTCAAAAGACGTGGCATTGTTGGTATTTCAACAATAACAGATCCTTACCAGGCAATTGAAGGAAAGTACAGATTAACTGAAAAATGTATAGACATACTTACCTACAATGGTTTCAGGGCGTCGATTCAGACTAAGTCCCCGCTCGTATTACGGGACATCGATCTTTTCAGAAAAAGAAAGAATCTTATTGACATAGGAATGAGCTTAGCAACACCTGATACAGATGTATCGAAAATAATTGACAGGGACTCACCGTATCCCTCATCCCGTATGCATGCTCTTGGAACTCTTGCGGATTCGGGAATACAGACATGGATGTACCTTGGTCCGATAATACCTGGAGTTAATGACTCGAAAGATTCCATTTATACGTTGATCGAATTTGCAGGAAATTATGGGATACGTGTTATATACGACACAATTTCAATGTATCCTGGAAGCAAGAAGATGCTTTCTTCAGTGATTGATACATCATTCCAGACTGATGGGGTACCAGGATCCTGGTGGAAGTCGGTGGAGGATACAATTAAAGAAGTTTCTGGGCGGCTTGGCGTAAGATGCAACAGTCAGAAGGAGGAGGCATATGCCGTGGCTTCACTTTCCTATAGACAGTTATTTTAGTTTATTTAGGAAAAATATTATTAATTGAAGTGCTGATTATCCCGAATCGAAATAGGTGAAAAAATGACAACTTTTAACATATCGGTTAAGAATCTTCGGGAACTTGCCGAACTTCTTAACACAGTGGTTGGAGAGGCTAAATTCAAGTTTGATAAATCTGGCGTTATAGTGAGGGTTGTTGATCCAGCCCATGTCGCTATGGTTAATGCAGAAGTTCCAAAAGAGGCTTTTGTCGAGTATCAGATTGACGGAGAAGAAGAAATATCAATAGATCTGGAAAGGCTAAAAAACGTTCTCAAGCTTGCTGGTTCATCAGATAACGTTTTAGTGAGGAAAACGAATGATAAACTTAAATTTGAGTTGGGAACAATAAGCAAAAGCATAACTCTTCTTGATAACAGTGTTGTAACAGTACCGAAGATACCTCAAATTTCATCAGATTTCTATACCGTAATCGACAAATCTGCATTTGAAAAGGGACTTAAAGCAGCCGAAGATGTTTCTGATGCCATAAGGCTCCTACTCACGCCAGATGACTTCAAGGCCAGGGCAGCCTCTGAGTCAGAAGAATCTGAGATGACTATACCAAAAGATATGCTTAAAGAAATAAACTGCAAATCACCCATAAAGAGTCTCTATCCGCTCGAATATCTGCTGAAGTTTGTAAAATCTGTATCCTCTGCAGAAGATCTGAAACTTAGTTTTAAGGACGATTATCCCCTCACAGTGGAGTTTAAGTTCGGCGGGCAGGGCATGATGAAGGGCCTGTTTTTGCTTGCACCCAGGACAGAGTGAGCTTGCTGCAAAAGTGAAGGCAGAAGAATTTCTGAGCATATCGTTTAGAGAGATTTCAGAGTTAATAGACAGGATAATTTGCGGTCAAGGCAGCAAAGAAAAAAACTTGGTCGCTCTAAAGAATAATATAAGATCGCGGATTTATATCGTTGAAGTTAAAATCTATCCCTGCATAGATCAAAAAGGAAAAGAAAGGATCCGCGGGTTCGAAGTTGAACATGCTGGAATGTTACAGATGCTTGACAAAATTCGGTTTTATTATGAAAAGAATATGACTGATAAAGTCATAGATCGGCTTACAAGTTTGAAGAAGTTCATTCAGATTCATAATGAGCTGGAAACAGGATTTATAAAAAATTTGAATGCAAATGGTAATCAGCCAAGAGAAAATGAACTTGAGCTGAGTGCGCTGAATTATATCCCGCCGGAAGATTGGAAGCCAAAATATATCTTAAAGGGTAAAATCTGAGAGTTTATTCATTTCGATATTTGAATAATCAATCCGGAATATTGAATTCCTCTTCGGTATTGATCTCCTTTTTCATTCGCCATACTCACCACTGCTGAACCCCATTAAGAGAGTGTGGAAGCACAGACCCCACAACGGGTATTTCCAGTTGTAGGATGAGCTTGGTATTGCGCTTTCGGACGAATTCAACACGAATTACAAACTCAATAAGGGGTTGAGAAAGTTATGAGTAATAACTTAGGGAGGTCTGCATAGAAATAGAAATAAGAATTGAAAATAGCCTATTCTAAAAAATCAGATCCATTCATTTAGAGGAGTTTCGCAAGTTCCGATGAATTTAAGGAATTCATTCCTTGAAATGAATCGGGAAAATTACCATCGTTTGTTATCAAGTAATCCACTTTTTCATGTATTGAAATGGCCAATACCATGGAATCGGGGAGCCTCATTCCTGTTTTTGACCGGATAAACGCAGAAAAAGCAGCTATTTCAATTGATAACTGCACAACTTCAATATTTTTATTAGAGATAATTGTAGCCAAGAATTGGTCGGCCTTATCATCTTTATTGTCTATATAGAAACCTGTCAGTAACTCTGCTATAACCAAAGTTGGGATAACTGCTTTCAGTTTTCCCTGGTCGACAGCGTTCAAGACTCGCTTGGAGTCAGAATAAAACCTTCTTTCCTTATTCAGAACATTCAAGAATATGTTTGTGTCAATACAGACTCTAATGCCACTCATCCCTAATGTTTTGTATTGTCTTCTTCGCTTTCTGGCTGAACGGACCAGATTCCTCAAGTATTGTTATCAGCGTGCTTTTGTTGTTCTTTTTTATGATGATATTACCATTAGTCTTCTCAAACAAGATTGTGTCTCCAGCCTCTAAATCCAATGCCTTTCGTATCTCTGCCGGTATGGTGATTTGACCTTTAGAAGTAATTTTACTCAATTTAAGCAACATATTCTTACCACCATGTAATGATTTCCTTACTTATATTATTTTTCAACTGTCAAGTGGTATTAGTCACACATTACTACAATGATGGAATGCTTAAGAGGCCTGAATAGGGAAAAATAACATTCCACTTTTGTTATTGTGGGATCACCGTTTAGGAGGTGATGATCCCACGTATACAGGTATGAGACTGTGTTAAAATTATCTGTGAACAGGTAGAATTCCATATATTGCTACATCCGGATTTTACAGGTGTTTAGATAATGGTGTCTTCTCTTATATTACAGGCTCTGAATTAGTGACCTGACACCCCTGATGCTTATTGCCCTCTTCATGTTGTATGCTATCACAGTGAAACCATACTCACCATTTACCTTTCTAAGCCCTTTCAATAGAAAGTATCCTTGATTCATTGCTCTCTTTATTGTACCGAATGGGTGCTTCACCGTTCTCTTCCGTAAGATCATCTTCTCCACTCCCTTTGAATCCATACGCTTCCAGTGTTGATCCTCCACATCGGCATATTCCAATCTCTCCATCCATCTTCCCCTGACGGAATTCGTGCATCTTTTCTTGACAGCACAGGTGAAGCAGACGTCTGTTGTGTATACTCTATACACTATTTCTGGCCTGGTGCTGTTTGGAGTGCTGAAACGATAATGCATCTCCTTCCCCTCAGGGCATGTATATGTGTCTTTAACAGGATCGTATGAGAATCTGCTCCTGTGGTAATCTTTTTCCGGAACCATTCTCCTCTTGCCAGGAGTTCCGCGTTGAGGAGAGGGGATGAACGCCTCTATCCCTTCCTGTGCCAGCGAAAGCAGGTTAAGCAGAGAGAAATGACCCTTGCCTGCGGAAATGCTGAAATGATCTATGAAATCCTTTGTTCCCTTTGCAAGAGGAATGACGGATCCATAATCGTTGGTGCTGTTGTCCATTGTGTATTAGGTTATGAGATGATTCTCGGATTCAACGGCTATGTGGCCGTTGTAGCATACATCAACACCGTGACGAGTATTTATCTGCCTGGCCTCTGGATCTGTGAGGTATATTTCATTCGTGCCTGAGGAATTCATTTTGATCTGTGCTTCCTTCAGCTCTTTCTTCTTCCTGAGTTTCTCAATTGCTCTGTTTATCTTCTCTCTGTCGATATCCTCCTCAATTGCATCGTTCTCATCCATGTCGTGAAGATACTTTTCAATCTTTTCGTCTATGGCATCTACCGTCTTCTTGAGCCTTTCTTTTGAATAAGATCGGTTCATCGAGTTGACCGCCTTTATCTTGGTGCCATCCACGACGATGTCATGAGATTTGAAGAGACCCTGATTCTTCAAAAAGGAATTGAATTTCCTGAACAGTGATTTCACTGAATCCACATTGTTCTTCCTGAAGTCAGATATTGTCTTGAAATCAGGTGTGAGCTTGCGTATCAGCCACATCACCTCAATGTTGCGGTGAGACTCATTCTCAAGCTTCCTTGAGGACCTTATTCCATTGTAGTATCCCCAAAGATAGAGCTTGAGCAAGTCTGATGGATCGTAAGAAAGTCTATCCAGACGTTGCTCCAGAACTGCGTACTTGAAATTCATTTCCCTTAAATCAATGGAATCCACAAATGAATCGAACAGTCTTGCAGGGTTATTCTCATCAATGTAATCATCTATCATGTCTGGAAGGAGCAGGGACTGTCTCCTTCCTATTTTCGTTATATGGGAACCGCTCATGAATGGCTATAGGACGGTTTCATGAATAAACTTTATTGTGATCAGACTTAGTAATGCTCTTTAAATAATTTTCACACAGTCTCATTCCATCATACGTGGATAAACTGGGAGATACCAAAGTCTTTGTGATACCAAAGAAGAATGCTACCCTGAATGGATCACAGAAATGGAAGGATACGATGAAGGAGTTTGTTGAGAATACCATTCCATATCTGGAACAGTACCATCAGAGAAGCAATTCCGAATCAGGGTTTGCAGCAGACAAGAAGATGCTTGGGTGGAATGTGGCTCAGAGGAGGGATGACAGGATCGATAATGCTCTATTCTGCACCGGCGTGTGGCACAATATGTTCAATATGGGCAGGTCATAGAATAGTGTCCCACACTCATTAGTTACATCAATAGGTAAATAATCAACCTGATGTGGATGATTCGAGAATATTTATATGGATAAAACGATGGTAAAGAAAGTGAGAATGTGGTTAGGAGAAAAAGGAAAATAATTTTAGAAGTCGTGCCGAGTGCGATTATCTCAGTTCCTATTTCATTTTATCTAGCCTCGAGTGTGGTTAAGTACCACCAGTATTGGCAAAGCTTTTTTGTGGCGTTCTTAGGTTTTTGGTTCCTGATATTCGCTGGAGTTTGGTCATACTTCTATGCTGTAGATTTTAGAAATGCTTTAAGAAATAATAAACCGTAAAGATGAAACCATAGCTAATTAAGGATGTCTCCTATAAGAGATACCAAAGTATACCATTTTCTTGATGTGTTTAGCATATCTTGTGGACTGACTTCTTGTATTTCTGGTAACCTCATTATTGTTCATCTTACTGCAATATAGCCCCCTGGGTTCATTTTAGTGTCTAGTGGATCGCTTTAACATTCATGGGAATAACTAAAGGCTTCCTGCCATCAGATAGATGATCTTGTCTATGTATTTCTGTGATTTGAATCCATACAAACACTTCAAAACTATTCTGGTCTTGTTGTTAAGCACTTCCACAACGGCTGAATTTATGAACCTCTATCACACAGGATTTATCCGAACTATACAAGAAGGTTGAGGCACCAGGCAATTCCCTCACCGGAATATTTGATCGCATTGACTTTGAAAGGATCAGGTCAATTTATCCGACATTTATGGAAATGACACAGAGATGGGTGGAAGAACCAATTATGATCCCATTCTGAAAATTA
>JAKAAI010000037.1 GCA_021797055.1 Thermoplasmata archaeon | reverse complement strand
CACTTGATACGAGGCATAAACATAAGTTTAGGAAACTCACACAAAAAGTTTAAACTATATGGGTTCAATATTAATTTTTAACCTTTGTGGATGATAGGCTCCTAATATGTTCTTAAGGTAAGTAAATATTACAAATGGGTAAATACCGTATGAGGATTTATTAAAATTTGTGATGAAAATAATTACCTTATAGAAATCCCCTCCCTTACTTGCTTCGTTAATTGAAAAATTTTTTATCATTATATCGCTTATTTCTTACCGATTATTTTGGCCTGCAAACCCACATAATCTGATGTTCCATGGCATGATTTCCTAAAGAATCATTTTGAAATTTGCCCGGGTCATTAGACGCACTTTATCAATATCAACAGTGAAGTTAAGTCTGCCAAAAACTTCTTTAAAGAATGCTTCATTGCGCGTTATTAATAAAATTGTAATGTTTGTTACAATATCCCCAAGATGAACTATTGTCGTATAAACGGAAAACTAATATTTATATCCAACATGCATATTTATATAGGTGGTACTAAATAGGATTTTTTCTGTCCTCGTTATAATATTTTTATTATTATCGTCGCTTACTGTGCTTGCTTCAATTAGTCCAAATTCCCAATTAACTGCCAAATCGGATTATCAAATTAATTCAGAAATATCAAATCATGCCTTTCAGCCAGCGTATACCTCCAAATATTTGACAGGTTTTTCCAAAAACACTGCAATTTTTCATTCTTATGCAACGACTGTCGGTGGCGGTTCATTTTTTGTCCAAAACATTTCATGCACATATGAGACCTGCTATTCTAACTACAATCCGTACAATAAGGACATCTATACTGCTGCTGCAGGGATTGGTGAGCTTTTAATGATAAACAGCAGCAATGAAATCCAACAAAAAATTACATCAGTGCAGCTCAAGTTTATTTCTTTCGATCCACAAAACGGAAATATCTATGCTACGAACTGCCTAAAAAACGAGGTCTGTGTTTACAGTCCATCTCTTTCTCTTTTACATAGGATTCCAGTGTCTTCTGGCCCAACTGGGATTGTTTTTGACCCAGTCAACGGTTATGCTTTCGTTTCACACTATCAAAATTCTCAGATAAATGTAATCGCAAGTAATGGCACTATCATTACGAACTTATCTCTTCCAAAAGGTTTCTCAGATGAATTCTCGCAAAACATATACGATCCTTTAAACAAGGAAGTTTATATAGCAGAGAACCAGTCGGCTTGTGTTGGCCTGATTGCTGGAATAAATTCTTCTCTTGCTATAAACGTTTCACTTCCGCTTAAATTCAAACCTTCAGGGTTGACGGTTGACACATTTAACGGTTATCTGTACGTTGGATCACTTATCGCGAAGGAAGCTTTCGCGCTAAATCAAACCGGGTCGCTCGAAGATTGCATACACTTGCCTTCTTGCCCTAGTTCCACTATATTTGATCCATACAACAACTATACCTATTTCACAATGACATCAGGATGTGTTGCCGTTATAAACCAGACATATAATATGGTGGCCAATCCTTTCGTCGGTTCTTTTCCTATAGGGATTGGATATTCTCCAGCAACTAACGATCTGTATATTTCAAATGCGGTTTCAAGCACTTATCGCATTACCGTGGCCTCTTCAAATGCTTACTATTCGGCGTATGAGGTTAACTTTACCAATGAAAATCTTCCAAACGGAACTGAATGGTACGTGAACCTCAGCAATGGACAATCATTTTTAACGCATAACCGGAGTATCACATTTTATGAGCCAAATGGAACCTATAGTTATATGATATCCAGTTCTAATAAGAGCTACGCTCCTTCCAATATTACCGGCAGTTTCACTATCTATGGCTTTCCTAAAAATATAAGCGTCAATTTCAATCTTGTTACATATACAATCAAAATCAATGAAAGAAATCTTCCTTCTGGAACTGCCTGGTATATCGGCGTTAATTCAGCATATGCAGCTTATTCAACTAGTAACTTGATAAAATTATCGGAGCCTAATGGATCGTATATAATCAATGCATCATCAACAGATCTTTATGATACATATTTTCCAGTTTATACTGTGACGGTTCATGGTGAGAACACATCTCTAACAATTAATTTTACACTTAAGCCAGTGGTCGGTAATATAAAGCTGCCACCAGCATCACCTAACTCTTTTGTATATGATGCACAAAACCATTATACGTATGTTGCAGAAGATGCGTATTCAAGCGTTTTTGTTATGGATAATAACACATTAATATCAAATATATCAATCAAGGCATCAAAAAGCAGGTTTTGTGGAATGGCTTATGATCCCGTCAGGAATCTAGTTTTTGTTTCAAACCTTGACAATAATAGCATAGTTGAAATTAATGCAAGTAATAATTCTGTTCAAAAGTATTTCACGAATCTTACCTGTCCTTTAGGTTTAATCTTTGATCCGGCAAATCAGAACATCTATGGAGCTACATTTAATGGGATAGTTGTATGTATCTCTGGCACAACACTTTCAGAAAATGCTATAAGGACTGATACATCCAACAATGCAATCGCGTTTGACCCATTAAATAACAACATTTACGTAACAAATTCCTGCTACGGGAACCTGTCCATAATCTCAAACAACAGTAAATTAATAGGCTCTGTTAACGTTGGATCATCCCCCACCTCTATACTTTTTGATCCACATAACGGCTATCTATACGTTGAAAACGGTAGATCTGGAAATATATCCGTTTTGAATGCAAGCAATAAGGTAGTCACCTCAATTAAGGTAGCAAGTCTATCTTTCGGTCCGATTTCTCAGATGGTATATGATCCATTCAACTACAACATATACCTGCTGCATTCTAACGGCCAGGTTTCCGTGCTCTACAACAATACATGCATTGGAGTTTTCCAAGCCGGAATTTGTCCTGTTTATACTATATACAATCCTTCAAGCAAAGAAGTATGCGTTCTCAACTACGATTCTGATAATATAACGCAAATAACCTCAAAAGCTTATACAACACTTTACAATGTTGTTATGAAAGTAACTGATCTCCATGCAGGAACAGAATGGTACCTGAACCTTTCCAATGGCTGCACCCTGTCTTCAGGCAGTGATGAATTGTCTTTCCAGGTTCCAGTAGGAACATATAATTTCACCATACAATCTGGAATTTCCCATACATATTACGGTAAACTGAATGTCACTGTAAGTTTTAGCATAAACGTAACACTGTCCCTGTATACGTATCCTGTTACAATAGAGGAATATGGTCTTCCATCCGGTGCTACATGGTTTGTGAATTTATCCAATGGTACTCATTACTCATCCACAAAGTCAGCAATTACCTTCCGGGGCACCGCGGAAACAGAATATAATTACACTGTATCCGCTTCTGATTTTCTTTTCAGGCCCTCGCATGCAAGCAGCTCATTCATGGTTAACAATTCAGAGGTTACAATTAAGACAGATTTCTCCGAGTATATTTTTGTTGTAACTATAGACGAAACCGGCCTAACTGCAGGGAGCCTGTGGTACCTGAATATATCGGGTCAACCAACCATTCATACAACAAGCTCAAGCTTAACACTCTATCTGCAGAATGGAAATTATACTTTGGCTGCTTCGTCCCCATCATTCAAAAACGTAACATTAGACTTGACAATAGACAACTCCAATTTAACTGAGACGATAGCATTTGAACCCGTATTCAAGAGTTCACCGCCCCCTCCTGTTGCTCCTAAGACTACGTCGAATTCATATTTATACGCCATAATTGCCGTGGTTGCGATTGTCGTGATTGCTGCATTGGTTTTGCTGATTAGAAAGAGATCTGGTAAATAGATTATGAGGATTCCCAAAAACCCTCATATAATTCTAGACTCTACACATCATAAAAGTTTACCTTCTACCAACTTTCCAGTTTACCTTTTCTTTTTATTTACATTTTTTCTTATCCGTTTTGATAAGTTTTCTGGTATTTCTGCCAAGTAAGTATTAAAAGTCTCACGATTCAATTTCCTGATTATCTTGACAAGAGTTTCATCTGGGACTCTTATGTCAAAATATACAAGATCAATGAGGGTTTTTTCTACGTCTGATACCGGAATGTAAAATAGGCCATATTGTAATAATGATTAGCCGAAAAACATATTTCTCTTAATATGCCTGACTACATAGTTGCGTGAATCAAATTGCCTGACACCGTTTCTCACTTTTCTTGGCGTTATAATCACAGGGTTTTCTCCTCTTCCCATAATCCTCTTAATGTAAGGGCATCCTCAAGACCATAATAGAAAGGTTGAAAAGCAAATCCTGAATACTGTACTACATCGTGGAAGGTGTAAGCACCCCTAGTTATTTTGTGAATTCGATTTGACTTGAGTAGGTTTTGAATCAGAAGCTTATAGTATCCTTCCGACGCATTCCTTCTATCAAGAAAAAGTTTAACTTCATCGATTAAAAAAGCTGGCTTTTTGCTGAAATTCTCTGTGAACTGCCTCATGAATTTCATTCAATATTTCTCCTAATCTCGTCAACCATTCGATCAAACGTCGGTGCCAAGCCTATGTAAACTATAGACTTCAGAATTGGTTCAACAACGGGGCGTTGAATCGTTTGTAAGAATTGTTTGAGATGCATTCGTGCGGATATCATTATCTTGTATGATTTAGTCAGGTGGTAAATATCGTATAGGCCCCTGACGAATCGTCTGTCAGCGTATGCAGCAATTTTTTCTTCGATAAACTGATCAGGTATGAGACTAAGTATTTCCATTCCGGTACCATCTGTAAGTTCATATGTTGTCAGCGATCCGTCAACCTTTCTGAAGTGGTTTACCTCAAGTTTCACCCTAGCTCTACCGTTTGAGATCGTAGAAAAAATAACATTGCCAGTATCCTTCATTTTCATTATACTGAGTCCTTGGGATAATCCGATTTTTTCGAATTGTTTAGTCAGACCTGGGAATGTTGATGAGTAAAAGTCAAGACCTTAGAGAACCGTTTGCCTGAATAACATCTCCATATCGCGGTCCCACCGTGCAAAACCATATCCTCTGTAATTAAATATACGAGTCTCGTGATCTCATCTTGTAGAAACGCAGCTTCAACCTGCTACCTGCTCTTTAGCTGATTTGCCAGTGGAAGTTTCATAATTGTGAATTAACCACAGATATATTACAATATATCTCTGGTAAATCAGTCTTACATAATAATAAGTTACGGATGTGCTTATAATCGAATCTTAATGTCGCAATGGATTCTTAGAGACGCAACCCGGCAGTTCCTTGCTTAATGCAAAAAATGTGGTATCTTCATGCTATAATGGCATCAAGTATTGGAACAAATGGATTAGGCCCGCACCTCCTTTTTTTTGGAATCGCATTTCTTTATTACAACATATCACAATATTCCAGTTTGATTTGGTCTGTGAAACAAATTGATTGTGACACGCGATGATGCCGCACTTACCATTTGAATAAACTATTGGCCTTTCCAGCTCCATGTATATTCTCTGAATCAAATCCACTGACCCAATTATTTTATATAAATAAAAATTATAGAAAGAATTTATATGCACATATGATTATCTAACAAGATGAAGTCCATTGCCGTTGAAGATTCAACTTATGCAAAACTTTCAAAACTTAAAACGGAAATAAACAGCGAAAGAAATTTACATATGAAATTTAGCGATCTTTTTGAAGAATTGATCAGGCGGTCTACTGGCTTGTATTTGTTTGAAAGTGAATTGAGAAGCGCTCTTAAATCGTTGACAGAAAGGTTGAGCAATTATGAAAGTGTCTTAGGCATAATCCTTTTTGGCTCTGTTGCAAAATTGAACTTCAATCCTAATAGTGACATTGATGTATTTGTCCTAGTGGACAAATTCTCTTCATCGACATTTGATTATATTGAAAAAATTATGCTCAGTGTTGAAATGAACCACTTTGAACCACTGATTGAGAATAAATTGCCGTCGCAATTTTCACCTTTTATTTGCAGCAAAGATACCATTCAGGCAGTTAGTCCTATTTTCTTTGATATAGCTGATTATGGGATTGTTCTTTATGATAAAGGCACCGCAGCATCTGATTTTGTTAGATACTATCTATCAATTCATCACAGCAGAGAATTCAATGAGTATGGGCAGATACTGACATGGTAAATCAAGAATTAGCAGGGAGGGCAATGAGTGATGCGGAGGAATGGTTCCGATCAGCGGAGAAATTGAAAGAAATAGGTGCTGCACCTAAAATTGTATACTCCCTGGAGATGGCAACTGAATTGTCTCTCAAGGCACTTCTGCTATATCATGGCATAGACTATCCGAAAACACATAACATACTTCCGTTGGTCATAAGACTAATTTCATCAGATGGTTTTCACGACGATGAGATAAGAAACCACAGGGAGATGATTTTTTCTGTATTTCATGCATTGCTGGATCTAAGGTCTGCGAGTGGTTATTCTTATGAGTCATCGTATAGCAAAGGTTTTTTTATAGAAAAGGCAGATGAATACGTAGACAAGGTATCAATAATACTTGATCTGATCAGGAAGCATATCAAAGACTGATTCAATATTTCTTATAAGTATGCAAACCAGAAGTAAAAGCAGGTATGTAATTCTGTATACTACCGTATAATATGCAAAAAATAGAGGAACTGTTAACATTAACCAAATTGCCTAACTAAAAGGTAACTTTAATCCAACTGGTTTTTTAGCAACATACTGTCATAAGCATCAAGATATGAATAATTAATGGAACCAATCATAAACTGCCTACTTTTTCTTTGTATACAATGGAGACGCTTCTCCTGACAACATTCTTGCTCCAAAAACAACAGATAATAGACAAATTTCCAACGCTTTCAGGAATGAAGAGCAGATTAATGAATCATGTTTGGTCAAAACTGTCATAATTTTTGATTTGTCTGTTACATTCTTCAACCGAAAAGAATTCAGGATCGTAATCCTCACCTACCCACTCTTTCATCTCTGCGTACTCAGGGTTTTCCGGATCTGTGAGGATTTCAAGAAGGTTGTAGTACCCTGGGGCTCCACCACAATCTTCAGGAGGCACATTTCTTTTTCCTTTAATGCACGTTGGATATTCAATATCAGATCGAGCTGGCTCAATTTTTTCTACGGTAATTATATGATCCCAGTTATCTCCAAAATCGTATGTATAATGGAACTTAGTCCCTTCCAGTAAAAAAAGGTCCCGCAACCTTATACCAGTGCTATCAACAGATTCATAACCAAACGAATCATCTTCAGGATCCGGAGGAGCATATCGTGTTCCATTTATCTCAAATTCATGAAGATGATAATTCTGCCATCCCATGGCTGCTTGTATCATAAGATGGAGATCCTCCAAGGATATGTCATCAGTCACAATGATTCTTCTCCAGATCGGAGGCGATATTCCTGATAATGAAATCTTTAGTGTAATTGCCATTGTTTTCCGACTTGATCCACCAGTCTTGGGGTCACGGAGTACACTTTTTCGCTTGTTTTTATTAGAAGATAGCGCCATTTGATCTTTTTTCATTTGAATATGATCGACATATTGAGCAGATCCATTGTAAATATACAACAGGAAATCTTTTATTACATTTGCACGAAATCTGTTCGGGCAAATTGTATATACAATGTTTTTGTAAATTGAGATTATACCGAAGAGAGGTGCGACAAAGACTTTGCCTGCATTATCCTGAAGATTGACATAAACAGAATATGTCTTTTTGCTTTCAGGATTACGGTCTATGTTTATGGCAAGAGTGTAGTTCCTGTAGTTTTTAATAACGGTCTCACCACTCTTTATTAAAGCATCGAAAGGATCGGGATGTGATTTTCCAACCAAAGTAAATATGTCGCCTAAACCAGCGTCGTAAAGTGATAAAGGTTCTTCCGACAATATCTCATGTGGTTTTTCATGTATCAATTCACCATGAGAGTCCATGATCCTGAGCATTTCTGTTATATATGGATCAGAACTAGAATAATGTGCATTCAGGATATACTGGGAAATAGATGCCATCCAGAACATCACATCTTTCTTCTTCAAAGGAGACTCTTCAAATCTCTTTGAAAGGTATCTCATTCTTTCCCTTAATTCCTCATTCATCTGGGTTTCTAAATCTGACTTTACATTATCAGCATCCTCGAACTTTTCGGAAGAAAATAAATTTAAAAGATTCATAGCGGAACCAGAAGTTTTTATGAAATCAGTTTCGTCAGGTTCTTCCATTCCGCTGAAAATTATAATCTGTTCTTCCTTCATGAGTCTTCTAGACTTAGGCATATATCTTGATCGTGGTTTTGCTTAATTTCATTTCGCTATGTGGGCATCTTCGATAAGGAATGAAACAACTTAAGAGAAATTTCAAACGATCTAAATATGAGAAAAAAAATGATCTCTTGTTCCGACATCCTCCCCTCTCTGAATATCAGAGCTTTCTTGCTCAAATCAATGTAAAACTTTCTTAATGGGGTGGATCTAGAAGAAAGCGACAAGCCTTAGTCCATTGGGGCTTGGTAGTTAGCAATTGCAATTTTTGCAGCTATTATTTTCCAGACTTTGCTATTTCTATTCAGAAAAAGAGCTTGTAAGTAGGCGGTGATTACGTGCAAATGCAAATGTTTTCATAGATCGACAAAGGTATAAATAATTGTAGTTTCGCAAAACCTCTTTCTGTCCTTCATTTCCTGTGGTTAATGCGTTCAACCTCTTCTGAACATAGGGATATATAATCTGCTGTGGGCTGATACATTTCATCGGAAATAGACTCAAAATCAGTTGGGCTGATAGATTTCTCGAACCCATAAGCACTTACGCTTCTCAAATAAAGAAGACGTCTTAAGCTGGCAACCATTCCAGGTAATGCCCGTTTAAATTGATCAGAGAATAGATTTTTCCTCTCATTCACTGCTATCTCAAGTAGGTCATTCAGATTGTGTTTTTTTGGCGAGTCAACACCTACTGCAAAAAGAATAGCCTTGACAGCAATCTCTAGTGCCATCTGCAGATCATAGACACACTTGGAGTAATTTTGTCCTTTCTTGTTGAGATCAGCGCTCCTGAGCCACGATAAAGATTCCTCAATTGCCTTGCTGCTTATTTTTTCCATTGTATCATATCCATTTCATCATTCCTTTCATGTTTTATCTTTCTTATTCGGCTTATAAAATTAGTTATAATTCGACCGCGCTCGAATAAGATTATTCCTTGTTCGACGATATCAAAAAAGATAGGATGAAATTCTTCCAGATCAGGCGGCGTTAAAATAAGAGGACTTATGTTAAGGAAGTTACCTTTGCTAACCAAAAGCTCTCTTCTGAGAGGTTCCAATTTATTAGCAGTCTGCTCAACCAGTTGAAGTGAACTCAGAAAGCTCAAGTTGCTGACAACAAGAGTATCAATATCGCTGAATTTTGAATAGTTTTTCCTTGCAATCGATCCATATAAGACGATGCCTAGAATATTCTCACTTCTGCAAAGAATGGACACAAAAGCGTCAAGATAGGAACGAATGTTCTGATCTACCCTAACAAAAAATAATGGAGTACGTAACAACTCTGCAATTGTTTCGCTAAACGTGACTCTTCTATTCCACTCTATTTGCAGATAATTGCGATATGCGTCAAGATTGGTATAGGTAATAGGATCAACCATCAAAGGGTTTCTTTTAGTCATTGTATACAGAATATGTATACGTCTGGGTATAATAATATTTATTATCATTCTTCATATATTTTTAAAAACCGGGCATTTCTCGCACCTTCTATTGACAATGAAATTCATTGGTAAAGACTTGCTTTTCACTCATGCTTTGGTGTTCAGATTTGTGAAGTAGATAACGGTAATTGATGACAAAAACTATTCGGCTTATCACGTTATTGGCTGGGTTAGTAAAAGACTGGATATATTGAATATACCAGTTTCCGCCTAATTTGTTATAATTAAGACCGGGCGCTGGATCTCTAGTAATAAAATTCATACAAAAATGGTCTTATCTGTGGGTTAAAGATTATGAAATTCTTATCCAGACCAACATGAAAGTCTGAAGATCCTTATTTTTAATAGTCGTCTTCCCATTAATTCAAAAGCGTTGATAACTGCCGCTTAATTATTCCGAATGGTATTGCATTAAACATGTATTTCTATGCCCTTAATAACAATCCGATCAGTAATTTACTGCAACATACTGTTATTATCATTCGAAAAGAAGATACTAACCTATACGCATTATTTAATAGCAAGACAATAATGAAACACAAATATATAATACGTTAATTGTCTTACATTTAATCATGTCACGCAATGTTAGCATTCGATTAGACGACGAAATATTGAAAGAGCTAAAGGAATTAAACCTCAATCTTTCTGAAACGGTAAGAAAGGCATTGCACGAGGAGATCAGGAAGCGAAGAAGGGAAGAACTGAAGAAAAACCTTGCGATTGCCAGGGAGCTCCTGAAATCAGAAGATATTGATTTTTATACAAGGGCCGTTCGGGAAACAAGGGATGAGAGGTAGTATGGCTAAATACCTTATTGATGCCAGCTCAATTTTCAAATTGCTGTCTTCTGCATCCCCAAACGGCCAGAATTTGCTGGAAAACTCATCTATAACTGACATGACCTTATTTGAGATTGGAAACGTGCTGTATAAGAGAAAGGACTCAAGCATAAAGGAAATGCCCGTAGAAAAGATCATGGAACTTTCAAAAGTTATTGGGAATATCATAAGAGAGGTTAAAAGATTCCCGATTACACCAACGGAAATACCTAACATTCTTTCAATTGCCATCAATAAAAGAACTACGATTTATGATGCATCATACATTTATGTTTGTAGCAGAGAAAAACTTAGCCTTATAAGCGAGGATCTTGACCTCAGAAGAAAAGCAGGGGAGGAGAAGATTAAAGCATATGCCCTCATGCATGTTCAACCGGATCAGTGATTTCGAGAGAGGCATTGTTTTACGGATCCGGTTACGTTCAGACAAAAAGAGCATGGATAAACACTTACATAGAGGGAGCGTCAAGGGAGGGGAAGTCTCCGGAATTGCTTGAAGAGGTTGGTAGCAGTTGTATAGAAACACCTGCTTTAGGTAAAAAGGAGAATGAACGTTTATGTGGATTTCCTCTATTAGTAAGGATTTACTGCATTTATCAACCAATCAAAACAAATTTGACTTTTCCTATAAACCCCCAATAGGAATTCTTTTTACAACCGAAACTTCCGCGTTTCACGATTCTCATGAAATGTAATGCATAATTCGCATTTCAGGCATGAATTGGATGTTATGCGAAGGGTTAGGTTTATTCATTGGTCAACATGCTTAATCAATGAATAACATTGTAGATGGGGGTCTCCGTGAAGCATATAATTCCATTAAACCAATGGACGAGTAGAGGGAACTCCATGACAGGATATCATTCAGGAATTTTCTGCAGTATACAGAAACAATACCGGATTACAGGACCTTATGGCTTTTCAGGAAGGCGCATGTACAAAGAAGAATAATACATCGCACTTCGGCAACAAGCTTCATACTGTACATGGAACAGATCTTCCACTAATCATGGAATTCGTGGTTACCACAGCATCATCACATCTTCCATTCTTTATCGCATTCAAAAAGTCTTGAGGGAGTGGACAATACTGACTGGCAATATTTATATAAAATGTATAAATATACTGATGCCGGGAAAAGTTCGGCTCAGAGGGATGGAGTTCCCGATGATTGTCTCCAGAGACTGATAACTCCTGTATAGCAGCTGATGGTTTCAGATGGTTATGACAGGAGTGGATGATAGGGTTTTCAACAGTATTCTTTGGCCAGGGGGTCTCGCAGTGGAACTGAGAAAGGAAGATCCTGATTGTTTTGTAGATCTCAACATCGATCAGATAATAGGATCTGTCGTTGCACCTTATAAGGACTACAATCTTAGACCTTTTTTTGACACTCTGGCTATTGATCCAGATACGGTGAAATACAGGCAGGACATATTCAGAGATCTTGAGAAAGCAGACGTTTTTGCTTGCATGTACGACTTTTCGATAAAGATGAGGGATATCCATAGATACATTTCAGGCATTGACAGGCTGTTTGAATGGCAGAGACAGGGCTGGATACTAGACGCTGCCTTACTCTATTTTGGTGCCATGAATGATCTGGCACAGAAGCTTGCAGGTGCAGTTCTCAACTCAGAAGGACTCATATCCCTCAGAAACTATGTTCAAAAATACGTGGAATCAGAAAGATTCAGGTATAAAGAAGATAAGGCGAATGACATAAAGAGAAAATTATCGGTTATAAGATACGAAATGTCCTTTGGATCATCAAGAGTAACTGTGAGAAAGGACAAAGGTAGGGAAAGTTATAACGGGATTATACAGGAGGCATTCAGCAAATTTAGAAACGACAAGAAAACTGCAGCGAATAAAAAGAGGGTCAGTGAATCATCGATGAATCACGTCGAAGCCGGGATTCTTGCGCTGATTGCACGTTTATTCCCAGAAGAATTTGATGAACTCTCAGCTTTCTGCGAGAACAATTCTTCTTTCATCGATCCTGTTGTGGAAGTTGTGTATAGGGAGATCCATTTTTACCTATCATATCTTCAATATATTTCGGCAGTAAAGAAAACCGGGCTAGAATTCTGCCTGCCTGAAATATGTGCCGATCATGCTATTTACTGCCTGAACTCCTTCGATCTTGCCCTTGCCCACAAGGCCTTAGCTTCCTCGTCTAAAGTAGTGGCAAATGATTTCCAGTTGTCAGGAGGGGAGAAGGCCCTGGTGGTAACAGGGCCGAACAATGGCGGGAAGACAACGTTTGCTAGGTCGTTCGGGCAGGCTTTCTTCCTTTTTGCGCTGGGACTGCCTATTCCTGGTTCAAAAGCCCGCCTGTTCGTGCCAGACAATATCTACACACACTTTGAAAAGTCCGAGGATCCCGAGAATCTCATGGGTAAACTGGAAGACGATCTTGTTAGGATGAGGAAGATACTTTATATGGCCACGAACAGGAGCATCATTATCGTCAATGAAATGCTCAGCTCCACAACATTAAAGGATGCCATCCAGATAGGCACTGAGATAATTGGCCTGATAATGAGAAAAAATGTACTCTGCGTCTATGTAACATTCCTGGATGAGTTTGCCAGGTTAGATGGCGTAGTGAGCATGGTCAGCCAGGTCGATCCTTCTTCGCCTGATATAAGGACATTCAAGATCAGGAGGACAGATCCAAACGGCCTTGCATATGCGAAAGCCATCGCAGAGAAATATGACCTCACCTACGAGAAGATTATGCGGAGGATCAGCGGATGAATGTAAATTTGCTTTCCACGGATCCATCATACAGGTTGCCTGAAAACTTGCCCTTGAACGTGGAAGAGCTTGAGAAGGACCTGGATCTTGTCACAATTTACAATGCAATGGCAGGAAACGATCGCTATGTGTTTGACGTATGCAGGAGAGCCATCATGAACAGCATCACGAATAGAGATACAATAGTGTACCGCCAGGGAGTGCTTCAGGACGCGCTCGACAATCCGTGCATCGTGCGGGATATATATTCTATCATTGTCGATTCAGTTGCACAGGCAAGAAGACTTCTATTCTGGGTGAGTCGCCAAAATCCTGAATTTGTGCTGCGCGAATCAATATCAGTGCTGCAGATTTACCTCACAGCGATAGAGAAGATAAGGGAGATAGGGAGAAAGGCATTACCCTCCCTTCACTCAGAGGGCTTTCTGCAGTTCTTCACCATGATAAACCATGAATTCGACGATGACTACGTCAGGATGGTATCGGGCCACCTTGAAAACCTCCACTTCCCTCGAGGGATTTATGTCCGCGGCGGGCTCGGAAGGGGTAACGCACTGACGGGATATGATCTTGTCATCCCGAAGGTCAGGCCGGACAGGCTCGTTAAACGGATCACAAACATCAGGGAACCGCATTACACTTATGTGCTGCCTGACAGGGATGAGCTGGGAGGACAGGCGCTGGGTGAGATGCGCGCCAGGAGCATATCTGAAACTGCAAGGATAGTGAGTGAGTCGGCTGAGAATGTTCTGGGTTTCATCGATCGCCTCAAGGAAGAGATTGCATTCTACCTCGGCTGCCTTAACCTTAAGAAACAACTGAACTCCATCGGCGCTAGTACATCTTTTCCGGTTCCTGTAAAAGACAGTGGAAGCGGAACTGTTTACGAAGGGATATATGATCTGGCCCTGTGCATCAGGGCTGATCTTACGCTTGTTGGGAATTCCCTGTATGCAGAAAGAGATCATCTTATATTCATAACCGGTGCGAACAAGGGAGGGAAGTCCACACTGTTAAGGGCAATCGGACAGGCACAGCTTATGATGCAGAGCGGAATGTTTGTCGCAGCGGGCTCATTCAGCACTTTCATTGCCGCCGCTGTGTTCACACATTTCAAGAGGGAGGAGGACGCTGGGATGTCGAAGGGAAAGTTTGATGAGGAACTCAGCCGCATGAGTGGGATAGTTGATCATATAGTTCCAGGAAGCAGGCTGTTGTTCAACGAATCATTTTCATCAACTAACGTTAGGGAAGGATCTGAAATAGCGAAGAGCATTATGGATGCCCTTCTGACCATGGGAACCAAGATAATATTCGTAACTCATTTCAACGAGCTTGCAGAGGCATATCTTGACAGATTGCCGAAACCGGCGTTCCTGAGAGCAGAGCGGCTTGAGGATGGAACTCGCACATTCAGGGTTCTGCAGGCAGATCCGATTGCAACAAGCTTTGGGTATGATGTGTTCCAGAAAGTCTTCAGGAACGAGATCAACCTCAAGGAATACAGTTCTGAAGAGGCGCTATCAGGAATGAACTGATGCATCATTCATCGTAGTATTCATCTTTTTCTACCAAGCTTGCTTGATTGCGAATAGCTGTAATTTAAGGTTTCTGGAATTAAGAAATAAAAACACCCACGGCAGGTTAATTATTGCAATCACACAGTAGTAGATTTATGATCAGTGGCATTGAATATCCCTCGATTATACATATAATGAAAGTCATTGTCATATATTATGCCGGTAGATCTGGATACTCAGCATGTCGTCTTTGGAGCAACAGGTGCTTATGGATTTGCTGTGGCTAAAAAAGCCCCTTGAGAAGCGATTCAATGTAAGAGCAGTTGTAGGGAGCGAGGAAAATGAGAATAAAATGTTTCCCAAAGGAGTTGAAGCTGTCGGGGCGGATATGCTGAACGTGGAGGAAGTTTCCAGTGCCTGCAACCTTGTTTCCAGGATAGCGTTTGAAGGGAAGCTAAATAACAAGGTTATTCTCCAGAAAATTGTGTACAGGGACATCAGGGAGTGGTTAGGCCTTGCTGCACAGCTTGCCATCAGGGTCATTGCAAAGGTTGTTGAAACCTATAAGGCTAATTAGACGTCTTTCCATGAGTTCAGGGATTTTGGTTCCATTGTATATGATGAGAGGATACTGAGCTTCAAGGGTGTTGATGAGGTGAGCATAAGTACTACCAGTGGAAGGGTAAGAGTCCGCATAACCATTGGAAAATATGGTGAAATATCTTTTGAAAGGATCAGGGGTCAGTGTGATCTCATCAGGAAAAACAAAATGTTCTACCTCATGGTGCCGTAGAAGTTCCTGAAGAACACATCATCAAACCGGAGGACATCATCGGAGTTGACATGGGCATCGTCAATATTGCGGTGGATTCCACTGGGAAGTACTATTCCGGTGATGAGATCAACGAGGTCAGGGAACACAATGCTGATCTCCGTTCCCGGCTGCAATCTGTGGAGACAAAATCCGCAAAACGCCATCTGAAGAAACTCTCCGGAAAGGAGGGCAGGTTCACCAGAACCACCAATTACATAATGTCTAAGGAGATCGTTCAGAAAGCCAAAGGCACCTCTTCTGCGATTGCCATTGAAAACCTCAGTGGCATAAGAATGAGGACAACCGTTAGGAAAGGCAACAGGTACATCTATAATTCGTGGGCTTTCAACCAGCTCCGGTCGTTTATTGAATACAAGGCAATGGAAGCAGGAATCCCTGTCATTGTTGTGGATCCACACAACACCAGCAGGGAATGTCCCCATTGCCATGCCATAAGCAAGAAGAACAGGCTGGAACAATCCAGGTTCAAATGTATTTCCTGTGGGCTTGAGGGAGAGGCAGATTTCATCGCTTCCCTCAACATCAGGAACAGGGCTGCCGTCAGCCAGCCTATTGTAGCGGGTGCTATTTTTGATCATTCGATCCTCCCAGTTGCAAGCCAACGTGCTTCAGCCGTTGGTAGTTGACATTTCGACGGAGACCATGAGGTACCTGTCATCAAGGCCATGGAGTTTGCACTTTGTATTTACGCCAGCATATTCTTCATGGCTTAACATAATTGAAATGTTTTTCAGCAAGTTGGCACGATCCATCTTCAGGGGAATAAAAGTTGAATCAAAGGAAGAGTTGAAGGTCCGAATGATGGAGTATATCCGGGACCTGAACAGTAATCCGGTTATGTTCACCTGGAACTGGAAAATGGATGAGATGCCTGGTAGCACAATGTCGTAATATCGTAAGTGTACTATGGAAACACAATAATAGCAACCGACTCGCTATAATCCCAAAGCCTGCAGCGGTTGGATTTCTCGTTCATGAATGTTAAAGTTTGTACAAATTGTCTTATCGTAAGAAGGGTATTAGGTCAAAGTGGTAAGAAGCCATTTCCACAGAGGTATGGCATTTATTGAATGCCCTTCATAAGTGAATGTGTCCTCATAACTCCATGTTATAAGAGTTATCTTTTTGCAATGCAGAAGTTCCGAAGCACTTACCAGTGATAGAATCTCTCTTCTTTCGACATCCAGCCGGTTTTCTGCGTATGTCACATTGATAAGATCCCTCACTTCTGAACCAATCTTCACAATGAAGTCAACCTCATGACCGGCGTAATCCTTGAAATAGTATATTTCAAAATTTCCAAGGAAGTAATCCTTTCTTCTCATAAGGTCGATGTAGACAACATTTTCCATCAAAGATCCAATATTCCCACTGTCGCGCGATCCCAAGTAATTTGCCATGCCTGTATCAACGCAATAAATTTTTCTTGCACTCTTTTCTATTTCCTTTGGTTTGAAAGAGAATTTTTTAACCTGGAGTACCAGATATGATTCCTCGAGATATGATAAATAATTTTTCGATGTATGATCGCTCTTTAACCGAAAGTCATTCTTGATTTTATTGAATGAAATATATCTTGAAGTATTGCTGACCATTGTCATTGCTATCTCCCGAAAAGTACCTTTGTAAGAAATATTGAATCGTGATATTATGTCTTTTTCCACAATGTCATTGTAAAGGTTCTTAAGGTACGTGCCAGGCTTTTCACCATTCACTACATCCGGAAAACCACCGTTCTCAATATATGTCGTAAGATAATGCTTCATCATATCCTCGTCTTTAGTTGTTTCGATTTTTTTGGATATTCCATTAGATAAAAGAAATTCCCTAAAACTAAAAGGAAAAATCTCCAAGGAAACATGGCGCCCGGTCATATTCGAT
>JAKAAI010000135.1 GCA_021797055.1 Thermoplasmata archaeon | reverse complement strand
CAAAATTCACTCCAATAGGTTCTCTTGCAACGCTTTTATGGCTTCACACCCTTGATCGTAAAAATGGAATAAAAATTGGATACGGATACTACATGAAGGTAGGATTCATAATTGCCCTGCCTGTCCTAACCTTCACGCTTCTCTCCCTGTATTTCGTTTAGTTGTTATTCCCGGATTTGCGTATGGAACTGCGTTTTTCTCGTCTATTTTCCTGTTAAATATTTTTTGAGGAGCATCAACGTCTTCAACCACGCATAAAACGACTGTATATTGAGAATAACGGCAATTGTAAATTATGCCTAGAGAAAGGAATATACAACTGTTCTGATATCAGCTTTTTCAAAAAATCCTTTAAGTGCTTACTTCCTTCCCATTTCCATGGCAAACAGGAATTTCTTTTATATCGGGTTGATCATCTTTTTCATAGGCTATTCAATTTCAGAGACTGTATTTGTCCCATTGATTTCTAAGATATCCAAAAGAAACAGTTATTCAGCAAACATAGGCATTTACAACACAATTCAATACTCTGGCCAGTTTGTGGGGAGCATTACTGCAGGTGTCGTTTTAACATTAGATCTTTCATTGGGATCGGCGATCCGCATATCATACATTCTCCTTGGAATAATGCTTTTCTCATTTCTTTTTCTGTATCTTGGAACAAGATACATGGAGCCTTTACATGCTATGCGAGAAGGGGAGAGTGCGGATCTGCCGACGTAAATTATCCAGCCTTAGATGCAGTTGCTTCCTGAATACATTGGATAAAACAGAAATGAACGAGGGAATGTAGGAATGAGGCGGATCTAAAATTTGGCATCTGCAAAACCTGCTGCCATGAGCTGGTCGTTGATCATGGGATACAAACTAATAAAGCAGTAACTAACTTTCAGGCAAGTGGATGTCTTTTAGTTCTGCTTTCTCTTTTTCTGGTTCGTAGTTAGATAAGCGAAGTCAAGAACCAAAATTCTGCGTATTTCAGAGCAGGATGAATATAAACAGTACTCGATTAACAGTGCTCTGATATGATGTTTGCCGGCCTAAGCTAAGATCATGTCTGAAAACGCATTTTAATTGTATTCTTGCAGTTGTCTTTGCCCATATAATCAGGGATCGTGTGTCGGGAATGGCCACGTAAGTTCAACTGGCAGAAAGTACCGATGCTGTGATTGTGGGAACCCGGATTACGATTCTTGGATTACATATGGTGAGGGAAAGCCTCGTATAGGTGTATAAGGGAGACAGCTGCCATATAAAACGAACAATGAGTCAGGAGAATTTAGGTTAGCAACATAGGTGTTGAATGATTAATCTCCAATGACCTTTAATGCCAGCTATCCTCCTGTTCTCTTTCCAATTTACCATTAATTCTGGAATTTCACCTCTATCTTTGCTCAGTGATTTATATGGCCATACACTCAGATCCTCTGGGAGTCGCTCAAAATATTAAGTAATGCTTTTGCAGTATTCGATTAAATTTTTAACTGAATACCCGGAATCCTGATCAACTTTGTCTCTTCAGTGGGCTTACTGTTACCTAAGAAAAAAATAGATCTAAAGTATGTAGACTAGCTGAAGAGGATAATACTTCCGTTGAAATAGTAATAATTGTATTTCACCCCCATCAAAGATTATGAATGGTCTTTAACTGAAACCGCTTTTTACATGGTGTCTGATCGTGGCTTGGCGGATTCTTCCGATTCAAACTGGATCGTGACATGATTTACACCGTATGCTGAGAGCCGGTCCTCAATCCTAGCCTTAGTAGAATAAAGATCCCCGATCTTCATGAAGAAAGGTACACTGAGATGTAACGTAGCAACTCTCTCGTGTTGACAGATGTCCCATATGTGGAGGTGGTGTGCATTGGGAAATTCTTCCCTGATCCTGTCCTCCACCTCCTTTATACTTACAGGCGAACCTTCCAGGAGTATGTTGATATTTCTTCCAAACATCTTCCTGTTTCCATAAATTATGATGACCAGGACAGCATAGCTTCCAATATAATCTAAAGGCAGTCCGGTAAAATATTCTGATGCCAGGGAGAATGCCAATGTTACAATTATCGCTCCGAGGTCCTGAAATGTGTGATTGAAAAGAACACTGAAGTTTGATTTCTCATCCTTTTCCAGGAAAAACGCAGCTATGAGCAGCAATACAAGGGCCATAATAGAAGGTATAACAGCCGAACCCGGTGATCTAACAGCGTTTGTCAGAAGAAGATGGGTAGTTTCCAGAGCTGAATACACAGCCATTGCTGTGAAAAGCAATATTACTGAAGTATTGAGGAGAGTTTCAACCCTATGGAAACCGTATGAATGATGAGCATCATCAGGTTTTCCTGCTATACGGTTGACTAGAAAGATAAATGATATGGATAAAGCATCCACAACCCTGTCTGTTGCAACAGAGAGAGATATGGGGTTTCCGGTATGCAAATATGAATACAGGAATATGCCAAGTATTATCCAGTATATGGACGCTGCAATGGTATTCCTATATAGCGTGTTGCCGCGGTTACCGATCATTATAACTGTTTAAGTTCTATAACGGTTAATCCATTTAAATATTTAGAATTCCCGCTGTGAACCTAAGGTGGTGATTTTTCCCGTTTCCCAATCTAAACCTGATAACACCTAACCTCCCTGTACATTAAAGACAAGATACTATTGAGTCATTGCATAATATAAATGGAAAAAGTGCTTTTAAGACATCACCTTATTTTTTAGATAGACTGGTTCGAGTTGACCGGTCGGGATTTGCTTATTGTTTTAAGCGAATACTTTAATCCAATGTTCTTAGATTTTCTCACTAAAGTTGCTATTCCTCCCTTTCCGGATCGTTTTAAAGATAATTGGAACCTTTTCTCTTCACACCTAACTTTTCGTAAATGTGATCTGAGCTGATTATTTCGCCTCCACAGAGCGAGGCATGGAAAGAGTCAAAAACTCCAGTTCTCTCGTGATCTATTAGGTGGGCTGCTGCCAATGCACTTGCCTTGCTGGCGCCTTTCAACTCAGCAATGGATAGTACACTGGCAATCATCCCTTCAACAGGAATACCTTTCCGGACGCTTACAAGTGCGAGTTCCACCAATGTAAGTATAGATGTATAAATTTGACCTTCATACTCCTCCAATACTTTGATTGCCCACGAGTTCAGCCTATCATCTGAGTTCGCAATGGCGATGAAGAAGTCTGTATCCGCGTATGACATCTATAATCTTTCCTTAGGTCTTCTGCTGTTCCTTTCTGCGATTTCCTTTTCTGACTCTTTTTCAGCCAGCATCTCAATATCTTTTGCCATCAGCTTGCCAATTCCCAGTTTCTTGCCCCAGTTTCTGAGCTCATTAACAGGATCTTTCGGTCTAGGAATAAGAACGATTTCATCTGATAATTTTACTATAAAGAATCTGTCCCCGTATTGTTTTATTGCCTCTTTACCTATATTGATTCGTCCCTTTTCATCCATTTTAGCTTCTTCAATCACTTTTGCAAGTATTGAATTAACCTTAATTAGGATTGTGGGCTATTTGTCATATTGAAGGTAATTATGAACATTATGTCCCACAGTCATAATTTGTAAGAGCTTAAGCAATGATTTTAAACGACCATAGAATAAAAATCAAATTGGCCGGCAGGGATTTGATTAATGTTTTAAGCGAATACCTTAAAGGATAGTTTCAGGACAAGCTATAGGAAGCAGTAAGCGAAGTGTATTGGCTAAATTATTTCCAATGCCAGTTAACCGTTAAATGTTTATATGGTATCAGCATTAACATTCATGGTCAAAACCACGATTAATCTTGACGAAGAAATCTATGCCGAAATCGTTAAAGAATCAATAGAAAAGTATGGAAGTACCAAGAATATATCAAAGATTATTAACCAGCGCCTTAGGAACACGAAGACTGGTGCAAGGAACTGGGAATTGAC
>JAKAAI010000036.1 GCA_021797055.1 Thermoplasmata archaeon | reverse complement strand
GTTATCGGGCTATCCATAATGAGAAATGCTATTCCAACAATCGGATGAGGGATGCTTGCCGGTATATCTGATACTGTCTCCATTGCCCTGTGTGCTCTGCTGGCAAGTTCGTAAGCGAGTGGCGTGAAGACAATAAATATTATGATTGCAGAAAGTGCTGACGTCAGGAGGGTGAGCGCTATTGATCTGAATACTGCAAGGCCAAACCCGGTAGATGACCTGTAGAAAAAGAAGCCGTAAATCAGGATCAGGGCTACTGGTATTACAAGAATCCATGCCGTTACTGATGCAATCAGCCAGAGAGCATCTCTCCGTATTATTCCGTTCGATCTTTTCAAATGCCTTGCCTCATAGATTTCCACCGTATAACAAGGTGTTATTTTTCATATACTGCGAAAGGAAAGAAGGAGAGGTATTATTAAAGAATATCATAGGTTTGCCAGCAGTTATCATACCAAAATCTACAAGTATATACCTGTTTTCTATTGAATATTCCACAAATTTCTGCGATTCTGAAATAAGGGACTCGTTTGCAGGAATAGATACATAAAGGTAGACAGGAAACCCATGGATCAGGCCAGTCTGCGTTTGATATGAAAAGTTAGAATAAAAGGTTGTCAACGAGTAATTCCCGAAATTCAATTGATCAGGCAGTGTGATATAGTCAAGTCCTTTTGAAATTGCAGCCGATCTGTAAATGTATAGAAATGAAACCTGGCCAGTTTCAAGAGGTGCAACAAGATCTGCTGCATTTGAAGCAGAGACAAGACCATCATTAGAGATCAATCTGTGTATGTAGTACGATTCGTTACCATCAGAATACAAATAACCTGCTATTTCAAGCGAAATATATGCCCTCAGACCTGCGGGATCGCTGCTTGCATTAGAAATTCCGACCTTAAAAGATCCAGAGGTAAGAGAATCAAAAGCGTTAGAAAATAGACTTGTGTTGTTACTTTGATAAGCCGTATTAAAATTGTTAATAAGAGAGGTATCAGCAGCGTTAAGGTTATTCCTGGAATAAGCTAGAACAAGGGAATCGCCAGCAAGAGCTACTGCCCATCCACTATAATATTTTGAGCCTAGATACTGCCTGGTATAGGCTGACCTTGAGACAGAGAAGAACAGGTTGGCCGGGACACCATTTCCAATTTCATGCCCTATGGCGAATGAACCCCCTCCTATGGAAGTATCAACGGCAAATCCTGTTGCATTATGGAAGCCCGAGATCAATGAGTTGACTTCTCCAACATACGCATCTGCAGAATATATGACAAGACTCTGTTTATGTTCCGGAACGATCAAGTAAACGGATAAAAAGAGAGCTACAACCACGATTACCGCTGCTATAATTCTATATTTCTTCATTTATCGGATATAAGCAATGTTAATAATAACCTTTACTATCAAGAAAAAGTAAACATTTTTATTTACCTACCGTATACACTTAGAGTGAATTATTCCAACACAATTCTAACGCGCAGGCAAGCTGAAATAATTGGCCTAAGAGCATCCGGTCTCTCTACAAAACAGATTGCTTCAATGATTGGCACAGGTGAAAAGAACGTTATAATAATGGAATCGAGAATAAATAAAAAAATCGAGGAAGCTGTCAACACGATCAGATATCTTCAATCAATGAAGGATTCCCTGACCCTTAAGATAGAAGCCGGTACCGATCTTTTAAACGCAGTCAGGGAGATCCTTGACTTCTGTGACAAACACGGGATAAAGATTAAGGGAAATATAATTGATATCCTGTCTTCATTGCGTTCCGGTACATTCGGAAGGATAGATGGCGGTAGACTTAAGGATCCGTTGAATGTAATTGTACTCCATAGCGGAAGATGGTTCATTCTAAGTGGGGCCTGAAAACATCCTTATTGAATGGAAACCATTCCGGGCACATAAAATTAATTACCTGATAGACCCTATAACATCTATCTGCAGGTGAAGTGCGATGTGTTCAGGGACCTCAGATCTTTAGAATTCAGCAAAAATAAGCAGGAACTAAACAGATCTACCGGACAGTTAATATCATCTGCAACTAAATGATGTAGGTTACCCACAATGATGCTGGAAGAAAAGATGGCAGGGGAAATCACAATATCCGAGGATCCTGGAGCTGCAATCAGGAAGTGGAGGGAAGAGTTTGGGGTAAGCAAGCATGAGCTTGCTATGTACCTAAACATTTCACCATCAGTTATAAGCGATTATGAATCTGGAAGGAGAAGATCACCCGGAGTCTCTTCGATAAAGAAGATTGTCCATGCGCTTATTGAGATAGATCGATCACGCGGTGGAAACCTGATTCGTAGATATACCTCCGGTGTACCTTCTGATGCACTTCTTGACATTCGCGATTACGACCATGAGGTCGCACTTGATGAAATTATAAAAGCGATCAAGGGCACCAACGTTTCAAATGTGGCAACGTCGAGACATGTCATGGGATATACGATTGTGGATGGAATCAAGGCGATTCTCTCTTTCTCCTATTCTGAATATTCCGTATTGTACGGTTGGTCCAGTCAGCGTGTGATATGTTTCACAGAGGTCAAGATGGGCAGAAGCCCTATGATTGCGATACGTGTACACCCACTAAAACCGGCAGCTGTCGTCTATATAAAGGCTGGTAGGATCGATGAACTTGCAGTCAGGCTTGCAGAGATTGAAAATATTCCTCTCATAACAACTGACCTTGATCACCAAACAGTGTCAAGAATGCTATCAGGGATTGCCTGATGGAGGAAGTATTTTATCTGCATACCATTGTGGATCGAATGGCATGATATCATCAATGTTCTGGCCGGTACATACAAAGTACACCGGCTTGCCAATCTCACTTACCAGCGATATAAGGAGACCACCTCTAGCATCTGTATCGAGCTTCGTCACAATCAGACCGTCGAACCCGACATGTTCGAGAAATGTCTTTCCCTGCTGGACTGCATCCTGGCCTATCATCGCGTCAAGTATTAGAAGGGTCAGGTCCGGTTTTGACACCCTTTTTATCTTTTTCATCTCTTCAATGAGATTTTTGTTGTTCTGCATCCTTCCTGCGGTGTCTATCAAAACAAAATCTATTTTTCTTGCGATAGCATGATTTATTGCGTCAAATGCAACCGCGGATGGGTCTGATCCCTGCTCATGCTTTATAATTTCAATGCCAGTCCTGATGCTCCATGCTGAAAGCTGCTCTATTGCACCAGCCCTGAATGTGTCAGATGCGGACATTACTGCTCTGAAACCACCTTTTTTTATGTAGCTTGCAAGCTTTGCGATCGTCGTTGTCTTCCCACCGCCATTCACACCAAGAAAGAGTATAATATACGGTCGCTTCTTTTCAGCGAGAATATCTGGAGCTTTACCACTTGCAGTTAGAATTTCAATCAACTCTTTTTTAATCATAATCTGCATTTCATTGACTGAGACCTTTCCTTTCAATTTTTCCGCTTTCATCAGAATAGAATCGGATATCTGCTCAGCCAAGTCTACAGTTACATCAGATTCAACCAGTGCCTCAAACATTCTGTCTCTTAGTTCAGTCTTACGGATGACTTCGCCGTCTGCAGATCTGGAAAAGAGCCTGGATATTCTGTTAGAGAGACCCTCGAACATTTCTCTACTTCTGTTCCTGATATCCTATATTTTGTGCTATCGCGAGAAGGTCGTCATGTCTGATTCTGAGCTCAGCCTGGCGATCCAACAAACCTTCCAGTGATTTTCTCAGATTTTCAAGATTCGTTTCTATCCTCTTTATTGCTTCCTCTGCGGTTGCCTCTATATAGACATCAGATCCGATCGGAACTATTATGTTTCCTGATACATCCAGACTTCCCTTTAAAAACATGCCAGACCCGATCGAAATCCTCGTTTCGCTCCCTGCAATAGATCCCCTTTCCTTTATTACAGCAAGTGTTGTTGACATATCCTGATATGCCTTATCAGCTGCAGTAATTTGCCGTTCCAGTGTATCCAGTAGAGATCGTGTGAGGTTAATCTCATCCACCAGATTCTGTTGATTATACGTGTCCATTTTCTCTACCTGAAAATATCTTTTTGCTCTCCCTCAGAGCATCAAGCACTGGCATCTTTTCTCCGGATAAATAGCTTATCAGAGCACCGCCTCCAGTGGAGGCATGCGATATTCTGCCCACAAGATCCATCTTTTCAAGCGCGCTCAGTGTGTGTCCACCACCAGCTATCGAAAGTGCGCCGGATTTTGCGACTGAGCTGAAGACTTCCCTGGTTCCAGTTGAATATTTGTCCACCTCATACATACCCATAGGTCCATTCATAAATATCGCGGAGGCTTCCGCAATAAACTCTCCGAACCTGACTATTGTATCAACTCCTATATCAGCTATCATTTCTGAATCCGGTATTTGAGAACCTACAATTGCCCTTTTGCCTGAAGGATTCAATATAAAATCTGTCGGTGTTATTATCTTATCAGGATATTTCTTCAATAGATCCCTGCAGATCTGAAGTAGCTCGTTGTGATCCTTGTTGTTCTTGGCAATAAAGTCTGCTGATCTCTTTCCAATGTTTGTGCCTGAAGCACTAATAAAAGCATTTCCTACAACTCCTCCAACCAAAATAAAGTCGACCATTTTTCTCTCAAGAAAGCTCTTCGCAACTTTGATTGACTCTGATATCTTTGCACCAGACAGTATAGCTATCTTATTGCCCCCTGTAACACTGTTGAATCTGCTGATTGCCCTTATCTCCTTTTCAATAAGCCTGCCCGCTATGTTAGGCTTAGAACTCCTGAATCCGGTCAGCGTAATCTGTGGTCTGTGAATGGCAGGGAAAGCGTCAATTACAAAATAGTCAAAAAGCGGTGCCAGATTCCTGACTATGTTTGATGCCACCATAACATCAAGGTCAGAACCGTCAAGACTCACCTCCTCTGAGTAGAACCTGGAATTTTCAAGCATTATGATATCTCCTGGCTTCATCGCCATAATCGCCTCGGTTACTCCGCTTCCAAACAGTTGATCTATAAATGTAACCTTCTTCTTAAGCATCGTTGAAAGGTGAAATGCGTGCCACTTAAGGCTCAAAAAATCATCCTTACCAGGTCTGCTTTGATGCGCTACAATCACAAGCTTGGAATTCCTTAATTCGTTGATAGTCTCAAGATGAGCACTGAACCTTGAGAAATCCATGATCTCGCCAGTTGCCGGATTTATCGGCGAGTTCAGGTCTAGTCTAAGATAAACAGTTCTTCCATCAAAATCAAAATCATCCATGGTGAAGAATTCATTAGGAATCTGACCCATGCAGGAATATGTGCATTAGATATTATTTGTTTTTCCATTGTTAAGATATGCGGAATGAATTATGCCTGTTCACCATGGTAACTAAATGTTTGTCAACGTTCATACAGCAAATACATATTTAACTTAAACTGGCATACTGTGGCCATTGAAAGGTCTCATTACGGCCGCCGGTCTTGGAAAGCGGTCCGGTCTTGACGGACGGCTCAGAAAGGAGCTTTTGCCTATTTATTTAAAAATCGATGGCAGGGTTGTGCTTCGGCCACTTTTAGATGCCATATATTCTAGGTTCAGATCTCTAGGAATAGATGACGTCGGTATAGTTATAGGTAAAAATGACATGGTTACTAGGGTATTCATAGAGGAAAACATTCCGGGCGCCTCAATTATCTACCAGGATTCACCGGATGGCTTTGGGGATGCGGTCAGAAAAGCATCAGGATTCATTGAAAACGAACCATTCATTCTTAATGCAGGTGATGGAATGATCATGGATTCTAGGCACATAAAAGCCGGAATAGATCTGTTCAATGAAAATGGATCTCAGGTACTGTTTCTGATGCGTGTGGATAACCCGCAAAGATACGGTATTGCTGAAACAATCGACGCAATAGGATATACTAAGAATATCAAGAAAGTGATATCTCTTGAGGAGAAACCTGTCAAGCCAAAGTCAAATCTTGCTTTGTGTGCATGTTACATTCTTTCGCCGTGGGTGATAGAAAATCTTTTGGAATCCACTGCAAAACCACTTGAACTTACCCCTTCCATTAACGCCTCCATTGCAAGCGGTAGGAATGCTGTGGGCATCGAGATCGGAAGGGAAGAATGGATAAGCGTTGGCTATTCGCATGACTACCTCCAGGTCTTGAAGAAAACGTATGAATCCGCGGCATCAGATCCCTGAGCTCTTGGACCAGAATGTTTTTGGCATAATACATGCCTTCAGTCTGTCTATCCTGCGCCTGTGCCTGGAAAGATCTGACAGAATTTTTTGAATTTCAGTTTCGAGCGATCTTGATGGTCTGTAGCCAAGATTACGAAGTTTTATCATATCTGGCTTGTAATAATGTGATTCCTTCTCTATTCTTGGATTCTCCACATGCTCTATTCTGGCTAGTTTTCCTGTTAGATGCTCGTAACTGTTCTTCACCCTTTCTGCGAGATCATTGACAGAGTAATATTCATCAAACTGGTTAAAAACTCTGTATTCACCTTTTTCGGGCGGTTTCTCAGCAGCTATCGTGAGGCATTCAATACTGTCGGTCAATGATAGAAATCCTCTTGTCTGTCCGCCTTTACCATAGGGGGTTATAGGCATACCACATACAGCTTGGGCACAGAATCTATTCAATGCGGTTCCCCACACCTCATCTATGTCGAATCTAGTCGGCGCCGAGAATCTGTCAGTTTCATCAGTGCTGGTACCATACACAACTCCCTGCATCACATCTGTAACTGGTATTTTCCAGACATTGTTTGCAAACATGAGGTTGTTTGAATCATGTACCTTTGACCAGTGGTACCAAGAACCGGCATTCCTTGGAAAAGGGAGTGTATCTCTCCTTCCACGGTACTCCACCTCAAAAAATCCCTCAGGAATGTCTATATTCGGAGTGCCGTATTCACCCATTGTCCCGAGCTTTAGTATGTGGCAATTTGGAACCACATCCTTGATTGCATATGCAAGGTTCACTGTGCCGATCATGTTCTTTTGCAAAGTCTCAGTAGCCTGTTTGAGACCAATCATCGAATATGGGGCAGATCTCTGCTCTGCAAGATGCACAGTGCATTCAGGCTTGAACTGCTTTATTGCATCATATATAATCCTGGGATTACTAACATCTCCTCGAAGGAAATTCACCCTATGGCCAGAAACTTCCTTAAGCGACTCGATCCTGCGTTCCATGGACTTTATCGGGATAGCTGAATTGGATCCTACCTCTCTGACCCTTCTTCTTGTGTAAAAACTGTCAATTCCAGATACTTCATGGCCACGTTCAAGTAAATGCAGAGCGAGTGGCCAGCCAATGTATCCGTCGATACCAAGAATTAGTATGCGCATTGCCTCATTATGCAAATTGGAATTATAATGCTTATTCTGTCCTGTTTGTCCTTTATACAAGGTATGGGCAGGAAAATCTTACCATTTGATCTCTTTGCATCTACTGCCAAAAGACAAACCTCAATATTTCGTTAAAATTGAAAAAATTATGAAATCCAAGAAACTATGTTAATGTATTTAATAAGAGATATCATTGTGTAATGAAATGAACATTGCACTTTTCAAGTTGGACAATGTTAGACCAAAATACACCTCTCTTGATGATTTAAAGGAAAAAACAAACCTGAAATTTCTTCTTCTAATAAACGACAATGAAAAATGGATATCAGGGGAGCCATTAAAACATGATATCTTAGCCAACCGCAAGGAAGGGTTGAAGGATCGTCTGAATGCGGCAGGCATCTTTGATTATAAAATTGAAAATAATATACTCTGGGCGGCAGTTCATGATGCAAACTCGACTTTTTACGACAAATTGACTGAAATCAATGGCTGCAGGGTGGAACCAAACAATATATGGTTCAATGGCGGGATATATTTTGCTATTGAATATGGGGAGGAAAACAATGTTAATGTAAGCAATGTAGTTTTAGATTATCTCAAAGAAAAGGCAAATTTCGGCAAAGAGCTGCTATTCATGGGGCCATATAGTGGAGACATCCCATTCATGCTGGATCTTTATCATAAATTTGGTGGTTCTCTCAACGAGTTCACTCATCTGAGGTCAAAGTTTTCGCTGCTCCAGGATGCAGAAGATATAAGTCGATCTGGAATCATCTCGAATAAACGTGAAATCACAATCAAAAAATTAAGTCCGGATAATAAGGCTACTATAATTATTAATAGATATTCTGAATCGCCTGCAAAGCATAAACAGGCAGAATTACTCGAGGGTAGTGACGAGTATTCGATTGATTCTCCAGCCTTCGCTGCACTGCATCAATACATAGTCAATTCCGGTCTCGTGCCCGTTTTTTTAAAGATCATCTTAGAGGGCAATTCAATTGTAGCTGATTTCATAGTGAGAAAAGATCATTCCAATCGTTTGCTATCGAATCTTGATAACATGGCTGAACCTGAGGCCAGGATAAAACCAAAAGCCTGCCTTGAGTCTGTTGAGAGCTTATAAGTGTTAAAAGATTTCTGGGAAATTACAATTCCATCAAGACTAAATATACTGTTAAGATTTATTCTGCGTGAATACAGGTTTGCTCTATTCTTTCCTGACTGTGTTTATGCCACTTTTTGTTGTCATCGATCCTTTTGGTGCTTTGGTATTATTTATAGGTATGACATCCGAAATGACAGAAAAAGAAAGGCGCGTAGTAACAAAGGATGCATCAATCTATGGCCTTGCAATAATGATATTCTTCGCAATAGTTGGAAGGTACATACTCCTCTTCTTCGGCATCAGCGTTGAAGCATTAGAAATAGCCGGTGGGTTGATCCTGCTTATTATGGGAATACAGATGGTGCGGGAAGGTGATCGCCCTAAATCCCAGGGTGGAAACGTGGAGCATGATGCTGGAATTGTGCCATTTGCAACTCCACTGCTGGCCGGACCTGGAGCGATCTCTTTAATAATTATACTGATGAACGGACCATTCTTTCCAGTTGGCCTCTTGACCATAATTTCCGTCTCCATGCTTTTTGCAATAGTTTTCATATTTTTTACGTTTTCTTCAACGATTCTAAGATTTCTTGGCGCAAAGAGTATGAAAGCTATAACACGTATATTCGGGTTACTTGTTGCAGGTTTTGCCATTCAGTATATGTTACTTGCTCTTCAGAGCCTTGGTATCATAACTCTCTCTTAGCTGATTAAAGAATGAAAGTTATTGTATTTTATGTAGGGCATACAGATAAAGTGGGTGAAAAAGATAAATCTATAATTAATGCTGGATATTACACCCCGCTAAAATGATCTGGAAAAGGAAGGCAAATCATGAGGAAAACGTGCCTCAGCCCAGAAAGGTATGTCCTTTATGCCTGAGAATATACACAGACGATTCTCTGTTCTGCAAGGTTGATGGGCAGAAACTCCAGCTTGACGAACCTGCTAAAATAGAGGGCAGTGAGAGGATCATCTGCCCGAACTGTGGATTCAGGATGACGGCAATAAGGTCAAGATGCCCGGTATGTGGTCATGTATTTTCCAAGGTAAAACCGGAGGAGGTATCAGCTTTCTTCAATCTCATACCGGAATCAGGCCTTCCTATAAGAATTGATTCCTTTCCATATACTTTCGGGAGAAAGGACGTCATTAGGCACAGATTTTCGGAGTATGTAAATGCAGAACAACTTGTTTTTACAAAGGACAGCAGTCATTTCTACATACGTGAAAAGAAGAGCCTGAATGGTTCCTCACTGAATGGGCACGCAATAGGAGGCAAGAGATTCGAGAACCTAAAGAAATTGCAGCTTGCTGATGGCGATGAAATCGGTTTAGCACTTGACAAAAACCTGACCCCGCTTATACGGTTCAGGGTTGAGCTCCCACAGTCACAGACTACCGCCCAGATAAACGCTGCTTCAAGGAAGGGCACGAGATGAGAAAATACCCGTTCGAAATATATATATTCATGGCGATGGCTGCAATATCGCTTTTCCTTATAATGGTGGCATTCCTTCAGGGACCCGTTCTTAACCACGTTTATCTTGATAATTCCTATATCTACATACTTTTAATAGTGGGCTTTTTGCTTGGCATCTCCTCATGGGTATATTCGTCGGTTAACAAAGGATACAAAACGTCAACAACTGCTGTAGACTACAAATCATCCCACAGGATTATATTCATCATATTCGCATTTGCATCTTCCTTTCTGGTATTTGTTTTCATAGCAGGGAGTATTGGCCGGTATTACGAGATTCCATTTTTCGCATGCTTGCTCCCGACATATTTCTTCGAGATCCTCATTTCTAGGAGAGATCAGGATGCTGAAAGGGCATATATCAAGAAACATGGAATAACGTCTGGCCTAGCATTGGGGTTTTTTGCTGCACTTGTTGCACTTGACCTGACAAATTACCTTTATCTGTGGGACGGCGCACTCCTGATCCTTGGTATGTGTATTCTGCTCCCCACGAGGGAGATCAGGAAGGAAAACGAAATCAAGAGTCTAACTTTCAGGCTCTTGTCACCATTCGCTGCTCTTTCACTGATATTCTTCGCATTCATGTTCTACAGAAAAACAATATCCTCTGGTCCAGGGTTTTTCTATGCCGTTGTGGTTATATTCGCAATCCTTCTCTTTCTTGTTCTGAGGAATAGATACAGGTCTTACTATTCCAATATAATCACAGCAACACTTGTCCTTCTAAGTATGTACGCTTTTTACCAGATTGCTCTTGTATACAGCACTCCACTGATCTGGACTTTTCTGCTTCTAATATTCACATTCTGGATATTCGGCTTCAATTACCGAACTTTCAGGGAAGGGTCCAGAAACATATACACAGCGTTTGATCTTATGTCAAGGGGAAGTTACATCCTTTCAATTGTTGCGATAATAGCATTTGGCGGAATCATTTATGGCAACATTGCTGCTATACAGCATGATATCCGTCTTCTTTATTCGGCCGGAGCCAGTATATCCTCACCTGTCACAATTCACAACCCTGCAGGTCTCAGGGAATTACCGGAATACATTGGACTGGCTGGCATGGGGCTCATCTTCATGGTGAGCATTGGTTACAGGAAATTCAACATATTCCTATTCATAATTCTTCTCTTGGCATTTTTTACAGGAATAAGCTATTTTCTTTCAACAAAAATAACGAGTGTATGGACACCCAGCTCGGTGGAGGTCTTATTCTTGTCCATCATAATAACTGCACTTGTCTTTTACGAGCCCACATATAGATTTGTGCGATCTTATACCTCAAGGATTCCAGTCGGCCTGTCTCTTGGCAGACAGAGAGGGTCTGCAAGATTCCTTCATGGAAGATATGACGTTTCTCTTGTACCATCCAAGAAAAACAATCCTGATTTCCTCGGTGCAGGTGGATTTGCTTACGTATTCAGGGGGAAGGACGTTCTTAAAAATGTTCCGGTTGTATTGAAGGTACCAAGGATTTATGACGAGGAATCGAAGAGTGATCTTGAGAAAAGAGAGAGCATAAAGGAATCCATAAAACAACTTGAAGCTGAGAGCAAGGTTCTTTCAGAGATATCTTTTCCGGGAGTTGTTTCATACGTTGAATATTTCAGGGAGGGCGGACAGCATTTCCTGGTTGAGGAATATGCCGAGGGGAGAAATCTCAACTCGTATCTTGCTACTAAGGGAAAGGAGGGTACAAAATTCGAGGAGGACGAAGTGATCCGGATATCGCTTAACCTTCTATTCTCTGTAAACTATCTGCATCTTCATGAGATATTTCACAGAGACCTGAACCCTGGAAATATTGTAATAACAAAAAAGATTCCCAAGATCATAGATTTTGGTACATCAAAGCATCTTGCAAGCAGGGTATCCGGATCGTTCTTCACACACAGCGAGCGGATAGGCGTACCTTGCTATCATCCGCCTGAGCTGGATTCAGATGATAAAATCAAGGCGTCATCCACATATGATACGTACTCCATTGGAGCGCTGATGTGCTCCATGATAACTGGGAAATTTCTCGATAATGAAGAGATGAGGGAGAAATATGGAGTTGAATTCATTACGAGGAAATATCTTGAAACCGAGGTCAAACCACTGTGCAATCCTAAGATTTTTGATATCATAACCAAGGCTACTAACTTGAAGCCGTCTGAAAGGTACAAATCTGCCTTTCACTTTATAGCAGATTTCCTTACATTGTCAGGGGATTTCCTCGTCACGGATCTGGGTTATATCTGCAAACTTGATCAGGACCACAAGGTCCAGATTTTCAGTCAGAAAGCTGTACCAGCGGCAATCCTCGGAGATTATATTGTTAACGACTACAATCTTTACATAACTGAGAAAGGCAAGGACGACAGATCCCGTGTTGGAACCGTTGAGTACGATAACAGAACCAATACCTTCGTGGTTTACCCATACGGGAAGAGGAATATTTTCCAGAAAAAATCTGGATCGTTATCGCAGAAGGTCATCAGGGGAACGATCAACGAAGGTGACATAATTTCAATCAGGCCAGACCTCAGAGATGGAACCTTTTCGTATTACAGGGTAAGAGTGTAAATCATGGATGCAGCAATGAAGAGTATCAGGGGCAAGGTACGTGAAAGGGATGAGGACACAATATGTGTTATCCTTTCAGCAATGGAAAACGAGATAGAGAGGAAAGAACAGTTTTTTGCTGCACTGGCTGATGGGATGGGCGGAACCGCCAGAGGTGATGTGGCCAGCAGGCTTGCAATTTCGGAAGCAAGACACATTGGTTCTTCCATGATGAACCGTGACCTTACGTCTGCGGATATTATCAATTCAATTAACAGGATATATGAAAACGCAAACAACGCTCTGCTTACATATGTTTCCAGAAATAACATGCAGAAAATAGGCACTACGCTTGTGGTAGCATATTTTGATGGAACTGATCTGTACGTGGGAAATGTCGGTGACAGCAGGCTATACATATTCAACGATGGAAAGAGAAGTTTCAGGACAGCCGATCATTCCTATGTCGAGATGCTCGTAGATCAGGGCATCCTGACGGAGGAGGAATCCAAATACCATCCCAGGAAGAATGAATTATTGAGGGCCATAGGGTTTGAAGAGGATCCGCTTCCGGACATATACCGGCTTAGAACGTTCAGGGGTGACTCCATTCTGCTCTGCTGCGATGGGCTCTGGGAAGCTTTTGATGACTCAATAATTGCAAAAGGGCTACAGGCGAACATGTCATGCCATGATTCTCTAGAAGTACTGATAAACCGCGCTAATGAGGTGGATGGAACCGACAACATATCAGCTGTTCTTCTTAGACCACATGTCGAGATAACCGAGGAATCAGCGCTAAAGAAACCAACGAAATCCACCATCTGAGACAAAGAAAGGCAAAGTTTCAATCCCTATTTCTTGCAAGATTAAAGGCTATTGCGAAAGGTACAGCTATCCAGAGGAGGCCAACCACTATCAGTACGGGCGAAACGAGCCCATATGATGATGGATCAATCGAAACGGATGAAATTATACCTATTTTACCTGTGAACATTGTCTGCACAAGAGATGAAAAACCTGAGGGGCTGATGTAATCGAATGCAATTGTACCCAGAACGTATGCATTGCTTGACGAAGATACGTTCAGAGCGGCAAGAATAGCCACCGGTATGATTGACCAGAAAAGATCGAGAACGATGAAAACTGCTATAGAAGCTCCTAGCAGGGCTCCTTGAGATTTCACGATATGAGAAAACATGTAAACGATTCCGAGGAAAGCCAATCCTTCGACAACATAGGTCCAGACAAAGTAGAGGCTGAAGTAATCAGAAAGATACATCAAGAAATAATGATCTATAATCAGGTCTGAGATGATCATGGAAACACCGACCGCTATGATTATTGCAACTGCATTAGCTACAAACCTTGAAAATATGAGGCCTCCCCTTGTTACAGGACGCTTTAATACGGATTCCAGCACGCCGCTGGTTCTGTCCTTTCCATATGTGAGATATCCTGAAAAAACAGCCAGTATCGGTATGAGGAGGCCGAGTATGGCTGAAGTCCCAGAAAAGACGAGGGACTGCAATTCACTCTGCGTAATCGGGGAGTAAAAGGTCATAGGTCCTATAACCGCCGGGCTGGATGGAACACCTGTTGCATTTTCCGCAACTACTGCAAATGTGATATTTTTCTGCGAATAGCTGACATCTGGAAATAAATTAAGTACTGTAAATCCGGATTCTACATACTTGAACGTGTAGTCAGTCGTTGGTGATCGGAGAAAACTACTGGAAAGGTTTCCAATATATATGGTGTACGAGGGTGACGTGGCACCATCCTGGCCCACATAGAAGAGCTCCAATCCAACATCAGATTTATTGGTTGGGTTGTAGATATCACCGGTCAAACCACTGATTATCTGCAACCCTGAGTATGTAATGGATGTATTGATTGAATATCTCCCAAGAGAAGTCGTGATTGGACGTCTGAATTCTTTGTAGGTATAATTGACATAGAGTGAAACAGTAGCAGACGGATCTATTGGTAAAGTGACGTTGGCAAATCCTGAGAGACCTGATGTTGCATTATAAACTGAACCATTATATGTGAAACTGTCAGTTACATGTGGGAATGGGCTGCCGTATGCATTGTGATCGTAACCAACCATTGTCAAACTGTCTCCATTGATATAATAACCGTAAGTGAGAAATGGTTTTGCAGGTATTGAGACAGGGCTGAAAGTTGAACCCGACTCATAAGCCAAAAGAGCAGAAAGCCCGACTATGGCAACGATCATAATTATGACAAACTTACTGGTTACGCTTCTCCTGATCTCATATATTATCGGCTTCATTTGGCACCACCTATTAAACTGAAAAAGTAATCTTCCAGGCTTTCACCCACAGGATTGAATTTCCTCACAGTATAATTGGCCTTCACGAGCTCACTGAGGATGCCTGGTATGTCTGCATCAGAAATCCTCAGGTCTTTAAGAACCATAACATGATCCGACTTATCCAGCTCACCGTAATTCTGAAGTATCTTTTCTGCTCCACTGTCATAATTCAAAATATCTAACTCAACGGTGGTCTTGCCAAGAGTTTTCAGGTCTCCGCGGCTAAGAATCTTGATCAACTTTCCATGATCTATTATTGCAACTCTGTCAGCAACGTCTTCAATCTCAGATAATATGTGAGAGGATAGAAGGATTGCTTTACCTTCCTTCTTGAGACCGAACATCAGGTTCCTGACAAACAGCACACCTTCGGGATCAAGGCCGTTAAGTGTTTCATCAAAGAGAACATTCTTTGGATCTCCTAGAATTGATTCTGCGATGGCGAACCTCTTCTTCATCCCCTGCGAATAATTACGCAGCTTCTTGTTAAACTGACCCTTCAGTCCAACTCTTTCAAGAAGTTCAGTTATTCTGTCATCTGCTTCCTTTCCATGCATTCCATAAAACCCAGCGAAATATCTCATGAGATTGAACGGCTTAGCGTTTGGCTCAAAGTTTGGAAGTTCTGGTATCCATCCAATATTCGACGCTGCTTTTACCTTCTCTGACACAATGTCAAAACCATCCACTAAGATGTGTCCGGATGTAGGCAGAATAATTCCTGAAGACATTCTAATAGTTGTTGTTTTCCCTGCCCCGTTTAAACCGACAAGACCGAGTATTTCCCCGTCTTTCAGTTCAAGTTCAAGGTCGTTAACGGCAAGTGGTTGTTTTTTTATGTATGATTTAGATGCGTGTTCTATACTGATCATTTTATCCTAACCGACTTTTCCGATATCGAAAACGATATCATATACTTAATGCTAACTTGCGGCTTTGAAGTAATGTCCTCCTGTACCACGCGATATGGGCTTTTTTTGTTTATATGCCAAAATGTGCAATCACGCAAAATAACTTTATCCAGATTTATGGTTCCTTCTCATGTCCATCCACATAATTATTCCAGCCTGTGGTAAGTATTCATTCAATCCATCAATCTGGAAGCGGAATGATGTGATATTTTAAAAGTTTAGAATAACATGTTTGCGCATATGTTTCACAAAAAAACCCTGCCGAAATACCTTTCCATGGCCCAGGTCCAGATACATAAATCTCTCCTGTAATCAGCGTCGCCACAAAACTTTTATAATTGCTATTTTTAAGTATTATAGAAATGGTATTATGACAAAGGGTCGTTTTGTTCCCATTTTTGTAGTTACAATAATGGCGATTTCCATCCTTGGTGTAACCGTTCCAAATAATTTTTTCGGCAGCAACCAGTTTTTGTCAATAGATGTTGTATCACAGAACAATACGCCTTTGCAGAACGTTTCAGTACAAGGGGATATGATTGCCCCAATCAGTTCGCATACTGGGTGGAATACGATCTTTTCAGGTATAACAAGTTCTTCGGGAAAATTTTCTACTAGTAACCTGACTCCTCTTATGAAGATCGGAGAAGAGTGGAAATCTGCATTGGGTCCACTGATAACAGGTTCATCCCCAACAATAACCTTATTCTTGACGTATTCAGATAGCAGGGGAATTTACTTCAAAGAATCATCGATCTATGGTGCCGGCCAGAACGGTCTCGTTTCCGATCTCCTTTCGGGTAAATCATTTTCCAAAACAGTTGTATTCAATATTTCTGGAAAGCCTAATTTTCCCGCCCAGAATTCCAGCCAGCCAAGCATTGCAATTCCAGATAATAGCATCCCTCAACCCAGTGGGCCATACGGATATCTCTGGGAGGAGGTTAAGTGTTATAATACTGGAACAATACATATCCCGGTTTCATGGGTATCTGCGAGCGGTGTTGCATATGGAGAGGTGAACAGTTTAATTTATTCGACCAGCAGTGTTAAATGGAATATAGGGCTGGATCTTGGTACAGGTTCCAGCGGAATATCCGTGAGCACCGGATTCCAGGCAGGCGGGACTGTTTGGCAAAACACAAACGTTTTTCTGAAAAGCTGGACAACCGGAAACCCACCGACCGATGGTTATGTTTATATAGATGCGCAGGCCGCGGGAGCTCTCTTTCAGCTCTACAAATACAACCCATATATGTGTGCAAGGTTTGGACTGGACTGTCCTCATCCAACCGACGATTTCCAGTACGATGCTTCCATTATCAATCCAGAAGTGAGTTCCACCGGCGCCATATGCGGAGGGGCATCGTCAGGTACCCCTCCAGATATCTCCCAGATACGCAAGAATTTCTCGGAAAGTTACTTCGACTTTTATATAGGGCAGGGAAGTCCGAGCAACTCCCCGGCTCAGGAGATTTATAGCAATTCTTTCGTGGACGATTATGCCTCTTCAGACACACAGTGGATCAGTGTTGGTATCTCAGTTGGGGCCATTCTCGTATGGGCTCTTGGGCCAGAAGTCGCAATACCTACAGATCTTCTGTTGAGCGTCGTAGGTTCCATTTCAAGCTCGTCTACTGATTTGTCCCTGAGCGCTCTTTCATTCGATGCTCCAACCGGTGCGTCTATTTATGTTTACGTTTATGTGGGGAATGTAAACTATGAAATGACAAACGGAGAGACCGGCAGGATCCCTCTGATGGGAGGCTGTGTAATAGGAATTTACCAAAGATTGTAATTTCGGGTCCTTGCATTAAACAAGATCCTATATGGATCAATATTTGACAACATATTCCTGATACAGTATTTAATAGTCATACCCTATTTCGATAACCTTACGCTACAAAAACATCAATTAGATCATCAATTTCTGTTGGATACCAGGATGAAGCGCGCGCAAAGGCATTCTTTTATGGCGTCTTTCCACTAGGGATTCTTGCTCCTTGGTTCGCGTACCCTCAAGTTAGCGTAACAGCTACATTTAACAATCAAGAGGTTATAACATCAGGAACTTTAAACGTTCTAATCTATGTCGAGAGCACCGACATTCCCCCATTATATCTCCTGTGGAGCGCAGTTAAGGTAAATATTATAGTTAATTACTAACATTCTTATACTTATAACCATTACATCTTCATGGTAAAGACGGAGATGTATGCAATTGAGAGGAAGATCAGTGACGAAGATCTTAACAGACTAATAAAAAGCCTTGAAA
>JAKAAI010000035.1 GCA_021797055.1 Thermoplasmata archaeon | reverse complement strand
AATTTTTTTATGCTCGAATAGATATGAAATTAGCAGGAGCTATGAGAAAAATCTAAAACCGCAAATTTTTCTTATATCATATTATAGATCAAAGAGAAAAACTGAATGCCAAGCTATAATCCCAAGAGTCTAAACTTTTGACTTTTTAAGGAACCTCGAAATACAGCATTATGAAAATTGTTGAATGTGTTCCAAACTTCAGTGAGGGCAAAGACGAACTGATAGTAAAGAAGATTGTCCAGGTAATTTCATCTGTTGAGGGTGTAAAAATACTTGATAGTGAGATGGATGCAAACCATAACAGATCTGTTATAACGTTTATATCAACTCCAGAGGCTGCTCTGGAAGCAGCTTACAGGGGAATTAAGGAAGCTGCCTCTCTGATTGATATGAGAAAGCATCGCGGAGAACATCCCAGGTTTGGTGCTTCCGATGTGATCCCTTTCATACCAGTATCAGGCGTGTCTATGGATGAATGCATCGAGATATCAAGAAAACTTGGGGAGAGAGTTGGGAATGAACTTGGGATTCCGGTTTACATGTATGGAAATTCCGCCTTGAGGGACTACAGAAAAAATTTAGAAGATATAAGAAATAAAAATTTCCAGCTTGAGGAACTTGCAGAAAATATTCAGAGCGATCACTGGAAACCAGATTTTGGACCGCAAAAGATAGGGAGTGCAGGTGCTTCAATTATTGGCTCGCGTGATTATCTGATAGCTTACAATGTTAACCTGAACACAAATGATCTTGAAATTGGAAAAAAGATTGCTAAAGCACTGCGAGCCAGGGATGGTGGACTAACATTTGTAAAAGCCCTGGCTTTTTACCTAAAGGACAAGGATCGGGTTCAAATTTCAATGAATCTTACTAATTTTAACAAAACACCAATCTACAGAGCATTTGAACTGGTCAAACTCGAGTCAATGCGATTTGGAATAACCATACACGAATCAGAAGTTGTTGGGCTTATTCCGATGGATGCTATTGTAGAAACATCAAAATACTATCTGCAGCTAAATGGCTTTAAGTCATCACAGATACTGGAAAAAAAGATGATGGAGTGAATCATGGACCTGAATAAGTTTATGGAGAGACTGGCCAGTAAAGAACCTGCACCCGGAGGTGGCGCTGCAAGTGCAATGGTTGCAATGGTTGGAAGCGCCTTATCCTCAATGGTTTCAGCTTTAACAGAGGGGAAGAAGGGATATGAGGATGTCCAGGAACGAGTTAAGGCAATAGAATTGAAAATGCTTGAAATAAGGAGGGACCTCGAGAAATTGATGGAAGAGGATGAACAGGCCTTCAACAAAATATCGACCACTTGGAAATTGCCAAAGAACACAGATGAAGAAAAGGTTGCGAGAAAAAAAGCCCTTCAATCCGCTCTGAGGAATGCTATAGAACCACCGTGGCGAATAGCAAATCTCGCATCTGAGATAATGGACTATGCGATTGATTTACTTTCCATTGGAAACAAGAACGCGATAACAGATTCTGCCTGTTCACTGATCTTTGCATTTAGTGCGGCAGAGGGTGCGCTGCTTAATATCACGATCAACGTCAATTTGATCGATAACGCGTCATTCAGGGATGCCCAGCAAGACCATATGAAATCTTTCTATGCGAATTTAAAGAGAAAAAGAGATGAGGGTCTAAAGATACTAAATTCATCGATTCATACCTCATTCCTTTAATATGATTTTTAAAGTGTAATGTCCGCCCATTGTCAGATTTTATAGGAAATTATATATAATGTGAAACCCATTACTATTTGATAGATATGGCATATAAATTTAAATGCGCAGACATCGGGATGAACTGTGGCTTCACCGTTAAGGGTGCAAGTCCAGATGAATTAATGCCGAAGATAGCACAGCATGCGAAAGATGCCCACAAGATAGAAGAAATAAACGAGGATCTCAAGAAAAAGGTTCAGGGTGCAATAAAGAAAACAATGTTCTAAAAATCAGACATTTTTTAAATATTACCAATTAAATAAACATTTTGCGTTATTTCCTTTTGTTCCTTGAGGTGGGCTTTATCTCGAGTCATCCTATTGACACCATAGCTTAAGATAGAAAGTAAATAATTAAGGCATTGATATCCCCCCAATCCTCTCAGTACAATGTAATCGATGATCACAATGCCTTTAGATGAAGCATCACAGGAATCATTTACTCACAATACCTGGTATCTGGGATATCTATCTTCGAATATTTCCGGGGGGCTCACAACACCACTGATTCCTCTTTTTATAACTGTCTATCTCGGATTGAATGTGTTTTATGTAGGCATCACATCTGCAATAGCATCTGCGGCATCAGTTCCTGCCCTGATAATGTGGGGTCTCCTCTCAGACCGTTTCAGAAAAAGAAAAATATTCATTTTGATTGGCTTTTTTGGCGGATTTATTTCACTCCTTCCTATGATTTATGTAAGGAATGTGATCGATTACATTGCAGTTTTGGTTGCATTCCAGGTAGTCGTCATGGCCTGTGTTCCTGTCAGCACCATGATACTGATCGAGAACACCACGGAAGACCGCTGGTCTTCCGTAATGGGCAGATTCAATTTTATTGCATCTATTGGAACTGTTTTAGGATTGGCCGGGGGCATCGCATTTATCTATTATTTTGCTGATCTTGGCGGCAGGATATTCCTCTATGTTTATATCATTGCAGCGTTCGTTTATCTCGCCTCAGCCATAATTATATTGATTGCAATACCTGAACCAAAGAAAAAGCTGGAAAGGAGAAGACTGGCAAATTTACATTCAACAAGGATCATGGAGAGAATCAGATTCTTTCCTACAAACGTTATACACTTCCTTGGTCTCAATGAAGGGAAGAACAGAATAGATCGTAGGCTCAAGACTTACCTTTTCTTTACATTTTTCCTCATGTTCTCTTTCCAGATGTTTTTTGTGCCATATCCTGTATTTGTAATAACAAAGCTAAGTGCGAGCACGATTGAAATCTACATACTTTACATTTTAAATTCGGCACTGGGAACAATTACATTCCAGCTCACAGGCAGGGTAAGTACCCGTTTGGGTCTCAGGAAAATGCTTGGCACTGTTCTTACGGCAAGAATAGCAGTTTTTGGATTGACTGCAGGTATTGCCTACATAATGTCCCCTGACACAACTTGGCTCATAGTTGCCATCCTTATTTACGGTCTGATCGGGTCTCTGTGGAGTTTCATAGCAATTGCTGAAACTGCATCGGTATCGGTAATGAGCTTGAAGAACACAAGAGGGAAGGCAATAGGATATTACAATTCGCTAAACGGTGCTGGCCAGATATGTGGCGGCCTTCTCTCAGGGGCTGTTTCTCTGTATCTGGGTTATTCCATGGATTTTCTCATTGCAGCAATAATGGTCACAGTTGGCGCGTTGATGATCGTAAGGCTTACTCCTGTTGGTACAACAAAGCCAAATGTGTCAGCAGCAGCAACCTGATCAGATAAGGCTGCCACGGACTTTTTGTTTATCTATAGCAACACCCTTCGGAGTCACTATGACAAGGGATTCACCCAATCTCGCTATATCTCCACCGGATTCCTTGCCAAGATGCCTGAGCTCCTCAACGACGTTTCTGAAAAGGCTTTCCTCCCTGAGGATCTTGCTGCAATCCACTATAACAAAATTCCCGTCGTGAACGAATTCTCTTATCATAAAAACATCTTCGTATCTGTATACTTCTGCAACCTTGACGGTCGTATTGACCTCTGGACCATTTGATGAAAGATGAAGATCGTTCAGATCTATGAATCTTCTCGGTTCACCCGGCCTCCTTATCTCGTTTTTAGCCTGGTTCTTTCTCTTAATCAAGACTGGCATGAAAGATATACAGTATAATTAAAATATAAACATTGCTATTATGTCAGACATCTTTGATTATTGTCGCACCCTCTTCACCATGAGATGGAATAGATTGGAGAAACCATCTTTCCAGGTGTTCAGCTTTGGTTTTGTTATCCGTACTCCATACCGGATCGGTATCTCTATCAGGGTACCATTCCTGAGGGCCTCTATCTTCATATCCTGCGAGAAAGACATTCCGTCGCTGAGGTTTTTGAATTTTTTATAGGCAGACATCTTGAATATCCACATTCCGCTCTGAGAATCCTTTAACGGGAAGTTGAAAAATATTCTGATAAACAGGTTAAGTACGCTGTTACCAACGTAGTGCAGTGTAGTGTAGTTTGCGTTGTTTCTCAGTGTCATACGGTCACATGAAATGAAGTCAACATCGCTTCCCATGAGAATCTGGACGAAGGCACCGGAAAGGGATGCAGGGTATGTGCCATCCCCGTCAAGGCAGACAATTACTTCGCCCGATGCTCTGGCAAGTCCTGTCTTGTAAGCTACACCATAACCTTTCTTTGGCTGACTGATAACCATAGCACCCTTGCTGGCAGCAATTTCACGGGTACGGTCAGTGGAGTTCGTGTCCACAACGATTATTTCCAGCGGATTTAAATGCATCAAATCATCGATAACGGATCCTATTGTCTTCTCCTCGTTAATTGTCGGAATGACGATGCTTATGGCTGGGATCGTTATATTATCCATGTTTAACTTTTAGCCCCGATATAGTTTGAGTTTAAAAGACATTGCAGGTTAGGACTCAACAATAGAAGCTCCATTTCTCTTAGATACCTCGAAGATCGTATCGCCTGCGGATATGAGCTCAGAATGGTGTGTGATTATGACAACCTGTGGTATTAGCATATCATCACCCAGTGCATAATGTAGAATATTCCTCAGGTTCGCCCTTCTCTCCTCATCGAGAAAAGTTGTCGGCTCGTCCATCAGGAAACAGTTCATCTTCTGCTCTTCATCAAGAAAGCGTGATATGGATATTCTGAGGGCCAGTGCAAGAGCAATTCTCTCACCGCCTGACAGCGCCTGAAGGTCTATGCTGCCAGATCTCTGAACACGAACGTCGAAATCCTCGTCAACCTCCACATCATCAAACTCCAGCGAAAACGACGAAAGAATCTGCCTTGTGCCGTTTGTTATGAATTCGGATGCACGCTGTCGAAGATATTTCTGAATCCCATCAACACCAAACGCAGCTCTTATTTTCTTTGCTGTTTCTATTGCAGCCTCAGTATTCTTGATCTCACCTTCGGTCACAGACAATTCCGCCTCCCTTTTCCTGTATCCATTTATTTCATCATCGGTTGCTTCTATGGCTCTTACGCTCGCCTGAAGAGCTGCGTTTATTTCTGTAGATGCTGCCCTTGCTTCCCTGTATTTGACTTCTAGTGAGGAGGATTCCTGTTCGACAATATCCATCTCTTTCAACTCTTCCTCGATGGAGGCGATTTCATCCTTCAATGCTGAAAGATCTTTTCTTCGACCGTTCAGAAGTGCTTCGGAATTCGAAAAATAATCCCTTTTTCTTATAAACTCGTCAAATTTCGCCGAAATTGATCGGAGTCTTGTTACTGTTTCGTTTGTAAATTCCTCGCCGATTTTCTCTGAGACGTCGGCGATTCTGGTACGGGCAGACTCAAGCAACCTTCTTTCAGAGTTCAGCCTTTCACTTTTTGCATCAAGCTCTTCTTTCAAGTTCATGGATTCAAGGAGTGAGAACCGTTTTTCGCTCCGTTCAAGTTGTTTTAACTCACTTTCAATTTCTGTTATATTCTTTCGCATAACGTTATAATTCTCATACTGGGGTTGCAGAGATTTTAGTGTCTTCTCATCCTGTGCGAGTTCCTCAATTTCGCTATTCAAACGCTCAATTGACAGCAGATATGAAGAGACACGTGATGATTGCATTTTTTCCAGTAAAGAATCGAGTTTTCCAATCTCCTCATTCATCCTGCTTATCTCGGTTGCAAGGCTGGCTGCCCTTGCCATGAACTCCGTGATCATAGAGGATGTTTCCATCTGCAGCTTTGTTATGTGTTCATCGGTAAGTTCACTTCCACATAATGGACATGTCTTCTGCCCGGTAAGTTTTTCAACCCTTTCCTGAGCCTCTTTCTTACCTGTATTAACCATACCAAGTTCGACCTTCTTTCTTCTGAGTCTTTCTTCCAGTTCCCTCCTTTTTTCGATGATTGATTCGATCCTGTTCCTCACTGATGATTCTGATGGATTATCATTTCCGAACAGTTCGATTATGGATGGTCTCTCAGGATCAACCGATTTTCTGATATTATCTATGGAAACCATTAACCTTGATACTCTGTCGGAAAGCATTATATATTCTCTGCTTGCTTTTTCCATATCTATTAAATCTGATCGGAGAGAATTGACTCTTTGACTAAGTTCTGTGAATTTTAAGTGCTGGCTTTTTAGAGATTCCATTTCTTCTATCTGTGCCGATATGTCCTTTGTCTGCCTTAAGAGGGAATCAATTTCATGAGTGTATAAAGCAATTTTTTCAAATTCAGCAACATTGTCAAAGATCAGATCTCTGTAGATCATATAAGGGCTTTTCGAAATCTCCTCCAGTTCCTTTTCAACTTTGGCTCTTCCTTCTATTTGTTTCGTCAAATTATCGATCTCATCAGTTATCCTTATTGAATCGTCCTTCTTCTTTTTAAGAAACTCTGCCTTTGCCCTTAACTCACTGAGATGCTTCCTCGAGGATTCGTATTTATTTTCAATCGATTTCTCATGTTCAGTTGCATCCCGAAACATAACCTCGTTTTCGTTTCTTTTGCCTTTTAATTGCACTTTCCTGTCGGTGAGCTCCTGAATCCTGGTCCTTATAAGGGACAGTTCAACAATGGCTGGACCCATGTTCGATAAACGATCCTTAAGCTGACTCTCAACTTCGCGCATCCTTTCTGATGCAATCTCAAGCTTCTCTACACCTATTATCTTCGCAAAGAACTCTTTTCTTCGCTTAGGTTGCTCGTTCACGATTTCATCTATTTCCCCCTGCCCCACAAATACGCTGTTCTCAAAAACGTCCTTTTCCATACCGAGTGCATTCTCAACGTATCTTTTAACGGCCTCCTGGGAAAAGGCCTCCTGAACACCGTTCCTGAATGCGAAAGCTTCCCTGTCCTGTTGCCTAGAACCGTATGATCTTGTGATAATGTATTCGTCGTTATCGATATTGAATATAAGTCTGACGCTGCATTTTTTCTTACCGTTCCTGACCGGATTTGATAGTCTGCCGTGATCCTTCCCGAACATCGCAAACCTTACGGCGTCCAGTATGCTGGATTTACCTGATCCATTAGGGCCGACGATAAGATTTATACCCCTGTCAAATGAAATGGAAGTATCAGCATGCGAAAGAAAATTCTCCATCTCAATCTTTTTTATCAGCATGGTTTCCAGCACCTTCTAAGATCTTTTTCACAATGTACGACACCTCGTCTTTTGAAGTTTCACCACCTATGTTTGAAAATATGTCCAGTGCAAGATCCGCCATCTTCTGGTCTCCACTGAAATAATCCGAGAAAAGCTTCTTTCTGTCGAAGTGCTCACCGATCCTTACGGTTGGGGTACTCTCCTTTATTAGGACAGGCCTCCTGAAAATTGCCTGGCCAGTAAATTTAGAAACAATTGCGAAGGCGGTGGCGTAGTCCCTTGAACCATAAACCTCTAAAATTATAAGCGGTTTCTTTTCTTTGTTTAACTGACTGGAACTGTCAATTGCTTTTTCAATGTCAGATTCCATGTTCTCAATTGTTGTGGATATCCTGACCTGAGGTCTAGGTGACTTCAGGCGTACCCTCCGGAACTCGATGTTTCCGTTTTCAAGATCGATAATATTAACTGCTTTTCCATCCTTCTGAAACGCAGGTATCTCTGCGGCACTGTTTATTTCTGTAGAGCCAGCATATGCAAATGGTGCGGGAAACTTCCTGTAATGTGATATGTGTATATGACCAAAAGCAAGGTACGAGTAACCTGAAGGTAACATCTTTTCTTCGATCTGAACGTCTTCAGGATGAGTATATCCCGATACGCCCTGATGTGATATAAAAACAGAGTTCCTGTGATCCCTGGCATATGAATCTGCTTTAGAGTAGATATCAGGTAGTTTTTCCCTTCGTGATCCCTTCATGTTTGATACACCGGCTATTAATGTGCCATCTTCCAGAACATGTGTTTCCAGGTCCTCTGTGCCCATGAGATGTAGACCAAGGAAATCGAATATTCGTGCTGCTGGATAATCTACGCGTTTCGGGCGATCGTGGTCACCCAGAACCATGAAGACCGGTATATTCTTCTCCCTGACTCTTATAAGTGAATCCTTGAGTTCAGCTAGGGAACGGTTGCTTGGCCCCCATGTATCAAAGAGATCACCGCTGTGGACAATAAAATCAACCCTTTCATTTATAGCAATGTCAATGCACTCACTGAAGGATTCGTAGAAATCATCCTCGCGTTCGGCTAGCATGTATTCTCTGTTTCCAAGATGTGTATCTGAAAAATGCATGAATCTGGGCATGTTCAGAGATCGTACCTCACTGCTTTTCTGAAAGCTGCCGGGCTGTGTCTTTTCTCTCTTAATTTTCTGGATTCTTCAAGAAGAGAAAGAAGATCTACATCTCCACCTCCTTCCCTTGTTTCCCTCCTCCTTATTTTAACAATCGAAGGCATTCGGACAAACTCGCCAGTAAGTACTGCCTCACCTATGTTAAGGCCCGGAAGATCCTGAAGTATTGATTCAGAGATGCTTTCGCTGCTTTCGAGGATCGCCTTCTGATCAAGAGGATTCGTAACCCTCAGAATTATGTTGCTGTTGCACTGGCTCAATACATCCTGGTCAAGTTTACCTGGTCTCTGCGATATTACAACAAGAAACATGCCAAATTTTCTGCCCTCAGATGCTATGCGCCTGATAATCTGTGATATCATAGTGTGAGAATTCGGTGGTACGAAATTATGCGCTTCTTCTATAAAGATGAAAACTGGAAGGCTTGATGCTGATTCTACCTTGCTCTCATAAATTGTATTAAGAACCCTGTGCGAAAAATAGTTCGCAAGAGCCTGATCCATTCCCGAAAGATCCAATATGGAGAGCTGCCCCGGCGAGAAGTAATCCTCCATTGGTGTCGTAGCATCGGAAAATATTGCCTTCACTTTTGAAAGAATTCTGATCCTGCCTGAAATCTTTGATCTTTCCTCCTGTGTCAACTCCTCAGCGGCGAGTATAAATTCCTGTATACCCCTTGGTGGCTTCATGTTTGCAACCATCTTTGACACAATATTTCTCATGGTTGACCACTCCTCCTTAAGGCCCATTATATCGGAGACCTCGTCAGCATCGAGATCCTGGAACCTGATTGTGAAATGGCTTGTAAGCGATCCAGTTTCCCCTAGGAAACGACTGCTGCTCAGCGGTGTCCGGAATATCCTGATGTCCTGGCTATATTTCCGGGCTGATTCACCACTTTTCATCAGTGCGTAGTCGGCATGCGGATCGAGGACGACTATTGATGCGCCTTTTTTAAGAAGCTCCTCCATAAGAACAGCAGCCACATTACTCTTTCCTGCACCTGTTTGGGCAAGTATTGCAAGATGCCTCTTAAGCCCGTTGACATCAACACCGACGATAGTATCTTCCATATCAACAAGGTGTCCCAATACCAGAGATCGTTCTGGTGGGAAGTTTAGAAATTTCTCTAGCATGTCTTTATCAGCACGTTTTACGGTTGATCCCGGTGGTATTATCTTCCTTGAAAGAGATAAAGTGTTCCCTTCGAGGCTTCCTAAACTCTTTGCCTGGCATATCATGACCCTGTCCGCAAGATCTGTCTCAACATATTTCTTAACGGTCGTATAGTCCAATCCCTGATTCAGCAGATCACTTCTTGCAATAACTCTCTCGATTCTGCCTAGTATGATTCTGCCGGACCTGTTGATGTAGACATATTCCCATTTTGAAACGCTATCAGGATCCGGAACTACAAAGGAAAAGAAATCGGATGTGTTCTCACCCACTGTAAATCCAACGGTATCGTTTTTAAATTCTGATTCTGGCACGCCGTTCACCCCTTGTTTCATAAAATGGAATGCCTGTAATCCGTTCAAACGTTGCCATATATATTCTCTCAACCTCATCGGTTTTGAATTTAACCATGTTATCTGCATTCGAGATCCAAATATTGTGGACTTTTGGCCCGCAATATCCCCAAAAAAGAGTGCTCATGAGTTTGTGGAAAAAGGATCTGTCTAGTTCGTCATCTGTTACAACCTCTACCTTCATAGGGAGATCCTGTATGGACGGGAGAAAGTTGAATGACCAAATCGCAGCCGAATCGATAAAACCATTCTCCACCCGAACAGGTTCCGTATAACCGGGGCTTCCTGCAAGCGATTTAACAAGTACATGGTCAACAGTCGTTTCAAGTACTTTCACATCTGATGCAGGTAATGATTCCCTGTGCTTCTTTAAAAATTGCGAAACCAGAAGCCTTGATTCTGATGTTTTGCTAACGTAAACGATCGCAGATCCATTATTCCTGCAGGAAAGTAACATCTCATTCAGGTTTTTATAATATAAATCCCCAATGTCTGAATATTTCTCAGACTCAAATTTATTCGAACCATGATAAAGCCGACCTGTCAGTGAACCATCTAGAAGAACAAGATCAGGTTGTTCCTCCTTTAACATTTTACAAACGGACATGTGCTCAACATTTTCCATTAACATTGTGACCATAGTTCTTAGATGATCTCTTGAGACCCAGAACACATCTGAAAAAAATTGAGAGTAGACTTTACCGTCTTTCACGGTATAACCCCTGGTCATTATTATCTTCTTTCCGTTATACAGTTCTCGGACAAATTCGCTGCTATCGGACGCCGAGATGCGTGAAAATATGCTGCTGTCTGGAACATACTTATGATAGATTTTTGAGAACCACTCCTGCATTTCCTGGCTTAAATCCTTACTGTCTATAATAAGAGAGGATCTTATTTGATCTATGTTTTCAGTCAGGAACCTAACATAATCCTCATAACATTCATCCATTTTATTCACATGCTTATGCGGTACGGAATATAAATATGATATTATGCAGAGCTAAATTGATTTTTACCAAACTCAAATATTCAATGAACGCTTTTTCAATGCCTGTCTTTAAGAAAAGGTTTGTCAATTCCTCTTGACATTACAGCGATAGAATATATTAGCGAAGGCAGAAATATGGCAATTACAGCAACGAACTTGAAATAATTAAATATGAGGCCTCCAAAAAGGCTCCCAAGAATAAAGCCTATCCCAAACAAGGTTTCATAATAGAATACACCTGCCGATGGACTAGATTCTCTTGATATATATGACAGAACCTTGGAAAATGCTATTGCTGAACCAAAACCTCCCATTGCAAAAACAATTCCAACAGTCAATATGGACTGAGAGAAATAGAGCGCCAGTGGTGTTGATAGGAGCAGAGCTGAAGCAGTTGCATAAGACTTCCAGTTTTCCGATCTTATTCTATTGAGCACGATAAAGGCAGCGGCTGAAAAAAATGGAGGAACTGCACCAACGATACCTATCACGATGTAGGGTAAACCCGTTAATCTCAGGTAAGGTATCATCACATAAAAGAAAAAACCTGCAGACAGTCCTCCAAAGAGCATAGGCATTATGAGATATATTGAAAATCTGGTCTTCTGCGAATCACTGTGATGACGAATTTCCAGTCCGCGCATTGGTATGAATATTATAGAGACGAGAAAGAATATCAATGAAACGAAGAAGAGGTACCGGTAACCAAGATCTTCAAGCACCACACCTGCAATGGCAGGAGATATCAGATTTGGGATGCCCCACGCCGCTGAGTACCGTTCAGCAAGGTTGGATGAGTCGATATTCCCGATACCGAGTTCCATCGAGACATAGAAAGCAGCACCTGCAAGATCAGCCACTATTACAAGAGGGATGAATAAATTTTCACTGAAAAGTATGAACACAGTCGCAACAGGGATCATGGCGATCATAGATACCTTAAGGGATGAAAGTAATGCTTTACCACCAAATTTCGTCATCAGGTAGGCGAATACAGGAAACGGAATGCCTGCAAATATACCAAGAAAGCCTATGAAACCAGCACTGTAATGAAGTTTATCTGCAAACAGCGGAAAAGAAAAAGTGAGCGCAAAGAACCCCATTGAGAAAAATGCGCTTGAAAGCGAAACAATGACTGGATCTGAAAATCTTCTATCCACTCAACCGGAATACAGAGTGAAAATAATCTTTTATCGCCACCATTTCAATGTTGAAATATATACGGGACTGTCACACGAGGCTGATAGTAAAGTCCCTTCCTTCCCACCTCTCAGCTTCTGGCCAGAAAAATGTGAAATTAATTTCCCTAGATTTCATCATGTAATCTGGTATTTCGACTGTGTAGAAACTATGTGCAATTGCTTCTGACCTGATGTCTACAGGATTATTCCAGCCATCGGTCCCTACATGGAGACTGAATACGCTGTGCGTCAGAATTATTATTTTAAAGTCCCTCGAGGCTTCTGTAATCTTTCTGTTAAATCTCCAGATTTCGACTTTAGAAGGATTGCCCACATTCTTGCAGTATCGGTTGTAAACTGGATCTATCAGATCAAATACCCTGTGATCCCGTACGGAACGCAGTAACTTGATGTACTCGGCATGCGCCCATGCGAGAGGGCGTGCAGAACCAGTATGCCTGCCATTGAACAGGTGCTTCCCAGGAATATCATCGGAATCCCAGACCTGTTCAGAGAGCATCGCGCATGCTGAAGAAAATTTTTCCATAGCAGTTATTCTCTCATTCGGATCCTTTCCAAGTGCGATCTCGTAGTGTCCCCTTTCGCCTGTAAGCAGGGGCCAGGCACGACCTTTTCCATAACCAGTGAATGGAAATCCATCTTCAGTCTCTCCGTAACCATCATGATTGTAGCGATGCCAGGTTTCGCCATATTTGGTCTTTACTTTAAGGACAGCATCTATGACTTTAACTGAATCCACTATTAGTGGATCATCCGCTTTCATGACGCCATATCTTACTAACTCAAGAAAGCCACCATCGACAATTTCCGATGCCTTGAATTTATTGTTTTCGCCCGGAGCATGATTTGCTATCGTAAGCACAGCGCTCTCAATGTCCGGAACCCTGTCTGATTCATCCGGTGTGGAGGGTAGTATCCTGATAAAATGCCTCTTTATGCCCCGCACCAAAGTGCCGTTGTTGGTTACAGTCCACTTCTCAAGATGACTCCACAGGAAATCTGCATATGCGAGGAAAAGATCTGACAGCTTCGTCTCTCCCCTTTCTGAAGCAAATTCTGATGCACAGACCATTGCGGCAATATTGGATGCAAGCGTGGATGGAGAATAACCAGATGCTTCCTCCCACCTTTCCTGATTTGTAACAGGAGCGTGTTCAACTATAAATGAGGCTGCCTTCATGACCATTTCGTGCGGGTCAAAACCGCATTTGCCTGTTTTAGCAACCCTCCAGGCGAGTATGATTGCGAAGGCAGTTTCATCAAGCTGTATTCCGCGCCAGTATGGTTCTCCGGTTAACCAGAAATTCTGCGGGAATCCTCCATCGTCCTGCTGAGCGGTCGCAAGAAATATCAATGCGTTTTCAGCAATTCCCATATCCCCAGCCGCCATTGCAGCTGTTGAGCTGTGATACATATCTCTGACCCATACAAGGTGGTAACCGCCCTTGTTCTCATCACCGGCCATTTCTCCCCAGGGAATAGATAGTGATGCAATCAAAGCACCGGCATAGGTTTTATCCTCATGGCTAACTAGCACGTTATAAGATGATTGAAAAAGATTTCCTTTGTCAGTCGAGTATTTTCCAAGATCCAGAAGCTGTCTTCTTGACCTTTTCCACTGCTCGTTGAATCTATCCATCTTTGTACTGAATGGAGTTGACGCTGCCTGCATAGCCTTTAGTATTGCGTTATTCCTGCTATCCCCAAATGCAACTGCCACCGTGAAATCATACTGATCCTGTTGAGGTATTTCTGCGGTAAGGGCGATATTACCATCAGTTGCCGAGGTAAATTCATAATCCATATTCAGGTTCCGGGAAATGTCCGTCCATCCATCGCTGTAGGCAACAAAGCCAGCCGATCCTCTTGAAAAGCCGCATGAGGACTGTAATGCCATATGTATATCACCGCGATAGGCGTAAGGGGTGACTGATCCGTTAACTTTGAGTATCTCACCATTATTGTGCATGCCCTCGCTACCAAGGTGTGGTGCACACAGCAGATATATCTTTAATTTTTCTGACTTGAGGGGCAGGATTTTATAATGGATCAGCACCGTGGATGAATGTGGGTCTGTAATGATCTCCTTTGTTATTGTGTAAGACGAGCCATCAGGAGCGGATTCAATCCTGTAACCAGCGCTATAATCGTTTAGCCTGAACGTCTTGTTTGTTAGCTTTTTCTCTTCGTGGAAAAATGTCTTTCCGTCAGTGATAAGGATCTGAACATCCCTGGTCTGGGGTGTATCTACATGTGGATAGTATATCTCGGTGACAATGCCTTTCCATATAGTGAACCAGATACGACTAGATGTGGAATACGCCGTGCCCACTCCTTCCTTATCCCCATGAGTCCACCTGGGCTTGATTCCAGGAGCACCAAAAGCTTCAGACAATTTATATTACCGTCTGCTGATGCCATACTGACATAATTCTTTAATGGTTATGTTTTCCTTTCACTTTCTCAGAAACAAGAAAAATATAAACTTCCAAGCTCTGTTGCCTCACATGGAGGATATTTACAGGGATCGTGCTAGAATAATTGAATTTTTCAATTCACATGGCCTCCTAATTGCCTCTGATGCACTGGATCTGCTGCTTAAAAGTAACAGCGGTGATCTCGTAAACAGGTTGATAACAAAAGAGACGCTTGACTCGGGTTACATAAGCGTAGATAAGATCCGACAAACACTCAATCTTCCGTATGAATCATCTGATAGAAAATTTGAGATATATCTCCCGGACGTCAGGGTGAAATCTTCCGTGGACGATTTCAGAGGCTACTTTGTCAGCAGGTATGAAAAACTTCGAAAGATCATATCGCTTTCGAGCGCAATGCGTGGTTCAACCGACATAAAGGGGATTAAAAAGATTCGTGAGGATGTCAGAGAGGTAAAGCTCGTTGCAATGGTCTCTGATGTTTCTGTAACTAAAAATGGTCACAAGAGACTCCTTGTTGAAGATCTCGATGATTCGATTGAAGTAATGATCATGAAGAACAAGAAATCATTCAATGAGATTATACTGGAGGATGAGGTCATTGGGATAGTCGGCGGCCTTTCAGCAAAGGGTGATAGGAAAACCATATTTGCAAATGAAATTATCAGACCTGACATACCTTACAGGGTAATAGACGATGAAAAGGCCGATCCGGTATATGTTGCTTCACTTTCAGATATACATGTTGGAAGCAAAACATTCCGAAAGAACGATTTTATGCAGATGATAAACTGGATAAAGAGCTCCGACACAGATTCCAGTAGAATAAAGTATCTTGTTCTGAGCGGAGATGTTGTGGACGGAATAGGTGTTTATCCTGGACAGGACTCGGATCTTGAGATACTGGAACCACTTGAGCAGTACAGGAAGCTATCTGAATACGTGAATCAGGTACCTGAAGATATCAAGGTATTCATCATGCCTGGAAACCATGATATCGTTAGGCTAGCAGAACCACAGCCTGTTCTTCCAGAAAAGCTGAAGAAGGATTTCAACGATAACATTTATTTTCTTCCAAATCCATATAATCTGGTACTGGAAGGAAAGAACGTACTGATCTACCATGGTATGTCCCTGAACGACATGGTCGAGCTTATTCCTGGCCTTAATTTCAGTACGATAGGAAAGGCAATAGAAGAACTTCTCAGAAGAAGGCATCTTGCACCAAAATATGGAGGGAAGACACCACTCATACCATCTCCAAATGATTATCATGTAATTGAAACAGTTCCGGATATTTTCATTACGGGCCATGTTCATTCCCACGCCATAGGCAATTACAAAGGAGTCAGATATGTCAACTCGTCCACATGGCAATCGCAGACGGATTATCAGAAGATGATGAACTTCAGCCCGAACCCTTCAATGTTCACGCTTTTCGACCTGAAATCGAAAAGCACAATTATCAAGGATTTTAAATCCTCCGAATAAATAATGCGATTCTAATGTAATCACTCAAATATATTGAAGAATAAGGATCAGAATGTTCTTCTTATTATTTCTTCAATCTCTTTTTGGAAGACAGATGCAAAGTCCTTGATCGCTTCATCTTTAACTGACTCAGGAGCGGCAAGGAGACTCAGACTTGCAGTTAGCTTAGCCATTCTCGCCATAGAATCATATTCCTTCAGCTTTGCTTCCATAAACCCACGCAGTGCTTCGGCTATGCCCTTTTTCAGCTCTGCATTCTGGTTGATCTGTTTTCTCAGATACTCTTTGATTATGTCCTTAATAATATCCCGTAAGGCTTCAAAATACATTTCCTCAGAAGGCAATGCTTTAACGATATCCTGCAACCTGCGTTCTATTCTCTCATCCACTTTTATCAAGGATCGATTTTAGAAGACTAATTAAACTTTTAGTGGATAAAACCTATTCGTCAGAGAATATTTCAACTCCGAAAATCTGCTTGAGTCTTGCGTTTGAAAAAAGACCTAGAGATTCCCAGAGAAGCGGATGCTGCGACTCATCTGGATCATCATTCATTGTATTCAGAATACACTGTTTAGCTGAAATTGTCTGATCGCCTGATTCACAGGGAGTTCTAAGTGTCGTGTCTTCCATCCATTTCAAGAATTCTGATGTTGCATCTATATACTTCAAACGATCAGTTTCTGATAGATCTTCCTCCCGCCCGAAGGGGCCAAGCATCTTGCTGTATTTTGATTCTATCATTGCGATTAGAGAATTGCAATCCATAGCCACGCAATTTACTTTTCTCCTATTAACTTTTTTGGTATGACGGATCTCAATAATGATGAACTCGCTGATGGTTGATCATGGACTGCATCCGCCTGCTTGAATATTATTCCGAATTGGATGAGGATGTTTTGGGATAGTTATGAAAAACAAAAAAAGAGGTTTAAGAGGTCCAAATTGGTTGGATAAACATTACCGACGAACTTTACGGTTTGTTCAAAAGAGACAAGCACACAAATGAAGTAATAAGGATGAAATGTCCCGAAATAATTTTTCGTGCTAAAGGAGTGGATAAAATATAGGTCTTCTTGGTTATTATTAGAACGGGCTGCAATACTCTGAGAAGCCCACATTATAGCCACTGCAGAAGAGCTCTCAAGATCCAAAAAATTGGAACTGTCTAAAACCAAGAATTACTGGGCAATTGAGGAATTGGTTAGACTTCATGAGCATACTCATCACTTATTTTTCAATTTGCGTTGGCTCAATTACTAAAGAAATGGAGAGTGACCATTCAGATCGCAGACTGAGATGATGTTGGTTATGCTCGGAAAGCAGAGAGGTATAACTCCAAACTTAAAAGTGCATGAAAGATTTGATCGTTCGAAAGGTTTAAGATTCATTTCTGGTTTATCAACTCCTCTTCAGGAAAGAGATCACAATATTATCTATGATGAAGCGATCATTGAGTTCCTTCCTAGTTTTGAGTATATTCCATGATAATAAGAAATGTATGGCTAAGAATGGTTTTTAATCACCTACTATCCATGTATGAAGGTGATGAATAATACCTGTCAAGTCTGATTTAATCCATGCGTATTCCGATCTATGCCAGAAGCTCCATAAACCTTTTATATGCATTTCTCTCTGATCGCATTGAGGATCCAAATGATAAAGAGAGCACAGCAGACACTTATTGATTAATTATTTAAAACTCTTGGCCCTCGCTTGGTATAAGCAAGTATGAAAATATCCATTATTATGGGGAAAATAAGCAGACCCAATCCATCGAAACCAATCTCCCACAGAGGAAGCAAAACTATGAGGATGAATACCATTAACCATGTTGATATTCTTCTCTTACTAAAAAGTAAAAGCGTTGGGGGGATTAATAACATAACAACCATAATAATGAGGATTACCATAATTACAGGCACGTTTCCTCCGTTTCCTTCAATGTAACTTTTGTACCATAATACACTTGTTGCTAACAGAGAAATAAAGAAGACGGGAAAAAATATAATTGAGAAAATTTTAGATTTCATTTCATCCGAATCTGCAATTTTGTAGGAGTCCACACTAAATCCCTTTCACTTCACCCATCTATAATATATTGCTAGGCATCATTATATCCACTAAATAAATTATAGTTAATTACCTACACTATTATACTTGTATCCAGGAATTTCTCTACCCATCTTTTTGCGAATGCCAGCCTGCATGATAATTCCATGAAACTCTCTTTTATTCTCTCTTTCAGCTTCTCTTCAG
>JAKAAI010000134.1 GCA_021797055.1 Thermoplasmata archaeon | reverse complement strand
TTTAACCTGAAAATTATGTTGTCCGAATCATACGAATAATTATCATGATCCTGCCTGTTCCGCAACCTTTTCTGTAACAGAGGGCTCAACCATTGTTGACGGAACAGGTCTTTTAATGACCTCCCTGGCAAATACTACGATGACGGAGGACGCGAGGAAAGCTATAACAGCGATCATAAAGGAAAGGAAAAACGCAAAGTGTGTCGGTGTTGATATTATGAATGCTGAGCCTAGGACAGCAGCAACCGAATATGTCGAAAGGACTGCCCCCGCAACTGGAGCACCTATGCTGCTTCCAAGATTACGGAATGTCCCATTCATTGATGTTGCAAGACCCATATCTTTAGGGTCAACGGAGAGAACAAGCAGATTGATCACAGAAGCATTCATTATGGAAAGACCGGCACCGATTATGAAGCCATATGCAAGCGTAAGGTCAAATGCAGGATTGGTTGCTTCCAGCAGAAAACCTGCTGCACTTACCAGAGGCCCAATAATTGCCATTTTTTTAACACCATATTTCGTTATTATGGAACCTGTTATAGGACCGAAGATTAGTGTGCCAAGAGCAAATGGCACCAGCCCCAGGCCGGTGTCAAGTATGGATACGCCAAAACCATATGGAGCAGGTGTTTCAAACCTGTATGTGAGAGCCTGAAGGGCCAGAAACATGCCAAAACCGGATATTGCAAGGACTATGTTAGGTACCCAGACATTTCTTGCCGATAACAGACGCATGTCAATTATAGCTTCCAGGCCCTTTCTTGAGACCTTTCTCTCATACAGGAATGTTGGAATGAACAATGCAACGCCAGCAGCGAATAATGCAAGCACAGTTGGAGAAGCCCAGCCTATCACGGGCCCATCTGAAAGACCGAAAACAACCAAGCTAAGTGCTACAGCGAATATTCCAGCCCCGATATAATCAACCTTTGTCCCCGGTCTTCTGTAGGAGGATTCCCTGATATAAAAGTATGATACGATTACAAGTGCAAAGACAAATGGAAATGCAGTGTGGTATGTGTATCTCCAGCCCAGATCATTGGATACCAGCGAACCAAGGGGTAGACTTATTGCGAAACCTGCCCCGAACATTGCGCTTAAAAGAGCCTGTGCCTTTGGTACAAGTCTTCTTGGAAATTCCTCCCTTACCAGACTCATACCAAGCGGCATAACCGTCAGACCGATTCCCTGTATTCCTCTTGAAACAAGCATGTATGTGAAATTTTGGGAGAACCCGGTGGAAACGACAGCCGCAGCGTATATGAATAATACAATAACAAGCATCTTCTTCTTTCCATAAATGTCGCCAAGTTTACCCACAATAGGACTCAGACCAACTCCTGTTACCAGATACACAGATAGAACAAGACTGACCTGAGAAATCGAAACGCCAAATGTTCTCGCTATTGATGGTAGCGACGGGGTCAACATACCCTCAACGTACATTACAACCATTATCAGCATTGCCAGAATTACCATAACTCTGGTTGTATAGGCTTTATCATAATCCAGTGCTTTTATTTCTTTTTCCATTCATTCATCTTCCTTTGAGATATTTTCATTCATTTCCCTTAGCTTTGTCTTCATCATATCTAGCGTGTGCAGGAGTGCGCTCATTTCGCTCTGAGCAATGTTTTCAGCTATGTATGAGACAACCTCGTCATAAATCGACGAAAGTTCCGCAAGTTTCTTTTTTCCAGCCCGGGTAAGTGCTATTGAATAGACCCTTCTATCCGAACTATCCCTCAACCTTTCAACAAGATTTTCGCGTTCGAGATTGTCGATCAGACTTGTAAGAGTTGGTTTCGAGGCCTGAAGAATCCCTGCAAGCATTGTCAGGCTCTGTGGTCCCTTTTCATCTATTATGTGTAGAATGAAGAAGGCAGGCCTGGAAATGTTTTCCCTCCTGAGATAATAAGTCTGTATTGCCATAAGATCGCCCACGAGTTCCTTCCATGCTCTTTTAATCATAGTCTTTGCAGGGTCTACCTTGGGTTCAGACATTCTTATCGCACCTGAATTAGTTTATAATATATAACTATTAGGTAGCCTAAATAGTAAGTGTAGACTAACTATATTGCCGCTATCGGAACCATAAGATTACAATCAAGATTCAAATGCATAAAATGATTGGTGTAACTCCAATTTTTCAGCTCCAAGCAACTTGCCTAGGCTGCTTATTTCGCTGACAAGGCCTTTCATCATGCCATTGGTAACCTCATATTTCTTTTCAGGATGGAAAGATATTACTTTCAGGATTCGTGAAGTGCGGTCCATTTTGGGTTCAATTCTTCCAACCAGTTCACCATTGTGTAGGACCGGCATAGAGTAGTATCCGTATTTTCGTTTACTTTTTGGCAGATACATTTCCAGTCTGGAGTCAAATCCAAATAGTGTCATCGTGCGCTTTCTGTCATGCAGCAGGTTATCGAAAGGGGAGAGAATAGCTGTTCGTGGTTTCCACAATTTCCTAATATTATGCAGTTCTTCAATTGTGTTTCTATGTATATACCAAGTCTCCTTGCTTTTAATTCCATCAATTTCGATCTCTTTTATCTTTCCACTATGAACAAGTTCATCGAAAAGTCTCACCTTGGTATCACTGTTGCCTAATGCATGGTACTGCATAATCTGTCTCTTTGTTCCAGTTCCTAACGATATGGCGGATCTTTCGATCAGTTTCTTTGTTAACTTCAGGATGTTTTTCGCACTATTCTGATATGAAGAAATTTGGAACGGCGGAAGACCCCATATTTTCTGGTTTCCAGTATCCCTGCCGATTATCCATATCTTTCCGTGATAATATAATCTTTCAAGAAAGAGGTTGACTGTTCTCTCGTTTCCCCATCCAGTAATAGTGGTTCCGGAGGGTTCAATTTCATCCATGTCCCTTGACAAAACACTTTGCCTCTTCCTGATTATATTTAATATGTCTGCAATCTTCTTTTGATTTTCTTTAAGGAATAAATCGGCCTCTCGCTTTCGATTATTCAGTATCTTGAACTTAATAAGCGGCAGATCGCTAGAATGAACTATAGAGGCAAAACTGGTGTAAAATTCAACCAGCTTCCTCTTCTTATATATAAGATCAAATAAGTCATCGGTTTTGAAAGGGCCAATCCTACTCCATAATGTGAGTATGTGACTCCTTTCTACATACCTTACAGGATCCACCTGAACGTGACATATATCGTATATGACCTGCTCTATTAGATCCTTATTTGATCCCAGATTATTGCTATTCCAGGGGGACAGATGTTGCCTGTAAAGTACGAGTTTTCTAATGTCTTCAAGACCAGAATGCAATTTATCAGTTGACAATTATTCAGTATCCAGAGGGTAGATATTATAACACAGGCAAAGACGGATATTTTATAATTTCAGGATTGAGGTTAGTTCTCTCTTTTTCTGTAACCCGGAATGTCCTTTGGTTCCCAGGTGCCATCAGTCTTCCTGAAATATCCTTTCTCATAATTCCTGTCGAAATCATCCGGGCTTAATGCTGTTCCATCTGGAATGATAGAACTCCAGCCATGCCCATGTAGAAGAATTTCACCATGATCTGGGTAATGTACAACCTCCTTTGTCCTTGGATCCGGATAGGGATGCACCTCAATATCAAGGATCCTCACTGAATTTCCCTGATCAGCAATTATCTGGCTTGTGAGATCTGGCCCTGATGGTTTGGAGATGAGATCGCCACTTTTTACTACCCTCGATTTGTCATTCATTCTGAGGGTTGCAGATCCTTCGATTATGAGATAAAACTCGTCTATGCTTGAATGCGAGTGAAGCCTTGCTGACACCTGTCCTGGGCCGAGGAACTCAACAGTTGCAAAAACTCTGCTTGGTCCAAGCAAAGGCATTAGATTTCTGAAGCTGAATCCCTCTCCATTCAACTGTGTGGCTTTTTCAGACTCGTCAAGATTTTCATCGTAGACATTTGTCAACGGGAACATCCATAGGTTTGCATTAGATTTGTCCTCATTCTCAATAATGACCTCGTCAAACCACATTGAAAGTATCCGTATGATAAATTGCAACGCAGAATTCTCAAGATCTGGTATCCTGAACGATGTCTCTGATTTCTTATCTACTTTCATGAAACCTGCTTTGTTAGACAGGATTACCCACAGCCAGTTTGTGAATGGGTAGAGGAGATCAGCATAATGCGGATGTTTCCCGTTTCTTCCAGGGAAGAA
>JAKAAI010000034.1 GCA_021797055.1 Thermoplasmata archaeon | reverse complement strand
GATTTCTCCTCAGATCCTCTTTCAGTTTCCTGACATCAGTTTCCGGGCTTTCCGGAAGAACTTTCATAATAGCTGCTACGTCACCCATCTCTACCACTATGGCCCGGTGAATGAACATTTTGAGCATGTATACTTTGTTGAATGCTCCCTGCAACTGTCGCATCTTCCAATTTCCTCTTCACCACAGGCTGGACACAGGAAGATGGAGAAGCCACGATCAACTAACCCTTCACCGCATGACGTACATGTATTCTTTGACGACAATAAATAGCCCCCTTTTTATGAAATCGCACTTTGCGATAGCCGGCACATATCTCATGACAATATAAATTATTTATCTGATGATAACTGCTTATTTGCCTTAAATCAGACACATTCGAGTTTTAATGATTTAAATCTGTTTATTGTTCAGGTATTTGGGATCATTTCAGAAATGTTAATGATTATCCTGACCATACGGGCAGGAAAAGATGAAATCGGGGCTCAGGGCTGTCTATTTTGCTAATGGTTCTTCGGAAAGACATGATATAGATAATTACTTTGTAGCCTCTGATAAGCCATTCTTTCTTGGTCTCATCATTGAGCCTTCAGCCGGATTATGGGCTTATCTCAAAAATAACGCAGAAATAGTGATTGAATATTCAGGAAAATCTGCAAATTTCAAGGTTCCATACAAGATTGAAGTTGGAAGGAATACGATATTCTTCATCACGCCGGTCGATGGTTCAATCACATCAGACGATTTCATATAAAGCCAAAATAAAGATAGGCAGGTATATTTAGTATAACTGCGACTGCTATTGACGCTATGAATACAGAATGATCCCATGAATAAACCTTGAAACCGTCAAGCGGTCCGAATGGTATCAGGTTAAACAGTGCATACCAGGAGTTTAATGCGCCGACAAAACCTAATAGAAACGCTAGTCTTGTGACAGGCACGAGAACGATGAAGAGACCATAGAAGATGACAGCAAGTAGCATGTTTGTTGCGGGACCTGCAAGCGAAACTTTACCGCCATCTGGTCTGTTGTATATTCCTGATACATAGACAGCGCCTGGTGCTGCAAATAAGAAACCAAGTATTGATGTAACAAGTGCAAGCAATGCCCCTAATGGCCATATCTTGAACCTCCCGAAGCCGCCAAGACGGTATGCCATGAATCGGTGTGCCAGTTCATGCATCAAAAAAGCTGTCAGTACGGTGAGAAGTGCAAGCCCGAAAAGAAGATAATAACTGAAACCGTCCCCTGAGAAAAACCTGATATAAATTATGGCGAATGCGGCAGTCAAGACTAACACTGCTGCGAGTATGTCTTTAAGTTCTGCGTTGTCAAAGCTGTTAATATATTGCACAATATCACTATGAATTTAGCTTTGCCACGTATTCCATCAAGGATATTATATCCATCGCATCCGATATTCCAAGATTCAGGTTATACGCAACATCGAGCGGTTCGGGTTTCAGACCAAGCTTTATAGCATTCCGCAAAAGAGCATTTGCCGCGGGATCATTCAGCATTGGTTCTCTCTTCGAATTGATGCATTTTTTGATGTATGTGTATATGTTCTTTGAAAGCATCACATCCCGTTTTGGCATATTGTTGTAGATAACGAATATCTTCATGTCCTTGATCGTTTCGACCGTACTTTTACGAACTGCTCTCTGTATGACGTCCCTGGACACGATCTCATACAGATGAATATCAGATTCTCTGTAATACGATTCGTTAGCGAGAAGCTGAATGACCCGCTCAACCATGTCCACCGGTACACCTGCGGTATATACCATTTCCTCCGATGTAAGTATACGGCCCACCTTGTATTCCGCCTTGAGTATTCTGGCCGTATACTCAAGGACTTCAAGAAATTCTTTCTTAAGGTTGATCTCATCTATTATCTCCCTGAAGCTGTCCTCCTTGAGGAGTGACCCATGATATTGACCTGCGATCCTGTCCGCTGTGTCGAAATCTCCCGCCTCAATAAAACTCCTAATTATCCACTGAATGTTGGTGCCGTCAGCAATTTCAGGATTTTTCCTGTAGAAATCTATTATGGATCTGTACTCGCCGGTTTCATAATATATCCTGCAAATCCTGTCTGCTATTTCCTGAATTGCAGCCTTATCCTCAAGTTTTTTGAATGTCTTTGTGAGGATCATGACGGCATCCGTGGGGTGACTGGTCTCAACAAGCAGGTCAGACAGGCTCCTCACATTCTCGAGATCATCTGGATATCTCTTGAGAATCTCGCGCATCACTCTTTCCGCGCCTATGAAGTCCCTGGATTCCACCATTCTCTGTGAAATTATTTTGCCAAGGAAGAGGCTTCCTGAGTCATGGAACATCTGGACAAGGGTATCCCTGATCTGGCGGTTTACCCAGAGTATTCTTGATATGTACAGGAGAGCAGACTCATCCTCTTTGTTCTTAACAGTCACATTTTTCAGGAGCTCTACTATATCCTGTATCCTTCCAGTTCTGTGATATAACTTGATCAAAGGTATAACGTTTTCAGGCTCCTTTTTAAGCAGGTTTTCAGCTTCCTCAAATTCACCCAGTTCAATAAGAGTTTCAGGAAGATTCTTGATTTCAGTTTCTTTCAAACCCTTAGATTCAGCTTTCCTGTAAGATTCAAGTGCCTTGTCGAATTCTTTTCTGACAAAATAGTAGTCGCCGAGCCAGGCATCAATTTCCGGATCGCTAGCGTTCTTCTCCTCGCTCTTGAGGAATTCTATCCTCTCCGATTCCTTCATGGCTGACTGAAGTAAGTTTGCATGTTTCTTGATATCCTCAAGTGTCTTTGACCTGCTGATTACAATTTTTCGGGAAACTTTCTCAGCCTCTGCGAGATCATTGGCCATTATCAGCCGGTCTCTACGGAGCCGCTCTATCCATATATTTTTAGATTCAGCAGCATCCATCTTGGCAATAATTTTTTCTGCAAATTCATGCATCTCAGGTCTAGAAAGATATCTGTAAAGATCGGAAAAGTCGGAGGTGTCTGATTCATTGATTCTTATGATCTTATCTATCATCGATAAAATTGTGTCAGAATCTTCGAGTTTGATAGCTACATCTATCGCCTGAATCAAGAACTCCTTGTTTGTGAGCCTTCCAAGGGCCCTGAAAATACTCTTGTTGGCAGGTGCAATATCTCCTTCTGCAAGCTGTATTTTTGATGCAAGGAAGTGGTAGAAGGGGTCCGTCTTTTTCGCATCCCTTGATTGTTCAAGTTTCGTTTCTGCATTCTTAAGATCGCCGATGTCAATAAGTGCTCGAGACAGGGGATACATGAATTTCTTTGAATCGGTCATCTCCTCAGTGAACCTGCCGCTGTAGATCAACAGAACGGCGTCAATCAAGTTGTTTATGTTCGCAAAGTATTGCCTAGAGAGAAGAGTCTGTATCATCTCTGGTTTACTTCCAGATTTGAAATTAATTACAGCAGTAGCAGCAGACCAGGCTACAGATTCAGATCTTGTCTTGTTTAAATCATCCCATATCTCATCGCTCAACTGTATCTGCTTTCCTAGAATCTTGTAAAGTGGAAGGAGAGCGATACTTATGCCGCTGGATTTTGCTGCGTTCAATACCCTTTCAACAAAATTGTCATCTCGTACAGTGAAGAAAACTGAGTCAAGAAGGTCTGGATCAGATAAGACTGATGGATCTCCTTCTATGTAGGATACAGCCTTTTCCTGCTCAGATTCGTATAGATATGCGGCAGCAACTAGATTTTTTAGATGTTTATCACCAAGGTCTCCTATCTCATCGATTTTTTGCAAAAAAGTCTCGTAATCCTGCCTTCGGAAAAGCTGTTCGAGGAGGTATGTAGCGCATTCCCTGTCTCGGCTTCCTGATCTTAGCACTTTTTCCGCTGTATCATACGCTCCACCCGTATCATTAAGCATTAACTGCACATTGAACTTCTTTTTGAGCATTTCGATATCAAATGTGTTTTTCGATAAATTTGCATTGATAACCTGAAGTGCTTTATCGAAATCCGATAGCGAAATCAATGAGTCTAGATATTTCATTTTCATTGCTGCAGGTATGGCATCAGCATAGGATTCAGATACAAACTTAACAAATTCCTCATTTTTGCCCATTGTGTAAAGAAGATATGCCTTGGCATCTATCAACATCGCATTCTTCGAATTCTGAAGAGATTTCTCTAGAAGATCAAGGGCATCGTCATTCCTTCCCATCATTTCGAGCACTTTCGAATGTTGTATTATGATCTTCGGGTCATTTGGATATAAATAAGAGGCGTTGTTTGCCGCTCTCAGTGCCTTCTTTTGGTCCCCTATCTCGATGTAGAGGTTGATCAGTCTTGATAGTATTTCAGGATCCCGAAGCTCTGATGTATCCAGGTCATTAATAGCAGCAGATATCTGATCCTTTTCTCCAGTTTTGAGAAGCAATTCGCCGAGATCTATTTTTAGCCTTGGATCCTGTAAGGATCCAGATGCAACCTTAAGTACTTCAATTGCTGCCTTAGGGTTTGAGTTTTTCGTAAAATTAGATACAATGGTGGATACTGTTTCATAATCAGGCTTTGATTTCAGAAATTTTGTTATAGTTTCATGGTCATATATGTTGTTTAGCGAAAAAGTAAGTGCAAGGAATTTCTTATCCTCAATGAGTGAAGCATTGGCAAGAAGAAGCCTGAGCGGAGCACCGCTTGATCGCATATCTGGAAATGCATCCAGGAATATTTTCTCAACTTTCGAGTATTCCTGCAGAGAAAAACTTAGTTCCATTGACAAAAATGCGTTGAATTTCTTAGTCAAGGTATTTGAAGAAAAAGAGGTTGTTATCTTCTTAATATGGTCTATATTCATCTTCTTGGTTGAAAAAAGTACAATGAAATCAGAAGCTGTCTGATCATCCATTACTGCTCTATCCAGTGCTTCAGATTCCGCATTAAGTTCGAGAATCAGCCTCTCAATCTCCGGATCCTTTGCCTTATCGTCTAAAGTATCAAGAAGATCGCGTATTATCTTCCCAATCTTAGCGATCGCCTTTCGATCCTTTGAATCGGTTTCCACGGATACGAATGTTGACAATGATTTAAAATTCTTTCCTGTTTTTCTTTAGATCATATCCATGAATTATGTCAATCTCTCTTCTAATATATTTTTCCCTCAGGTACATATAGGATTCAGCGTTTGCAGTGGCGTATTTAAGATATTCCTCCGCTATTCTGACTTCTTTCGCCGGTATGCCGAGCAGGAGAGAATTTGGACTGGAGTGAAATCCTTCTTTGACAACTGCACCCGCACCTATTACAGTTCCTGATTCAATCTCTGCACCTGTCAGTACGATTGAGCCCATACCAATGATAACGTTATCGTGAACAATTGAACCGTGCACAACGGCGTTATGCCCGATTGAGACTTTTCTTCCAATAATAGTTGGAGAATTTATTTCAGAATGAATTGATGCATTATCCTGTATGTTTGAATCCTCTCCGACGAAAATATAATCCTGGTCTCCTCTTATGACTGCCGAATCAAATATTGAAACACCGTCCGATAATGTTATGTTACCTATCAGAGATGCAGTCTCTGCTATGAATACGTTATTACCAATTTTTACTGGCATCATTCACTATCTTGTTATCAGAAATAATATTTTTTCTGATTTCATTCTGTATTTAATGAAAACTCAAATAAACTTATCTGAACATTAATGATATATCCAGTGAAGATTGCGTGTTTAATTCAGAAAAAGGAATTGAGATCAGATCAGTTAAAAATTCTGTTGATTCTTTGAACATTAAACCACCCCTTAAATGGGCAGGTGGGAAGAGATGGCTCTCCGAAGAAATCAGAAGGATCTGGTATCCATTCAAGAACCTCAAATACATTGAACCTTTTTGCGGTGGTTTATCCGTGGCTCTAATGTTAGGACCTGATACCGCCCTGCTGAATGACGTGAACCCACATCTGATTAATTTTTATGTGAATCTCAAACAGGGATTTTCAATAGAGATGGAGATGAAGAACGAACGTTCATTTTATTATGAGAAAAGGAAACAGTTCAACGATTCAATAGATGCTGGAAGAATAAATGAACGAACACAGGCATCCCTTTTTTACTATCTTAACAGAACTTGCTTCAATGGACTGTGCAGGTTTAATAACAGTGGTCATTTCAATGTACCTTTTGGTAGATACAAAAGGATCAAATATAGGCAGGATTTCTCAATTTATAAGGAAAAATTCGAAAAATGGTCTTTTACCTGCGTCGATTTTGAAAGGATTGATATTGACGGTGCAGTTTTTATTTATGCTGATCCTCCATATGACGTTGAATTTACAAAGTATGCAACTGAAGATTTCACATGGAGTGATCAGATCAGGTTAATCAGATGGCTAGATAAACAGGATGGTCCAATAGCAGTCTCGAATCAGGCTACAGACAGGATAAAAAACATATACCTAGATCATGGTTATAACGTTTCTAATATAAGTGCACCAAGATTCATAAACGCGAATGGTGACAGAAGCAGGGTCATTGAGATCCTAGCGACAAAAAATATCAGATTTCCCAAAATATGACGAAACAATCGAAAATAAAAGTCAGCCTGTTTATTGTATGAGAAATTAACATTTTACTTTTTGGTCGACAATATCTCAAGCCAGAAATTCCTTGAAATTTCTCCCGTACCAAATCACTGTAATACGGCAAGAGTCTGAATCAACATAATCAATGCGATTGCATCTATAAATGAGATAAGAGCTGTTATTTTCAGAGTTTAAGTGAAAGGCATTCTTCAAAAATTTATAGAAATTGAAATTCATATGAATTTTGTCACGAGGTTTCCCAACCTTTCGATACTGACCTCTGTTATATCTCCTTTTTTTATCCAGACCCTTTTGTTTGGTGGCTTTCCATAGATAACGCCTTCCGGAGTACCAGTCAGGATAATATCTCCCGGTTCCAGTGGAATATAGTTTGAGATATACCATATCAAATAGTCACATTGGAATATCATGTTAGATGTGTTCGAATTCTGCCTGATTTCACCGTTCAATTTGAGCGATATATTGAGTGAGTTTGGATTCTGTACTTCGTCTGTTGTCGTGACATAGGGCCCAATAGGCGCGTAGCCCGGGAGAGTTTTTCCGAGGAGCCATTGGGATGTCCTGTACTGAAGGTCTCTTGCTGATATGTCATTTGCAGGGAAATATCCAAATGCATATTTCAAAGAATCTTCTCTTCGGATTCTGAAGGTGTGCCGTCCGATCAGGATCCCGAGTTCGGCCTCATAATCTATGTTGGTTGCAAATTCGTCTATGACAACAGAACCATTGTGCCCGAGAACTGAGTCTGAGAACTTGCTGAATAAAACTGGTGTCTCCATAAGTTTGTCATTTACTTCACTGGCATGCGATCTGTAATTTAACCCAACGCATATAATCTTGCCGGGGGAAAGCACAACAGGATTGAATTTCACATCTTCGTCACTCAGGTCTACGGGCTGCAGGTTTTCAATCAACTTATCTTTCAATCCTGCAGGTTCAATCTGGAGCCGTAATAACTCATCGATACTCCTTGGTACACCAATTTTTTTGCTATTTATGGCTGAAATCCATAATTTTCCATCCTTTATTAAACCAATAAAATTGCCATCAGCAGTTTTTAGATTGCATATTTTCATAATTAAAGCCAAATTAATCATCAGTTAAGATTCTTTTTGCTTCGACGGGTAATGAAAATTTAAGAATTGGCTGACCATAGCCGATCAATGAGCAAAAGATTCTTGCTGTTGCCATACTGGTATCTGCTCTTTACAATAGGATTCGGCTGGTTCATACTCGCACCGCTTGATCCAGCAATAGCAGCATTCCTGAGGGTTGACCCAACATCTATTCTCGTGGTTGTTGATGCCTATGGATACGCAATGGTTGTCCTCGGACTAGTTGCAGGCGCAATATCCCTGAAAGTAACGGTACGAACGGCCCTTTATATCGCAATATTTCTTTCGGCAATAGGGCTCCTTGGTAGAGCATTATCAACAGATTACACTGAATTTCTGATATTTGCTCTCCTGGCTGCCTCGGCTTATCCTCTAGCACTCGCACCTGTTGGAAGCCTTTCTGCGTCAATTGACAAAGAGCATTCAAATCTCATTATAGGGATGAGTGTTGGGATCCTGTTCATTGGGCTAGCGGCTGGCTCTTTCAGTGGGCCTTCACTTCTAAAATCTCTAGGACTCAGGGATACGTTGCTCGTTCCAGTTGTTCTGGGTGTTTTAGCTGCTGCCATAGTTCCCATCGCGGCAAAGGACTATCCAAAGAACTATAGCGGCAGAAACTTCAAGGGTACTTTCAAAAAGGGAATGATCAAGAACTGGTGGATCGGTTTCACAATTGCTTCCCTCGCAGTTATGTTTGGAGCTATATCAGCAACTGTTCTTGAAAACCTGCATGGTTTTGCCATATTAACATCGATATCGATTTCAGGTATTCTTGGAGGCTTGGGTTTCCTGGGGTCCGGCCTGGGTGCAGCAACGGTTCCGGCAATTTTTGAGAAGATAAAAAGACTGAAAGATGGGTTGGTTGCAACGGCATCTGCTTCCCTTGTCTTTGTTCTTATATTGCTCTTTTCGCTGGTTTATTCCAGGATTATTATTCTTATGGAAATTGGGTTTTTCTTCTTCGGTTTCTTTGGAAACGCTTTCTGGTCAATGTCTCTCACATCTGTAACGTTTTATACGGAAGATCCCGCAAAGTCTGGTTTTGCTACATCAATGTTTAGTGTCATATCAAATATAGGTGTTTCAGTAGTCCCTGTATTTCTTGGCTCACTTTTCTTTGCTCGCTCCTCAGTAGATTATGCATTTGTAATAGCGGCTGGTATGGTTGTTATCGCGGCGTTGCTCTCACCTTTTCTTTTGCGATCAAGAGTCATCTCATCATCAGGTGAGGGTAACTAAAAAAATGCTTATTCTGGCCAACATATCACGGCACAAATTGTGAATTTATATATTCCATGTCTATCTTTCATGACAGGAAGATATCTTCGCCTTATGTGAATCCAGTAACTATATCCAATTTATCGCAGACAATATCATATCATATTAATTGAAAGAACAGTATGGATTAAAACCCTTAAAAAATTAGGATAAATACTGAATCTTGAATGATACCAGATTGCATCAATGATACAAAATACTATTATGTCGGTCTAATCTTATTGATAGGTGACGATAGAACGGCAGATAACAAATTGAAGAGAATAATATACGAGTTCCCCGCCCGTGAGACCACAGACGGTGCGGGTGTCAGATTAAAGAGAGTCTTTGGTGGTAACAGACATGATCTGACAGATCCTTTTCTTCTTCTTGATAACTTTGGCTCAAACAGAATAGAAGAGTACATATCCGGTTTCCCCTGGCATCCGCACAGGGGTATACAGACAGTCACGTATCTTCTTGAAGGAAAGATTGAGCATGAGGACAGTGAGGGGAACCGGGGTGTCATTTATCCTAAAGATCTTCAATGGATGACGGCTGGAAGCGGTATATTTCACCAGGAAATGCCCAAGCCATTGGACGACAAGGATCCAGCAGAGCTACTGAAATCTAAAGGTTTCCCGACAAGTGTTGTGGGAATGCAGCTCTGGCTTAATATACCCGCAAAGGACAAAATGACAAAACCATCATATCGTGGAATCAAGGGTTCAACTACACCAGTCACAGATAATGGTGACGGTTCTAACGTGAAGATAATTTCAGGGATTTACGAGGGTGTTGAAGGATCTTTTGTTCCGGGAGGAAGGCTGGATCCAACTTATCTCGATGTTTCCATGGAACCAGAGTCTGAATTCAGGATGGATCTAAAACCCGGGTATACTACTATAATTTACATTATCTCAGGCTCAGTTGAAATATTATCTGCGAACAACAGTAGAAAGGAAATGCATCCGTCGATAGCATATGTGATGTCCAGAGAGGAGAATCTTTTAAAATTGGAAACCGGATTCACGAAAGCCAGATTTATTTTACTTAATGGATCTCCCCTGAATGAGCCTGTATCATGGTACGGACCGATTGTGATGAATACCCAGGAGCAGATAAATCAGGCGATCCTGGATCTCAGAAATAATAATTTTGTAAGAGATAAGAACCCAAACTTTTTATAATACAGCCATTTGTTCTTGAAGAGAAATCAGCCCTGTCGATGCGCTTCTAAAAGCCAGAGCGATTTTTCAACTGATCTGGATATTTCTGTGAAAAGATCGGCGGTATCTGGATCATCGTTTTCTGCGGATTCACTGATTGCTTTTCTTACAGAATTTGCATACTTTGCGTATCGGTCAATTAGAGCAGAAACATGCTCCATTCCAGCTGTGGCGTCAAATGGGTATTCCGGAATCCTAGATTTTTCAGCACACTTCCTTGCAGTGCCGTATGCGTAACCACCTAGAGCGGTAATTCTTTCTGCAAGATCGTCAACAAAGTCCTCAATTTCATCCGCTATCTTGTCGAAAAGCAGATGAAGCATGTAGAAATTTTCACCCTTAACGTTCCAGTGAGCCTGTTTAGTGTCGTTATATAGATCAATTGTGTCGGCTAAGAACTGGTTCAGCAATTCTATGCTTTTGCCTACTTTCTGCTCAGGCATGTCCAGACAAGTTTTGAATCTTCTTTCTGCGTTTAATTTTTCCATAGATGGTAATATCATTTTAATATATAATTGTTATCAATGCATAATAATTATTTGTAATAAACAAGTGATGATCTTTTTTTACAAAATGATAAGCAATCAAAGAGCCAGAAAGTAGATCCATTATTATTAAAGTACTAAGCATCGGGTGTTATGGAAAAAGTAACTATAGCTGCCTTCGGTGGAAGCCTTAGAAGCAATTCCTACAATGGATATCTGCTTAAGATTGCATCAAAGAATATACCAGAAGGTGTTGATTTCAGGATAGCTCCAATCAGGGATCTGCCAATGTATAATACGGATGAAGAGGAAAAACCAGGTGAAGCTGTCGTGAATTTCAAAAATGTACTAAGGGATGCAGATGGAATACTTATTGTAACTCCGGAGTACAATTATTCTATTCCTGGATTCATTAAAAACGCTATTGACATCGCATCAAGGCCATACAGCGATAATGTTCTCAAAGGAAAACATGTTGCTGTTATGAGTGCTTCAATAGGTGCATTTGGTGGAATGAGAGCTCAGTATCATCTTCGACAGGTTTTCGTGTATCTTGATATGAAACAGATCAACAAACCAGAGGTTTTCATTAACTTTGCCCAGGACAAGTTTGATTCAAACGGGGAATTGAAAGATGAAAGGTCTCTCCTCCTGATACGGGAACTTATGAACAAACTTGCAGATGAATGCAGGTTAAGCCGCAATACTGTGCATTGATAGGTCCTCTCATGAAGAAATCAGTGTCCAGATAACTTTGATAAAATACTCAGGTCGAATTCAGCGAAGACAACTGGCAGGGGTAAAGAGAACTTACGCAGTATTTCCGGATGAATCTCCCCAACAATTCCTATGTTTTCGGAGTTGACGAGAATCTTCCCACTTCTTCCATCTATTGCAGCATCTATTTTTTCAGGTACGACAGTGCATTTTTGCGATGTAAGGCGAAGCAATATAGCATCAATGTTGCTCTTGATCTCAGAGTAACCCGCATGTGAATCTATAATCATTATGCATGCTTTCATAGTCTGTGTATAACCAGAAATGACATTACCAACCTCAAATATTCTTTGAGGGAAACTCCTGTTTGTATTTCTCCTCAGGAAATCAAGCATACCTGGATACAGTGAGTTTCGTATAAACGAAAATTCAAGGCTCTTTGGATTCATAATCCTGTAGCCAGGATCTGGTCTTATTCCGTCATAAACATCGCCTGATGTTACAACATATGTAACTATTTCCTGGAAACCGGCACCTATGAAAATCTCCCGAATTGTATCCGCAAAAGAATTTACTGGGTTTTCAGAGCCAGAGGATGAGACAGCGATTGTAGACTCTGCTATGTTTGAATAACCGATTGCCTTCGCAATGTCCTCAATCACGTCAACCTCACCCATAATGTCTATCCTGTAACCAGGCACATTTACCTGAAAAGGGTATTCGGTGCTTCCGGTAAGTATGCCCATCCTCTTCATCTGGTATCTGCATTCTTTAGGCAGAAGATCGATACCGAGGTAATTTCTTATTCCCTTTCGAGAAACATTAATCCTGTGACTTTTATCCTCAATTCCATACCATGATTTGCCATCGTATTCAATCTTGGGTTTTCCAATCTGGAATCCGCAAACTGACAAGAAATTGGAAAGCATGTAGAAGGCAGCTTTTACTGCAGGTTTGTCCGTTCCAGTTATATCCACAAGCAGCCTTTCGGTTTCTTCAGAAACAATTGACTTGTTTCCATTCACTACAGGCGGCATGGATAACACCCCCTCCTCGCTATCAAGGATAAATGGAACCTCTTCTTTCCCTGGCAGGAGAGATGAGAACTCAATACCTTTTGGATGTTTTTCCAGTATGTCATATGCGGAACCTGATATACCATCAAATGTTGTGAATCTTATATCTTTTGCAGGAAGCGCCTCATATCTTATTGGAAAGACAATTTTTTTCATATCATGAAGACCGATTGATACCTTCTTCCTCTGCTTACCAATAGTATCATGTATCTTTTCCTGAAAATCTATTAGTGACTTGAAATGATCTCCCAGAACAGTTCCCTCTGCTGTAAAGGCCGCGAAATCCCTCCTCAGTTTAAGGGCCGACTCTTTTATAATGACAGGCTTTTCGATTTTCCTGAACTTAATCTCTCGGAACTGCTCACCTTCAAAATAAATTCTGGAGGCTGCATCAAGCGTCTCGAAAGAGAAAAGATCTGGTCTGTCTGGATTCAGTTCTATCCTGATCTCATCTCCTATTTCAATACTATATCCAATGATCTTTGAAAACCTAATCCACCTCTCAACCGAGCCGGGTGAAAATCGTCTCTCAATTGCCGATTTATCCTCTCTTATTACAACCATTTATACGCGCTGCAATATCATCTTTGAATAAATATTATTCAACTTTAACATCAAGCTGCAATCACTTAAGAGATCTCTGTTATAATATCACTATCCGGTACAGAAAAATCAGTCTTTCCCGTGTTCATCTGACAACTTTCGCTTCCCTTTTTTGTCGTGATCAAATGCACCGGTTGTCAGGTTCTTCATCTCCTCGTTCATTCTCCTGTTATTATAATTCTTGATTACAATGTTGACTAGATCTTCAAGCGATATCTTGTCACTCTGATCAACCTCATCCTGAACGTCGTTCATTATGCTCTTTGGTAGCAGCAGGTCGATCTTCTTTTTCCTCGCTGATTCATAATGCCTGTCTATGAATTCTTCGATGGACTTTCTTATTACATCAGAAACGCTGTCAAAGTTGAAGGAATCTACAAGCTCCTCCAGCTTCTCCATAGTTTCTTCCGATACCCTCACCGTGATTCTGAAAGGAACAGCCATGCCTTGTACCTCTTTAAAAGCTGAAAGTCCATCTGCTTACTATTTGAAAGGATGAAATTGTCAGCTATTATTCAGACAACATTACTAACTTATATATATTTATCTGTTAAAATTGTCTTAATTGTCTGACGAAATAATAAACAACTCAGTTAATTCTGAGATTCAGATTCTTTTTGAGCGGTTAAATACAGAATCCCACATCTATTATGCTGGAAGTACGAACTGGCGATACCTGACGGCTAAAGGAAAAGACTTATGAGTTGATGGATTAATCATGAACGATGAAATTCAATTTCGCCGATATATTTCTAAGCAAAGGTGTAAATTATTTTAGTGATGATGTGCCACTTCAGGCAGTTTTAAAATATTTCGGCATCAAGCCATCAAATGACCTTGCCTTGATAGGAGAATATGTTTCCAATGAAATGATGGAGTCTTCTTTTTATGTGGATCATTTCGCAAAACCTTCTTTGCAGACCTGGAGCATCACTGATGAAAGGATTGATAGTGTATGGATATCGCCGGAGCATTCGGGTATAATCAAAAGGTTCCAGGATCTGGGTGTAATAAGAAAAGCGGTCGAGGATGGAAAGATGATAGAACATTTTCTTTCAGGATATCTTATTTCGGATTCAGGTATTTTCTGCACTCTAACGCTGACTGCACAGACTGCCTTTGCGCTAAAGAAATATGCTTCTGAAGAGATAAGGGAAAAATATCTTCCTTTATTCACTGATGGTAGTAATCCATGGCTTGGTGCAACATATTATACTGAGATATATGGCGGGAGCGATCTTGGTTCCAATCTGGCTATCGCTACACCTTCAGGCAGCAAATACGTGTTGAATTCGATGGATAAGTATTTTGCAAGCAATGCAGGTCTTGCTGATGCAGCTATAGTCACTGCCAGAACATCTTCTTCTAGGCCCGGAAGCAGGGGGACTCGCATCTTTTTTGTTCCATCGAGAAAGGAGGACGGAAGCCTGAATTATCTTGTCAGGAGACTTAAGGATAAGTTGGGAACAATTGCCGTGCCCACTGGCGAGGTTGAACTGATCGAATCAGAAGGATATCTTCTTGGAAATGAAGAGGAGGGCATATATACTGCCATGGACATTCTTGCGATTTCAAGAATTGACGATGCAATGAGCGCTCTAGGAATAGCGCGAAAGGCGTTATGGGAAGCTTATCTCTATGCAGTGAAGAGAACCGCATTTGGAAAAAAACTGATTGAACATGATCTTATGCTAAGGGATCTTCTTGAAATGGAGGCCGACCTGATCTCAGCACTCATACTTGTGGTTTACACTTCTAAGGAATTTTCTGCTTCCTGTAAGGAAATGCCACCTTTTGGGGATTCATACAACTATGCAAGGATGCTCACCCACATCTCAAAGAACACGGCATCGTGGGTCAGTGATAGAATCACAAGATACTGCATGGAGATCAATGGAGGAAAAGGTTTTTTGAGAGAATTCCCAATGGAAAAATTTCACAGAGATGCAATTGTAACATCAATATGGGAAGGTACAAGTAACATACAGGCACTTGACATGCTTTCCTTGATTTCGAAAAAGAGAACACATATCAAGTTGAAGGAAATTCTGGAGAGAACTGCCGGCAATATTGAGAATACGGCAGAAAGAGAGATGTGCCGAAAACTCTTAGATGAAACGTTTGGAAAGGTTATTGCCTATACAGAAGCGGACAAAAGCCAGGTCTTTGCAAAGGATATTTTGGATTCTTTATCTATAATAACAATGAAGGTGAATCTTTCAGCCATATCGTCGCATACTCATTCTGAATACTTCGCAATATTGAATCAGATATTTACTGCCCGCCATTTCAGCAATGAAATGTCTGTTTTTAAAAATATTCATTCCAAGGCAGATTTGCTCAGATGGATGTCACATTAGGCCATGAAGCATATTCTATCAGAACCTTCAGAATTTCTGATAACGATTATATATTGTTCAACCATATCCCGAGGTAAACTTGAATAGTGTCTAACCTGCAGGGATAGATAATTGATCAAGGGTGAATGTTAATGTCATTGAACGCAAAAACAAAAAATAGTACGTATATTAAGGATACAATTGAGACCCTTCTAAAGGTTTCAAGGGAAAACAAAATGGCCATCTGGAGAGACATAGCCAGAAGGCTTTCTGGTGGAGATAGGAGATATGCCTCCATAAATCTCGGAAAGATAAACAAAATTGCAAACGAAGGGGACGTCATTGTTATACCGGGCTCCGTTCTTGGGTCCGGTGTTTTTACAAAGAAAGTCACTTTAACGGGACTAAGGGCGAGTAAATCAGCGATGGATAAGATAAAGGCTTCGGGATCCCGTTTTGTTACATTAAAGGAATATGTTTCCTCTGGCGATAAATCTGAAAACGTTAAAATACTTCGGTGATGGAATATGAAATATATAGATGCAACAAACATGGTATATGGCCGGCTTTCATCCGTTGTCGCGAAAGATCTTCTCGCAGGGGAAAGTGTGAAAATAGTTAATGCAGATAAATGTGTCATAACAGGAAGCAAGCCTTTTATCCTGAACCATTTCAAGGAAAGACGTGAGATTGGAAGCGTAAGAAAAGGACCGCACTACCCAAGAACTCCGGATCAGATTTTAAGAAGATCCATTAAAAATATGCTGCCGTCAAAGAAAACAACGGGCAAGGAAGCATTGAAAAGATGCAGGGTTTATTGTGGCGTTCCAGCAGATTTGAAAGGAATGCAATTTGAAACCATAGACAAGGCAATGAATAAAAAACTGAGCAATTATTTAACCCTGTCTGAAATATCGTTGTCACTCGGTTACAAGGTGAAAAATTGAAGAACCAGCCTATTTTGACATCAGGGAAGAGGAAGACTGCTGTTGCCCGGGCAACAACCAGGAAAGGGAAGGGAATTATCACGATTAATGGTTACCCGGTCGAGTTCCACCCTGTCAAAGTCTTAAGAGAAAAGATATTTGAGCCAATTAACCTTGTCGGCGACAAGATCAATGAGCTTAACATTGATGTAGAGGTAAGAGGTGGTGGGACCACAGGGCAGGCCGATGCTGCTAGGACTGCAATTGCAAAGGGAATTGTAAAATATTTTGGCGATGACTCAATAGAAGAGATGTTCAGGCAGTATGACAGGACACTTTTGGTTAATGATATAAGGAGAAAACTACCTAAGAAGCCGCAGGGATCGGGCGCGAGGGCAAGGAGACAGAAATCTTACAGGTGATCAAATGATAATTCCAGTTAGATGTTTTAGTTGTGGAAAAGTAATAGGTTCAGACTACAGGAAGTTTGCTTATCAGGTCAACAAGATCAGGGAGCAAGAGAGAGAACCCAAGCCTGAAGAGATACAGAAAATTCTTGACGATCTCAATATAAAGAGATACTGCTGTAGAAGAATGATTATCTCGCATGTCGATCTTATAGACGAGATACTCCCCTTTTCGTAAACCTGGGACCGTGGGGTAGCCTGGTATCCTACCAGCTTGGGGTGTTGGTAACCTGAGTTCAAATCTCAGCGGTCCCATTTACAGCTATAAGTAAGTCCTATTTTTAATGAATAGGTAGGGATTCTATTATTTAATTAAGCGGATACATTCTTATACCGTCCTTTTTCTAACAGAATAGCATGAAAACAAGAATTTTAGAAGAGAGGTTACCTCTTCTTCCTCATAATTGCCAACACAGAACCGATTACTGCAACTGCCGCAACTACACCAATAATACCGTATAGCTCTGTGCTGGATATGCCAGATGGTGGAGATGATTTATTGATTGGCGAGAATGTAATAGCTGTATCGTTTGTATGAACGAAAAACGAAGTCGGGGAAGCAGTGACTACGCCATTCTGTGATGCAGCCTCGTCCAGATATTGTACATGCAGTGAATAGTTTTCTGAACTCACATTTCCTGGCGCACTAATTGAAATGTTGAACTCATTTGTCGGTATCAAATAAGCATATGTATCATTGATGACCACTGAATGCGAAATATAGCCATTATTCGAAGAAAACGTCCCATTATAACTCGCGTAGTAGTTTTTAAAGGAAACGTTGCTATAGGGGACGTCACCTCTTATTGTTGCTACAGCAACAGGATTGAGATTGGATACTACAACATTTTGTTTGATAGGCCCCTTTATTATGGAATTAATCACAGAAATAGAATCGGCAAGCAATACAGCGACCGTTTCAAAAACGAAAATACCAGAAAATATACTTGCGAATTTATTCACAATGGTATCGGCAGCGGTTTTTAGTTCATTAGCTATACTTCCAGTGAATTCATTGCTTAATCCTTTCAGAACTTCAGGCCACAATGTAGGTATGACTTGGACCAGAGACGTAAGAATTCCCGGTATGGCAGTTATAAAGCTTGTTAGAGTGGAAGACGAAGTGATCACAGAGGAAATTATTGGAATAACGGTTGAGATCACCATAGGAAGAATTATATCAACAATTGGCCCAACACTAAGAGAAGCAAATGCCGATAACGCCATAAGAGTGATATCTATGCCAAAGTCATACCATGTTGATGGCACAAGATAGAATGTTAAGTGAGTATTCTTTAGAGTTGTAGGTGTATAGCTACCAACATCAAAATTTGTTAGATTTATGCTTTCTCCATGATATATGAAATGAAGATTTGTATCGGATGGTGAACTGAAAGCTAGTTCATAAATTGGATTGATTAGTCCAAATATCCGCTGAGCCCAATTGGGAAAAGGAAAGATGTTTGCATTATCTTTCAGTTGCGTCGTGAGAAGGGCATTTCCACCAGTGAACTTTATTAATGCTGCATCAAGTTGAGAATTATACGCGAAGCTTATGTTGTTCTGGCCCACATCAGTTATGGTTGCATGATAAATAGCCTGTTCGATGGTGAATGTAAGAACATTACTGGAGGCTTCCGTTGTAGTATAGTGCTTCCCAAAATAATAACCGCTAGAAGAAACCTTTGCCTCAATGTGGTAGATACCATATGTAGTTAGAGGAATATTAACTAAATATTGAGATGGTTCTACAAAGTTAAAACTTGAAACAGGATACCTCAATTTTGCGAGATAATTACCCAGTGACGTGCCATTAATGTTCTTACA
>JAKAAI010000133.1 GCA_021797055.1 Thermoplasmata archaeon | reverse complement strand
ATGAGGCCAAAGAGAAATACCGAGATAATTATGAAAAGTATGCCCCTTGACTTGTCCCTTTTCTCGCGTTCAGCCCTCATCTGGTACTGCCTGACAATCTCCTTCCCCCTGCCGGCTGGATATGTTTTGATTTTTGGCTTATTATTGTCCTCCGGATTGGGAAAGACAACTATATCCTCCAGCTCCTCTTTAGGGAGGAAATCAACCATGGACTGTGCAAGCATTGACTTGCCCGTCCCGGGATCGCCAATAAGCAGCACGTGCCTCTTCTGCATAGCTGCTTTTTTTACAACCTGAGCTGCTTCATCCTGTCCTATAACCTGATCAAAAAGTATCTTTGGAATCTGAACATCTTTCGTGCTCTTTATGTTTAATTTGGTTACCCACTCGTCGACATCTTCGGAGACTTCGTCCACGGATACCATAGTCAAAATAAGAATTAATAGTTTCTTATAGTCTTTTCTGACATTTCTTAATATTCCTGTTCTTCATCATCTCCTCCTGACAATTAAGGTGTAAATTTTACCCAGAATCCTGACCAAAAGGAATCATCCTGTCTGGGTATCATGGAAATGGCAACATTTTATATTCCATTAACATGGAGAATCGTGGCATTTACTCTAGGTTCCAGATTGAAACTCACTATTTTCGGGGCATCTCACGGGGAACTTGTTGGTGCCATACTTGACGGTCTTCCCTCCGGGATATTAATTGATAAGGATTATATGCAAAAATGGCTTGATTTAAGACGCCCAGCACAAAGTGATATCACAACTCAAAGAAAGGAACAGGACCTGCCTGAAATTGTATCAGGAATCGTCAATGGTCACACAGATGGCGGGCCTGTAACAGTAATCATACGAAACACCGATGCAATAAGCAATCATTATTCGGATATTAAGGACAGTCCAAGGCCTGGACACGCTGATCTTACATCATTCCTAAAATACGGGGAATACAGAAACTACGCCGGCAGTGGTTTTTTTTCGGGAAGAATGACTGCCCCAATCGTTGCAACTGGATCCATCTGCACAGATATATTATCCAGAAACGGTATTCTTGTGAACGCCTGGATAAGCTCGATCGGTAATATCAGCACAGATAAGGCTTCAGGCAGCATGTTTGAAGCATATGGATTTAAAACCAGAATGCCTGATAATGAAGCGGACAGCAAGGCCCAGTCCTATATCAGGAATCTCCAGTCAGAAGGAGATAGCGTTGGCGGAATCATAAGCGTAAGCGTTGACAATATCCCGCCCGGGATAGGAGAGCCATTTTTCGACTCCATTGAATCCGTATTCTCACATGCAATCTTTTCTATACCTGCAGTCAAAGGCATAGAATTTGGGAGCGGTTTTGCAATGTCTACTATGAAAGGTAGTGAAGTGCAGGACAGGATCCAGTTCAGGAATAACACATTTATCACTACTAGCAACCATAATGGCGGTATACTTGGGGGGATAAGTAATGGCATGCCGGTTACCTTAAGGGTTGCAGTAAAGCCCACCTCTTCAATAAGGAAAGAGGTAGAGACTGTCGATCTTCACACTCATGAACCTGTTTCGCTGAAGATCAGGGGAAGACATGATCCCTGCATTGCAATCCGTGCGCTTCCCGTCGTACAGACTATGGTTTCTTATTGTCTGCTGGATATAATCATGTCTTCCGGAAATCCTGTCTTGATAAACCGAATTTTCAGCGGGAATTCTAAGGATGCAAGCTGAATACCAGAAAAGAGGATATAACGGTCACCGCTACAATACCAACGATTGAATATTTTGCCCCCTTGAGAGAACTGAAAACACTGGTTAAAAGTTTTTCAAACATATTTTCCTCCCCCATAGAAACAGTTACGTCAGTTGAGGATTCACCCGCAATGCACTCTTCACAGTTGGAAATCGCCTTTTCGACGGATTCCCTTATCAGATCAGAAACAAATTCATTATCATCCCTTTCCCCGAGAGGATTCATGTCAAGGGTGCCCTGATTCACGTAATGATTGTCAGTGGTGAAAATGTCAAGATAGGAAACAAGTCCGTCAACCTTTTTTTCTGCAAGCCCCATTACCTCGTCCTTTATATTGTTTGAATCAGTAAGAACAACAGCCTGGTACTTGCCCTGATTGCTGAAAACTATGCATTGAATGCCCATTGGTCCAAGGCCAGGGCTCTTACCTTCAACTCTGGAATACCCTGCAATTATCCTGTTCTTAGGCTCATTCTTGGCAAATTCCCGTTCAAATGTTTTGGAATGCAGTGAACAATCGCTCAGTGCACTTGCACCATGTGAGAAATGGTTCTGAGCGTCAACCACAATAAAATCGTCTGCGCCAGACTGCTTCATGCGCTCAGTTATTTTGAGCCCTTCGGTGAGGCTAACGTCATCAAATTTCTCTCTCTCTGGAATAAGGGAACCTATCCCGAAATTCCCGATTCTTATCATCGAAACTGAAATCCTGCCGCTGTTCATCTTCTTTATTTTTGTGCAGACATCCGTATATGCAAGATTTTCAAGACCACTCCTGACGCCTTCCGCTATGGTATCAACATCAGCATCCGAAGCACTGTTGTTACTGTTGGTGGTTGAGGTGTGGAAAACCATTACATCCGTGGAAAGATCGGCCAGCCTTTCCTGGAGCTTTGATGGCAGGTTGCTGGTTCCAATAGACCCGAATGGCCCCGGGTGAACATACGGGAATACCAACAGTACTTTTCTCGCATGATTCATATTTTCAATGCTGACGATCTTTACTGGAACAGTTCGCTTATTTCCGTAGAGTTTTGAAAAGAACATGTTACCGGTTTCGGTATCCGATTTGGAATGTATATTCAGGAAGAAGTTAAGTATTGAGATCGGGCTCTGTCCAAATTCCTTGGTAAATCTCCTAATTGGAAAATATGCAAACGATATTCCACCGGCCGTAAATATAAGCGAGGATATGACGGCATCAATAAGAAGGTTGGCAGACGGCATCAGAACGAGGGCAGGTATCAGTGTCGAAATCGTGTACAGCATCGAAGGCAGGATCAGATACTGTGGTCTCTCTGTATAATAAACAAAGAAGACCATCGATCTCATCAAAGCAGTCGATGTGACTGCAATCACTGCGCTAAATACAACAGGTATGTGTGGAAACAGCGTAGATAATATAAGGAAATAAACGCCTGCGATAAAGAAGTTCAGGAAATCCTGGAAGAAAACTCTCCTGGTTGGAAAATAAAAATGTGTCGCTGCGATAAACGTCTTGTCAAATATAATCACCAGTGCCAGTGGAAGGAGTATGATTAATAGTATGTAAAGCATTTTTCCGGTAACAATATAATCCAGAGAGAGAAATATAAGGAGTGGAATTACATAAGATACAAGTTTTGGCGATCTTCTCATGAATCGAGATAAATCGGCGAATGTATTACCACGGTTTGAACTTTCCATTCCTTTTCCTTCAAGGTCAAAGGCAAGGAACCTTAAAAGTTTTATTTATTAGATTTGAGGGTATCTCTGCCATCTATTGCGCTATTTTCATAATCCTGTATTTTCCGTAACCGGTTAGAACCTTTACATATCCTGGTATCTCTTCACCATCCACATCGATGAAGAGTTTGTCAGTATACTCTATTTTTTCCGGTGCTGAAATAATGATAACGTTTGAAAAACCTACTTTTTCCAAGACTCTCCCGGTAATCTGCCTGTTTCCATGACCAAGGAGAAAGTTCTGCCCTCCAAGAGGTGAAATGATTATTTTTATGCATTTATCTGATAAAACGAGCAGGTCATTTTCACTCGCGTCAGATTTTATCAGTTTCCGTTCTTTTACTATATCTATAGCCAGAGGATCTGATTCTATTCCCATTCTGCGCATAATCTTTTTGCAGGTTCCTCCGGTTCCAATTATGTAGGTGCAGTTATCCTCGAGATAATCTAATATGAAGTCGATAATTTCAGAAGGATCAGAGGCAAGGTATTCAGTCTTGCCTGACGGCACAACCCATTCGCTTGATGGTTTCAGCAGGGTTCCGTAATTCTTGATTTTCCTCTCCTCGTCTAAATCCAAAATTTCCGCAGGTTCGACCTGGCTCAAATTACTGGCGAATTCTTCTACCACTGCTGCTGCTCTTTGCGGGGTTATCGCGAAAATACCACTGTACATCTTCAGCCCCGAAGGAACCCCAAGAACTGGAATCTTTCTGTCTATGTTTTCAAGTATGTCCCTGGCGGTGCCATCACCTCCGACAAACACCAGTAAATCA
>JAKAAI010000033.1 GCA_021797055.1 Thermoplasmata archaeon | reverse complement strand
ATGCTTGAAGCTGATTCTCCACGGTCTTGTTAACTCTACCTTTCATTATCTGGCTCCTTGAGAACTTCAAAACCTCATCATTTCTGGCCTGCCTTACATCGAATATCTTGTTCATGAACCTCAGAGATCTCACTGCCGCCCTGGCACTGATGGGCGAATATGTGCCAGTGCCAATAGCCCAACCCTCAAATTCCAAGAAAAGTGTTTCCAAATCTTTCTCTTCCACAGTCTGGCTCATTTCACATCCCTCACAAATGCTCTGTCCTTAGGATCATATCTGTATCCTGCCAGTTTCATGTTTTCAGAAAGTCTCCCGAAGGCCTTATCATCCTGATCTTCCGTCAAGAGGTATTTCTCACCTTGCTCTTTCAGACGGTATTTTCTCACTGATCCCTTCAGCATGTTCATTTTGGCCTCTTCACTCATTTCCTGCCTGCTTTCATTCCAGTAGACAAATGATGATGCGGTCTTCTCGAACATGAGCTCAAGCTTCTGTCCATTCGCCGCACCATCCTGTATCTTCAGGTATGATGCTATCTCTCCGTATATTGAGGAAAGGTAGTCATAGTACTCCTTCCTGATCTCATCAATTCCGCTTATCCTTGCCTCTGTCGCAATCAAAATATCTCCTCCACATCTATTCTCTCATTGCATGAATGGCACCTCACAGTGCCAGCTGCCTTGCTTCTCCTCTCCCAGGTGTTTCCGCATTTCGGGCATATGACATAGACACCTGTGGCCCTGGGTTTCAATCTCCTCTTAATTATCCTGAACTCCCTTGCTGTTCCAGAAGGAAGTATCAGGTTTCCTTCGCTGTCAAAAATCATTCCTCAACAATCCTCCCTATTTCCCTTTCAATTGCTGTTCTTGTTATGCGGTCAAGATCCCTGTTGATCCTTGTTTTGAGATCAGCCCTGTGCACTCCACTCTCATACCAGCTTATCCAGATGTCCCTGATCTCCTCGGGACCTGGCGGTGAATATGTGTCGGGAACGTACCCGATCTCCTGTGCATGTTTCAGCTTCAGGTGCGATGTTCTTGCGGATCTGGCAAGAAGCTTTCCGCACAAGGTGCATTCCCATTTTGTGTGACTGCTGATCCTGACAGGTGCGTAGTAGTCCCGAGGATCTATGTCTCCTGATGTTGTTTTCATCTCCTCACCTCCGTTCGATTCCAGCCTGATGAGTTGTACCACTCCGCCATTGCCCTGGCATGAAGGTCCTTCTGCTTCCTGGTGAACTCGGCTATGTTGATCCAGTCAACCTTCTCCTTCTTAACCCCAAAATAATCGGCATGCTTCACCACCAGATGTGTACGCCTTCCCCTGTATGTGCGGACTTGATTTCCGCATAATTTGCAGATTATCCTGCCGTCATCGGTGATATCGAAGTAGTCCATCTTGTTGTACTGGATGCCGTTCAGAATCATTGCTGAGCCACCTTGAGCAAAAGCCTTGTCCCGTCTGTTTCAACAACAACCTGCTGTTTGTCTTTCCATCCTATCTCCTGGGCAATCCTCTTAGGAAGACGGATAATGAGACCAGGAGATTTCCTATCCATATGCACAGTAGTTACTGCTATCATCTGATCCTCCATTTCATCACCTTTCGTATGAAACTATAAGAAAATGTAGTTATATTAATCTTATGATTTCGTATGAAATTAACAGAGCTTATTAGGATTTGCTTTATTTCATATAAATGGAAAAAAGAGGAACAGGCAGTTTTCACATAGGAACCAGAGGGGAGGGGATTATCTATGTCTCCAAGAGACTCATGAAGGAGTTTCCACTGAGTTCCGGAGATCAGGTTAGGATAACCGTTACCGATGATGGTAAACTCATTGTGGAAAAGCTCTGATCTCACTGCTCCACCTCCACAACACTGAACGGAAATTCTCCATAGAGCCTGGTGTATTTTGATACTAATCTGCTTTGAATTCTTGCGGCATCCCTTATTGTGGTCTCAAGGAACAGATTCTCCTGGTTGCCTGCTCGGAATTCCATGAGGTTCCTGATGACATCCTGTATGTCCAGGATCATCCCCCTGAGCTGATCCCTCTTCTTATACTGGTGGAGGGTAATCTTTTTTAGCGGGCTGAATATTCTAATGTGGTCTCGCAAACCATTCATTTTTTCCGTTCTCATTTCATGACCTCCTCCTTAGCAATTTCTTGAAGGTCTTTCTCTTTCAGAATGGTCTCCTGGTTTCCCATCATAAAGGAAACTACTTTCTGAAAAAGTCCAGACTTGTTAATCTCTGGATGTTCACTTAGCCATTGAAAGACTTCATCTCCACATGTTATGTTCAGATGTTTCAATGCATTTCACTCCTAATATGGAAAAGTATACAGTGTATTAATACTTTTCACTTATAGAAGTAATGCGTAAAATCCTAAACCCAATGCTATTTACTTCTATAATTGACAATTCCAGAAGATTCTCCGATCTTTCAATTCGAACGTCATTCTCAGTTTCTGAAAATAATCTTTATACTTGATGAAAAAGGGGCCCTGAATTTTCAGAAATTCATTGATGATTATTCCATTTCATCAACAACTCTATACAGAACTATAGAAGCACTGAAAAACTTGAAAATTGTTAAATCTGAGATAGACACCTCGACTTATCCAAAAAGGTCTGTTATTTCCTTGACCGAAAAGGGAAAACTGGTGGCCCAGAAACTGAAAGAGATTGAAGAAATTCTGAAGGGGTGATATTGGGTTTGGAGCTGAATCTGAAATCTATGGCTGTCGATGAATCTTGTTTCGAGCCAGCAATTAAAATGACATTTGTCCTGAAATATCAGATGAATCAAGAAGCGCCAATAAACATGTTCGGAAACGTCTTCTTTGAGAAAAAGTCCATTGGCAGGCTGGAACCGAAAGTCATGCCATCTTTGGAATTTAAGATAGGGCCTACAGATTATAATAGAAATTTTGGTCAGAAAGAACTAGAAATGGAACTTACATTAAGTCTTGACAAGAAAATCGTATCATACATGAACGACGCAAGAAAATCGTCTCCCAAAGGGGATGTTAACTTGACCATAGACGTTAATTTAACATACTTAAAAAACAAAGCATTTGTGTCTTACATAAATGAATTCCATCTTAATGACGCCACATTTCCTAGGGACTTGAAAACTGTAATTGAAAAAAATTTCTCACCTCACAACTACAGCGATATAAGCGTTCTATTGTACACTTATCCAACACAGATAGGCTCTTATGCTTCAAATAGAACAAATCTGAACCTGGTATCTTCAAATGGGTCAGGGCAAGATGACGGATATCTATCCATAATAAATCAAAATCTTAAGATTGATTGGCAAATCAAGTCATCTGACTGGGTTCACGACTTCCTTCCAAAGCTTGGCCTGGGTGAATACGAGGTCATAGAGATACCCGGAATAATAGAAAGGGAATCCCTTGGAGATGTCCTTAAAATGCTGGATGAGGCGAAAGATAGACTTTACAAAAGCCTAGATGTTGGAGCAAGCTTGACAAGCCTCAGGAACTCCCTTAAGAAATTCAATGAGTTTGTCACTAGAAATGGGGGGTTTGAAAAATTATTTTTTGACAACAAGAACATCACTGATCTTGCGAATGATCTACAGGTAAAACTATATGGTGCAGCATCAAGGTCAGAAGACAGTACCGCAGCACATGCATCCAATGGAATGAGGGTTGAGGGCTACGAAGCAGAATCCATGATTTTTATGGCCTATGCACTTTACAAGATGGTTTTTGATAAAATAAAAAGCATTAACAACGGCGGTGGAGAATGAACTTTGGAAAGGTTATTCTCTTTAAAAATGGAATTTATAGGGGGTACTAAAATGAGTGATTCAAACAAAATTTATGGGATTATTTGCAAAATATGGTTTGGTAGAGAGACTTGGGTATTCAGCAAGCATGGCAGAATTCCAAAAGGGGAAAGGGACTATTTGGACCTAATGTGTTCAGGGGAATGGCCTAATGTGATGGGACACGATGGTCTTTGGATTTGGGGTACTCCCAGGGATTACATGAGAGGTGGGAAAACTAAGTTGCTACTATATGACAAACATCTAAAAGCGATTACCGTAGATGCTGACGTAATCCCGGATAAAATGATTGTAAGTCACGAAGGATGCGAAGAATCTGATTACTGTTTTCCCTTTAGAAATGTGATGAATGAAAATACTCTGCATATACTGGATAATCCAATTGGAGTGGGAATGATTAGAAATTTACCAGGATCGCCAAATTTTGAAAATTTCAACGCAGCGGGTGACAGAGCAGCATTTAGAAACATATCAAAGGAACAATATGATTATCTAGTGAGGAATAGGACAATTTATGAATGAGGCAATTAGGAATTAGTAGAAAAGATGATATGAAAAACCAACATAATAGAAGTGGCAAGGTGATGCATTGATAAAAAGGACAGATAGAAGGAATAATAGCGAAATAGACCGCAGAGTACTAAAGGAAAATGCAGCTACTAGATACCGAGAAAGCTTCAAATGGATTCCAAGTCACATTAGAAATGGACGACCTGTTAAAGCTCATTATGCCAGAATTGGGAATTATGAAAGTGACCAAGTTACAATAGAAGATACCAGAAAATATGGTTGGGAACGTGGCCCAGTTATTATCAGGGAGCGCAAAGTCTCCAGGTCCTATAGGAAAACTAACGACCAAAAGGAGTATAGGCATTGACAGAAAACATTATCCCACCAGTATACGCTGGTATAATAGATGACATAGGGAGGCGTCAGTATTCCGGGAATATCACTTGGCTAAGAGAATATATTCAGAATGCCATTGACAGTGGAACCCCCTCTATCGACATAAAATTACACGGTAACGACTTAGAAATTATAGATTTCGGCAGGGGAATGGATAACGATATCCTAGTAAGAGAAGCTTTTGGTATCGGAAAATCGTTCAAGGATGAAAGCAAAATAGGAGAACTTGGCATAGGAATGTATGCAGGTTCGGGAATATGTGACACAATTTTAGTTCGTACTAAGATGTCGGGCAGAAAGACTTATTTGGCAACGGTGGACATGATAAAGTATAGAAGCATCTTAACAAATTCACGTGATGCTACCTTTGAACAAGCGATGCAACAAATTTTGAAAATAGAAGAAGCGTCTGCAGATAGCGACGAAACTTCATTTACGCATATTAGATTTGAAGGCCTAAGTAGAGACGCCATCCAATTAATACAAAAAGAAAACTTGGTGAGATTTCTAGAGTACACTGTAAATCTTCCTATCAGCGATACTTTCCAATTCAAGGAACAGCTCAATGAATTTTTAGGTGATACTGCTAGGGAAATAGCAATAAACTTGGATTTGAATGGGGTCAGTAAGAAAATCGTTAAATTTGAGAACAGGTCACTTCAGCTTGCTGACACATTCTGGTCCCATGATATTAGGGATGATGAAGGCAAGTTAATAGGAAAAGTCTGGGCGGCATATAATAAGTCAGGCGAGTCTTTCCCTGATTCTAGGATTTTGGTCAAACGAAAAGGTCTTACTGTGGGTACAGAAAAAGTCGTTGAGGCTGAGTTTAAGGCCAAATACTCTCCTAGGTACATTGGTGAAATTATCTTATTGGATGAGAGAATAGAAATCAACACTAGCAGAGACTGGTTTGTCGCTAGCAATTACCTTGATACATTTGTTATAAAAACTAGGTCACTCCTTAATGAACTATGGGGAATAGCTGACTTTGATTCAAAACTTGGAATAGGGATAATCAAGTTGACGGTAACCAATGAGCGACTCAATAAAAGGGCTTCGTCAAATAAGAAGAGAGGGAAGATAGGATTAGCTGTTGAGGAGAATGAAAAAATACAAACTAATGAAGGCAAAATTATAGAAAAAATTGAAAAAGCACTTGAATTTAAAACAAAGGTTGATCAAGGACAGGTTGATTTAAAAGACCCTACAAATAAATTAAAAAATGAACTTGTGGAGCGGACTTTAAATTATCCTAGAGTCTCTGAATTTATAAAGAGCCAAAAAATTCAGCCTAGTGAGAGGCAACCTAAGAAGGAAAGGAAAAATGCATGGCCAAAAATCGTGATCACTTTTTTAAAGGAGAACATTATTGATGATAAACTTGCTGAGAGAATTGGAAATGGCGATACAAAAGATATTACAAATCGGACTTTTACTTTCATAGAACAAAAGATAAAGCAATTGTTGGATAAAAAAGAGCAAGAAAATTTTGATTTGAATAAATATTTGTCTGAATTTAAGAGTAAGTATAATCCTCCAGACCTTCGTGGTTTTTCTATAGAAAAGTACTACCAGGCATTCACTGAAATCCTTGAAGGCACTTTCACAATTTTCAGAAATCCATCTGCTCACACTTTCATGGATGATATGAACAATCCAAGGAATCTATTGGAAATAATTCTAATTTCTGACTTTATTGTACATTGGCTGGATCAATGGACTAAGAAGTGAAAGTATATTGAGATCCAAAGTTTTTTAGTTTCATGGATCCTCAAGGATCCATGAAAGTACTTGAGGTTGAACCGTCTTATTATTCTAAATATCCACCACTGGGTCTTCTTAAACTTGGAAAGATGGAAGAAAGAAAATGGAACGCGGTAACACTTGTAAATGGGTTGCAGCAAGTTGATAAGGCCCCATCCAAAATATATATAACTTCACTTTTCACATACTCATGGAAACCTGTTCATGAGGCCATTGAATTCTATCACAACCAATTTCCGGAGGTCCCTATTTATGTCGGAGGTATCTACGCAACACTAATGCCAGATAACATAAGAAAAGCGTTTCCATACGTAAAAATTCATTTAGGATTGTATCCGGAAGCTGAGAACATGCTGCCTGCTTACCATCTTTTACAACAGGTGGACAAATGGAAAGACTGGGACAGGTCAATTGTATTCACTTCCCGTGGCTGCATAAGGAAGTGCCAATTCTGCGTTGTTCCAAAGGTAGAAGGCGGTATGAGAGATCAGAAACCTTCCATATTAGATCTGATGCATCCATCCCACAAAAAGGTGACAATATGGGACAATAACTTCCTTGCCTCTCCTTTTGCCAAATCCATGTTGAAAGAGCTAATCGATCATGGAATAGAAGCTGACTTTAACCAGGGACTTGATGCAAGGCTAATGGATGAGGAAACCGCAGGACTTCTCGCTGACGTCAAGTCCAAAAGCATACATATGGCATATGATTGGCCCTGGGAAGGCCCCTATATCAAAAAGGCCATAGAACTGTTAGGGGAAGCTGGATATAAGAAGAAGAACCTGATCTTCTACATGCTGTATAATTTCTGGGATAAACAGCATAAGAAAGGCGATACTCCTGAGGATTTCCTTCTTCGGCTCAAGAATTTGATGAAATGGGGCGCATCAGTGTATCCCATGAGGTTTATTCCGCTTGACTCTCTCACAAGAACAGGCTATGTGTCTCCGCTCTGGACACCAGAAAAACTTGAAATGATCGCAGATGCCAGAAGAGTACTGGGCTTTGCAGGAACGTGGGTGCCTTACAAGGCTTTGGCAGATAAGTTCCTATATTCAGATACCTTTGAACAGGCTATGGAACTCAGGCCCAAGAAAACAGAAACAGTAGCACAGCCTTACGCTGTACAAGGATAATTGAGGGTTTAAAGGGTTCACCAGTTAATTAAGCATGAAAATAATGTGGAAAATTAAAAAGATGGAGTTAAACTAAATCTAGCTCCTCCATCAGCTCCCTGGCATTCTGATCCGCTATCTTTGATATGACATAAGTAAACCTGTCTTCCAGGAACTTGATGAGGTCTTCCCTGGTCTGAGTTTCCTCCACAGCTCTTCTAAATATAGAATAATCGATGTCATATTGGTCTTTCCTTCCTGTGTAGTATTCCTTGGTGAATGGGTTTCTTCTGGCCATGGTATCACTCATCCAGCATCTCCATTCTTTCCCTGAGTGCAGCAATGAACTCCCTGAAGTTCCTGGACTCCCTCATGGCATCCTCTATTATGCCTGAATCGTGGAGTTTCCTGTCATTCCATCCCTTCCTGTAGCCCTCGCTTCTAGCCGCATTGATCACGGCGTCATCAATGTTGACAAGTGTTCCTTTCACGTTCATTGTATTGCTTGAGATTTTTGCGATGTAAAAGCCGTCCTATCTCGCTGCAAAATGAGAAAAAGAGCATTTATGGAAACTTCAGTATACCGGTATACCCCACCAATTAGGAGCCATTGTTTCATGATTTCATACTTCATACCTTGGCAATGGTGTAATCCTTGTTTCCCTTCGGCCTTGCAAGTGCCCAGTAGAAGAAAGTGCCGGATTCGAACATTGTCACGGGTATCTGCAATATGAGCATAATCAGCCTGTACCTCTTCTCCTTCACTGTCCACGCACCATACTGTTTTGAGATGAATGCCATTATGAGCTCATAGGTCAGTATAATCAGTACCGGCACAGGAGGATTGTACCCAACAAATATGACCAGAGCCCATATTATGAGGCCGGTGAGTGCTCCCCATCCAAACACATAGAGATATCCGAACCACAGTACGGCTGCCTTCCTCAATTTCCAGACATCCCTGGCAGACCTGAAGAAGTGGTCAACCCATCTCCTCCTCTGCCTGTAGAAATCCATTGCCGTTGTGGCCGGTGCAATCATTACATATCCAGGGATGAAGCCGAATGTGTATCCGGCAGCGAATATCCTCTGACCCATTACCAGGTCCTCCGCAGCAACAGGGCCGAAATCCCATCCCAGTTCCGATTCAATATCCGCCCTTATTGTCAGGCCTTCACCGTTCACGCCGATGGGCCTGTGCCGGCTGGAGAAGAATGAAACATAGGAATCGTAATCTGTGATCCTGCCAAAATCAGCAAGGGTGGAGAAGAGGCTGTGTCCGTATTCCCGAAGCCTCACAGTGCCAAGGCCGGCATGTTCTCTCATGGAGAACACATGCTGTATGTATTCCCTGGTGACATAGGTGTCATCGTCCAGGTGGATGACATAGGTCTCAGTACCATAACCATTCATGGAAAGCCATTGCGAGAAGTAGTGCAGAGCCCTGTGCTTGTTCTGGGAATTTTTCTCGGTCTGATATGATTCAGGAACAACAATGGTATCCGCATGATATTCAGAATGATCGTATTCCTCTATTAGCACCCGTATGTCCACATTTAGTTCGTAACTTCTTACAACATCAATGATGTGGTTCACAACAGTCGACGCACGTCCCACTGTTGTTATGAGGATCAATATTCTTCTGCCGGGAACCGGAGGCCTGTGCCTGTACTTTCTGAGGTTCCTGTTCCTTATGAGCAGGATTGGCTGAAGTATGGAAAATGGTGCTGCAACTATTCCGAAGAATATGAGCACATACAGTAGAATGGTGTGCAGGGTCATTCAGGCCTGCCCCATGTTGCTGGCAGAGGCCAGATAACTGTCTATGAGTGTTTCAATGACCTGGTCAAACGTCAGGCTGTGTCCTGTCTGCTTCTGTAGCTTTCCCCTGATCTCATACAGCCTGAACCATGTTGGATCACGTGATACCTTCAGTGTCGTCTTTGCACTTCTTTTTGATACTTGCATACAATATACAGGATAGTAGATGGGATATTAAAGTATTCAACATACCAGATGGTATATGGTATACCATCATTCATATACAGTAAACCAGATGCAATACCGTTGAAGGAATCCCCACTGTCTCAGAGATACGCTGTCCCGGTGCTTATAGCACTTCTGGAGAAGAAGTGCATGAGAAAGTATGATCTCACAGCAGTCATTACAAACGGGAGCACCATTGACAAAATTCTAAGGATCCTGGAGGAGGCCAAACTTGTCACCATGGAGGAAAGGAAGGAAGGCAGAAGAACAATCAGGGTCTGTCTTACCGATAAGGGAGTAGAGGTGGCTAAACACCTCATGAGCGCGGAGAAATTATTGGATTGATTCTTTGATTGTTCGAGGAACGTTAATCTGCTGAAAATGGATTTTGCGATTTATCTAATTGAGATGAAAGGAAGAACATTTTCCAGATCATTTACATAGTACTGAAATTTAGGCGTAAAATTTTCAGGATACAATAATCCGTCGCTTTTCCTATAATCTGCAAATTGAAATAACAATATCAGGTTGGTAAGCGGTTAACTTTTAAATGTCTATACTGGAACTATATACGAAATCTAGCAATTCGAGTACCTTCTTTACCTCGTCTATGGTTGGGCCATAGCAATACACTTCTCTTGGGGATGCAGCCACATACAACCACTCAATTTTAAGCTCTTTTCTGCAACTCTTGATCCCGTTAGACAACAACTTCGCCTTATTGGTATGAATTACCACCAGTGGAACATGGGGTACTCCCGCTATGGGCATGGGTTTTCCATTATCGAATTCCCAATGCAGTGTGTATCTCTTTCCATTGAGAACGGCATAATGGCCTTCCAAAGGGTCGCTTACCATGGTATATGCTGGTTGGTGAAGTCCTCTTTCTTCTATTCCCCAAACATTTATCCCAAAGGGGCCCCTCATAATTATAGGTCTTGATTTCGTCGAATTCATGAAACCACTTATATTGGATCTCAAGGATTAGATCATAGATGAAATATCCTTTAGCAGAAGATACTTTGCTTGAAATGTTCTGTAACCATATTCGTTTCCAGGACTGTTAGTGACGTTTTTCAGTGCTTACAAGCTTCCTATCGCACCGTCCACAACAGATTTGACATGAAAGATTCTGCACGTTCCACAATGGACTTGAAACCGTGTCCCTCCAACTCTTTGGCAATGTTTTCGGGTAAGAGAATGTACCTCCATGTTTTGGGCTGATTCTTTGGATGATTATTTGCACTTGATACAGTTCTGCAGAATTGCTGGGCTGCAATCATCTTTGACTTAACGTCAATGTCATTATATGCATCTTTCTCTGATTTGGTCTCAAAAATGAACATGGAATCAGATGTTTTAACCAGGAAATCAGGGTAATATCTGCCAATGAAACCTTTACTGTCCAGATAAGCTATGGAGAACCTGTGAACATACTGGTCAAGTTTGACATAGGCTGAAACACCTGAATCTCTTTCCAGAACAGATTCTGCAAAACGCTTTTCAAACCCACCTTTCGGTCCAAAGTCAAGGTAAGGGTAAATGCATCTTCTCGTCTCAAGGGCTCTCTCAATAGAAACTTTCAACTCGCGGTACGTTGACAGTGAAACCCACTCAACTACCGTAGAACTTACTGCTCTCTTATTAGATATGAATCGTGTAATCCCCCTCCTAAGATTGGTTACGATGAATTCAAGAAGCTGGAAATTCCTCAACTTAACAGCGTTTTCCTGGGCGTTAAAATCAATCCTTCGCCCAAAAAGGATTCCTGAAACATATTTGTCTGTTATCGCGGCTATTTCGCTGAAGTATCTCGTTAACCAGCTCATATTTCTGCTTCCACCTATGATCTCAAGCGTGGCGTTTCGCAGAAAACTGGTATAGCTGAAATCCTTTTCTTCCATATTCCAATCCTGCATGAACTTGGTCTGAGGGTGGAAATCCGTTATTATTATTGATTTAGGTTCGAGTTGATCAAATGGCACTGGACAAGGCTGCAGTTCACTCACATCAAAATATGAGAAATCGATATCTTCATGAACGGTGTCCCGATATGACGCGGGCCAATACAGATCATATTCCGGGACCCTATTATCATCTATCGTAACCAAGATTCGCTTGGAATCAAGCGGAATGCTTCTGGAATCACCTGAAGAAAGCAAAGCGCCTGCATTTTTCAGGTCAGTATATATCTGGTTGTACTTTGGATGTTCAACTATGAAAAGGAAATCATATGAGTTGATGAGAGGTTCGTTCCTCCTCAGCAGTTCCATGTTCTGAAGTTTTGGTTCTCTGTATTCATCCTCTGTAAACATCAGCCTGATTCCTCTTCCGATGATCTGCTCCGTTAGCAAGTCCGAGTCTGAAGGCCTGAGTACAACGAGTACGCAAACGTTTCTTACATCGAACCCTTCCTTAAGCATCATAACACTGACAATTACTCTGACCTTGCTATCATAGGCATCGCTGGCGAAAATTTTCTCTTTAAGGCTCTTGTACTCGTCATCCGACAGGCTATTTTTCTTATCGCTGTGTATGGTAAGAACTTGCGTTCCCTCATCATCTCCAACGAGCTGTTTCATATATCCTGATATTTCCTCTGCTTCAGCATTGTCGCCTGCTACGATGAACATTAGTGGTTTCTTGTGAATATCCAGTTTCATGAAATCGTCTTCAAGCTGCTGCAATTTCTCATACCCAACGTGCAGCATGTGTCTCTGGACATCGCTCAGACTCAGGATTTTCTGCGCCTCATCTTTGTGTGCAGTGACAGAGAATTTCTCGTTTTCAGAGAGATTTTCAATCTTTTCAGTGAGATATGAACTCTTCTCTATGAATATCTGCTTCACCAGCATGTCATTCATGGCCTCGACGAGACCGTAATCGTAGATGACATGCTTCATCCACTCCTTCTTTTTACCACTTATTGCATAAGGTGTAGCCGTAAAGTCATACTGGATAAACGCGCCCCCTCCTTTATCTGTGATGTTTGCATGTAGCCTTTCAACAGCTTCCTGCCACCTCTTAATTTCCCTGTCAGATGCATTGTGCAGGTGATGTGCCTCATCGTTTATTACGACAAGGGAGCTATTTGCGGTCAGGAAATCATAGAAATTCTGAACCCTGAAGGTGTCTTTGTCTTCACCGAATTCTATACCCAGATCCTCAGAAATGGTTTTCTCCCTGGTAGTGAAATCTATGAGCTGATGCCAGTTTGTAATCATTATATATGGCTCTCCAGTTGCCTCTGTATGGCCGGTAATATCCTCCTTAGTGTAAATTCTCAGGTCAAATTCCGATCGCCACGATTCAGGCATGAACAGTTCGTTTTGCAGGTCGGATGTCGTTTTATCCCTCTTCCCATCCTTCACCTTTCCGAGAAAACTATCAAGAAGGCGCTCATAAACTATATTCCCCGGTGCAACAAGCAAAAAATATGGTGAAAACCTCCCGTCATCGTGCCTCAATTTGTTGAAATACTGCCAGACAATCAGCGCATTAATAACCCACGTTTTTCCAGTACCTGTTGCCATTTTTATGGCAAACCTGGGAAATGTCATTTTCTCCAGTTCTTTTTCCAATCCTTTTCCTTGGATCTCTTCGCCATCAAATAAGTTGAAGAGCTCTCCAGGTGTTGGCGCACCAAGCACCTCGTAGCAGTATACAGCGGTTTCTATGGCGCGTTTCTGGGAAAGATGAAATCTTGCATTCTCATGAATGTCCGTATTGAACCAGTATTCAAAGAGCTCTCTTGTGACAGGGGTTATGTTCTTTCCTTCCGGAGAGGTGTATCCACTCTCGGCCCACTTTTCGACTTCCTTCGTTATTCTCTGGGCAAGAGGATGCTTTGCAAAGTATTGCTTGTCTGCCGATTTTTGAGACATAATGCTACCTCACACTGATCTTCTTGAAAGCTGAGGCATCGTTACCGAAAACATCAACAACCCTTATTGCAATATTGTAGTCCCTTCCCCTTTTCACCCTGAAATCAGCAGTGGTAATCACCGGATCCTTTGACTTGCGATTCCTGATTGCCTGCCACATGCTCTTAAAAGTTGTTGAATTATAATCCCAGTCCACGGACCAGAAATCGATGAGGTAGGCATAATTTTGTTTGAGGAGGTCATCAGCCTCCTTCTTCTTCTCTTCATCCCTTATTGGGTTATCCATTACAACGTACTGTTCTATTGAAATTTTAACAATAGCATCATCTCCCGATACATCTGCCACTTCGGGCTCAGAGACCTTAAGATATGGTTTCTGATAAAAAGTAATTCTGTCTGCAAGTGATGGATCACCGACTTTCGTGCTTCTGAGGTATCTATATACATCAGAGGGGATTATTTTTGAATCAATTTTCGCATTTATGTTTGAGCTCAATTTTCTGAGGTCCTCGTCGTAATTGTAATCATAATCCCATGCCAAGATCACAAGATTTCTGTAACCTCGACCGTCAAGTGCCAAAGCGTCCTTAGATAGTTCCACAGCCTTCCTGGCAGTCATGGGGCGATCAGGTTCGCACACGTAAACAAGGGTATTCCTGTCGGTGTTGCTTATGCCTATACCGGGCCTATCTTCCCTGGGTGTGGCGCCATACAGTTTCAGGATTATGTCGTACATCTCCCTAAGTTTTACCTCATGAAGGTAAATGAGCTGACGCTGATAGTTTCCAAGATTCTCTATAATGAATGGATTTGCTCTTTGATACACCAAACGCGACCTGGTAACCTGGATGGCTGTTTTTGAAAGATCTGTTGTAAGCCACCTGCGCTTCAATCTCTCTGCCACTGCTGCCGTCGTACCTGACCCGCAGAAGAAATCAGCGACCAAGCTGTTCTCACTGGAGGAAGACTTTATGATCAGTTCCAAAAGCTCCTCTTTCTTCTCTGTAGGATATCCCTGTGTAAAAGAATAAGCGGTAATATCTTCCCATAGACTGTCTCTAAGTGCGTAATCGGATGACGGGATAAAATATTCAGGTTTACCTGTGCTGGGATTCGGTCTCAGGGTGCCTTCAGCTATAGCTGCTTCCGCCCTTTCCTTGGTCCAGCGCCAATGATTACCGGGGGTTGGTCTATGACCGAATAGCTCGTAATCCATACCACTTCTTATTTCGGGTGCCTCAAATGAGTGCCACCTGTCAGGTTTCTTAACTTCCTTTATGGCGGGTTCAATCATGTGCTCAGAAGATTTTGCATAGAACAGAATGTAGTCGATGGCGACATTAAGTGAAGGAACACGCTCCCTCTCCCTGATATTTTTGTGTATCCTCCTTACAATTATCTCATTCCGGAAATTGTCTTTTCCAAATATCTCATCCATAATTACCTTGATGTAGTGAGATGCATTCTGATCGCAATGTACGTATATGGCTCCCTTGTTGCTTAGGAGCTTCTTCATTAGTTGCAACCTTGGATATAGCATATCTAAAAATGAGTCAAGCCCTCTTTCCCAAGTGTCTGTATATGCCAGTCGCTCGCTCATTGGCAGTTCCATCTCGAACTCTTTGTCTCCAATTCTCACATCATTTGGGAAATTAAAATTCTCCCCGGTGTTGAAGGGAGGGTCAATGTAAATGAGGTCTATCTGGCCCTCGTAACCTTGCGAAAGCAGTGCTTGCATTATGAGCAAGTTATCTCCCCATATCATTCTATTTGGTGCCTTAGGGAAACTCGGCTTCTCGTTCTCAAGGAAGCTCCCAAATGCACCGGTAGCATTGTTTGGATATACAACCTCGGCAGTTTGAAACGTCAGGTCCTTTGCCGACGGCTCCTTTCTTGGTTTTGAAGCCCAAATCAATTTGGCAGTATCTCTCTGCTTCTTCCTTTCACTTCCAAGCCTGGTTCTCTCCTGGATGACTGTTTCTTCAAAATTTTCATTGTCTTCCATTGCTTCACACTCGTTGATTGGCTTTGATGTATTCATAATTTCTAATAGGAATTCTATTAGTCATAATTCTCACAGAGTTCTTATTTGCAATCCAAGAACATATTTTAGGTTTTCATCGATGACCCAGATCGCATATTTCACATGTCCAAAAATTTCTTTTTCAGGCACTGAAATCTTGGGGAGGGGCACTTAAGGAAACAAGTCAATTTCTAGGGGTAGATTTGGGCTCTGCTTTGAGAGTTCCATGAAGTGTAGATTCATTTATACAAATTAGCCAAAAAGCCTCTTTTATTGATTTATTTCGCTTGACATTACATCTCTCTGATATCTATTTTGGGCTGGTCCTTGTTTTGGCTGGCCTCAAATGTTACTTTGTAATTAAACTCCTTTCCTTTCATGTTTTCACCAAAGACCCCAATTTTAAATTTGAACGAGCCACCTTCATTAAGTTTTTTGCGAGGAAAACCCGCTGGCAACGCTATATCTCTTATTCCCTCGTGACCTGGGAACATTTCAGATTTAACTATGGTTTTGTTGTCCATGGGTGCAAAAAATGATTTTATGGTAAAGAAATTTGCATACAGATATTCGCCCTTACCCAGATCATTGTAGAATAAATCGTTCTGCATAGTTGTTGAGGTCCATCTCAGCATAAATGGATTAAATGGAACTAGCCTCTCCCACTTTCCATTCTGATCCAACTTGCTTATTTCCATAAATCTCAAATATAATTTTTTAGCATATAATGAAGTAAATTTTTTGCGATTTTCGACTTTTAGTCTGAAGATATAGTATTGGCAGCTTTCCCCCCCAACAGGAGGTGAGCTGCAACTGTCCTCAAGTTGCGATAGATATTCTCCTGTGGTTCCATAGCTTATTATTATTTTTGGCTTTAGGGGTTTAAAAATATTCCAAAATGCAACCAGAGCTAATCCAAAGGTGCCAATAGCTCCTGCCAACTCTATAAATTGCATTAGTGATATCATTTAAATCCGCCCCCCAACCCACTTCCTCATATTCTTCCTTTCATTTTCATCTGGTGTGCGTGATTTCGTTTTAATTAACATATGGTCTGATCTCATCTTCCTTGGCGTCTTTCGTTAACTTACATACGTCACATTCTCCCATGATCCTATATCCTGCGCCGTATCTGTTTAAGATATCACGGGTAAGGCTCTCTCTCAGTTCCTTGTACTTTGCCATAATTCTTTCTCTTTCCTCGTACATTTTTTTTATCTTTTCTGCCTCTGAATTCAAATTAATCCATGTCTTTCTGAATTTTGACAGATCATCATCCGTGACAGCATAATTTACAGTTTTTGCGACCACTTTGGGTAGTTTATTAAATCCACCAAAATTTTCCGTTTTAAAGATAAGTGATATATTGAAGCTATCTACTTTGGTACCGAAAGGCTCCTTTCTGCCCCCAATGTCCGTAGCCCCTCCTATAATACATTCAATAAGAGAGTCTGCTAATGAACTGATGAGTATTCCCTTTGTTACAGGGGTATTTTCCTTATTACTCTCGGGCTCTACAATACGTATCGTATTTTCTAATGGTGTGTAAACATCGGGTGTTATACTCCACTCTCCAAATTCACTTTTGCACTCTCGATATAAGAAGTCTATGAAGTTTTGGAGATTTCCGCTTATACATTCTTTGTATCTCTCTTCCATGTTGTTTATCTCTCTTATTTTTCTATTCAGTGCGGGGTATCCACTTTTAATGTGTCGTAATGCCATGTTATCTTCGTCAGTGAGGCATTTTACTTCCGAGCTATTATTGTCCGAAATCAGCAGTGATTCATTTGATATGCCCCAGTGGTTACGTCTTGTATGCAGTCTTTGAAATCCAAAATCAGTTCGTTTTGAGCAGTCCGATGGGTCAGCGATTGGGCTTATTTGGTCTTGAATTTCTCCTATCTCCCTCATAACATCATTATAATGAGAATTTAAATGGGAATCTTTCCAGTTTTCTATTTTATCTATTTTTGCTTTTTTATTCTGATGTGCAGTAATCCATACTGTTACAATGGACAATAAAATTGTACCTATTGCAGTGAACATTTCCGCCCAATCTGAAATAGTCCATGTCATCTTATTCTTCCCATGAATTCCGACGTATCCATTCCCGTTATCTGTGTGTATATTGACGTTGAAAAGACAGAGGAGTGGCCTAGCCACTGCTGAAGAACATTCAGAGGCACCTGATCCATTATGGCCTTCACAGCGAAGGTGTGCCTGAACTTGTGTGCATGGATCCTGACTCCCAGCTTCTCCTGAATCTTCTTTAAGTAGAGATCAACAACCTGCCTTCTCATGGGAAACAGCAGATCTTCTGACTTCTGGTTCAGGTTCATTTCAATGAGGTACTGCATGTACACATCCCTCAAAGCCGGATGGAGCGGAATTATTCTGTACTTCTCCCTCTGCTGGTCTGTATTCTTATTCTTCCCCTGCTTCAGTGTCTTCATTCTGAGTGAATTGGTTGACAAATTTATATCAGCAGGCCTGATGATAAGAACCTCATCAATCCTCCCGCCTGTACGATAAAGAAAGTTGACCAGGAGAAAATACCTCTTGTGATATGAAGATCTTCTCCTGTCGCCTTCAATTTTCATGTTGATCTCATTCAGAATTGCATTAACTTCCTCATCTGAGAAAAAGTCTATTGAGAGATTCCTTCCCGATGACTGGATCATCATGTTTTTTGGTATCGGCAAACTCATGACATGACAATATTGTTGTCCTTATATATGTTTGTAGCAAACGGCATTTTGGATCATCGGTGGGAGTATATATATGGAAGGGGCACAATCGGGTTCAAGACATGACAAAATGTATGTTTTGTCAACCTTGAGGAATAATGAGTCGGATAAGTTTGTATGAGCTGTACAATACGAAAAAGTCATTATTAATAATCAATGATAAGATCTCTGGCTCAGTGACTTTCTATAAGAATGGAGCTTAAGAGTTCCATCTGAGCTGAGAGATTCGTTGATATTATATAGATTGAAGATAATTTTAGACTATGTGGAGGAAAAGAGATCTTATCATTGCCACTGTAATAACCGTTGCATTAATTTCTGCATCAGTAGGATTTTATGAGCTTGGCCTCATCCATGGTAAGGATATTGGATATCAAAATGGGTTTTCCCGGGGATCAAGCTCTGTTCTTGTCCAAGCGGGTACTATGATTGGTTTAAAGCAGAACAGTACGGTAATAATTAATGTTCTTCCATTCTTCCTACCCTATAACGTAACACTGGTGTATTCATTCTTTGTAGTTAATCTCCCGGGGCAGAATGAAACTGTAAACATGGCCATATACGGAGTTGGTTCATCCGGAAGCCCCCAAATGCTTTTCAGCACAGGCTACGTAAACAATGATTCTGGTATTAAGCCTC
>JAKAAI010000132.1 GCA_021797055.1 Thermoplasmata archaeon | reverse complement strand
TCTGCAACTACCGGAAATACCTCAATGTTGATCCTGATCATAATCTACTTCCTTGCTGGTGCTCTTCTCCTTTTCATTGCTTTAAAGGTTATTCTCAAAATTGTTCCCCTGAAAAGCCAGTAAAAATATTTTCTTTTTTAAACAAAGAATATCAAACATATCAGGTTAATTTTTCATATACTGATTTAAGAATGCAGTATTGGAAAGAATCACCGGATCTGACATAGATGAATATATCATGTTCCATTGAACCCACGCAGGATAAAAAGAAGAAGGGCAGAAACGCACTTGTTGTCCTTGTAGTTGGTGTGCTTCTCCTATATTTTGGATCCCGAATCAAAAGAAAGAATGACGACGATTGATATTTTCACAAATGAGCTTTCAAATTGTTGTTCGACCGAATAATGGGAAAAGTTATCATAAATTATACTATGCTGCCAGATGGAAAGTGACAGAGCAGCAATATACCGTATAACCAATGAGGAGAAGCCAGAGGATCCGGTATTCTCCGTTGAATACCTCGAACGAACGGTGAACCCGTTCAGTGATTTCTATAAATTCTGCAATGGCAAATGGGAAGCCACTCACCCGATTCCGGCGGACAAGCCTTACTTTGGCGCCTCGCTCGAATTACATGAAAGAAATCAATATATACTTGGAAAGATACTTGAAAAATGCGCGCTCGAGGAACAGCAAGACCCGGTCAAAAAGATGCTTGGAGATTTCTATTATTCATCCATGGATACTGAAAAAATAGAGGAGTTGAAATTCAAACCTTTGTCCGATGTCATGGCAAAGATTGATGCGATTCAGGATAAAGATTCGCTGGTCCAGATGTTCTCCTACCTTCACTCAAATGGGATCCCATGTTCCTTTTCAATTTATTCGGACGGTGATATGAAGAACAGTTCAATCTATGCTCTGTATCTTGAACAAGGAGGTCTTTCGCTTCCAAACAGGGATTATTATTTGTTGGATTCCTTCAAGGACTTAAGAGAAAATTACATAAAGCATCTTCAAAAAATGTTTATGCTGTTCGGTTTCGATGAAGGGTCCGCGAATAGATCTGCGAACACTGTCTTCCAGATGGAGAAGAGACTGGCTGAAAATTCCAGAAGGCCACAAGATTTGAGGGACCCGGAAAAGAATTACAACAGGATGGATATTGCTGCCCTGAACCAGAAATTTAAGGGAATAGATCTTCAAAAATATCTTTCACATATCAGGCTGCCGGAAACTGAGTACGTGATAACAGGCCAGCCAGAGTTTTATGAAAATCTGGGAAAAATGATAGATGATGTTTCACTCACTGACTGGAAAATATACCTGAAATGGAAAGTCCTGCAGTTCGCATCGCCATACCTGCATGAGGAGGTATTCAACGAGTATTTCGACTTTTACAACAGGAAGCTTATGGGTACGCCTGAACCTGAAAAGAGATGGAAGAGATGCGTTAGGCTGATAGACAGGCAGATTGGGGAAGCTCTTGGAAAGATATATGTTGAGCAGGAATTCGGAGCCGACTCAAAACGCCGCATGGAGGAGATGGTCGCTGACCTGAGAGAAGTATTCACGGATCGCCTGAAAAGACTTGACTGGATGTCGGTAGAAACAAGACAGAAGGCACTGGAAAAATTCAGCAAATTCAGGGCAAAAATAGGCTATCCGAACAAGTTCATAGATTATTCTTCGATTATGGTGAAGAAGGACGATTATATTGGAAATATCATGAGGTCTAATGCATTCGAGTTCAGGAGACAGATCGACAGGATCAATTCACCGGTTGATCATGAGCTATGGGGGATGACACCACCTACCGTGAATGCATATTTCTCACCTACCGACAATGAAATTGTTTTTCCTGCAGGCATACTTCAGCCACCATTCTTTGATCCCAGACTGGATGATGCTGTAAATTACGGCGCTACTGGTGGTACCATAGCACATGAGATAACGCACGGTTTCGATGACCAGGGGAGGAAGTTTGACGCAGATGGCAATCTCAAGGAATGGTGGACAAAGGAAGATGAGGAGAAGTTCATGTCAAGAGCGAAAAAAGTCATTGACCTTTACGGTTCCATGGAGGTTCTGCCAGGGGTGAAGGTCAATGGAGAGTTAACACTCGGCGAGAACATAGCAGATCTCGGGGGAGTCAGTATTGCGTTTGAAGCCTTTGAACGAAGGCTCTCACGAAATCCAGAGATGAGGAAGAAGATAGATGGTTTTACTCCGGAACAACGGTTTTTCATGGGATGGGCACAGGGCTGGCGCTCAATAATAAGGGACGAGATGCTTAAAATGCAGGTATCCAATGATCCGCACTCCCCGGATAGGCTGAGAGCGGAACTGCCATCCAGGGTGCATGAAAAATTCGATTCTGTCTTTGGAGATTATAAGACATCGGAATACAAAAAGTATGAAACGATAAAAATATGGTGAGACCTGGATTCGATAAACAATTTTTTTATTATGGAATCAGTCAAGCCCGATGCTGTTTATGAATGCACCCGAATGTCCGTCAAGAACGAGCGCTATCTTCTTTCCCTTGTCATCGAACTTTGCAAACCAGATCGGAACGTGAAGAAGCTCTGGTTGTGAAACATCCACATCCGTCGATATGTTCCTGATAGAATGATGCGTTGAATGCGCCAGGGCAGACTGGAGCTGGTCAACATTGGTCTTTGCATCGTTCCTTGCCGAGTCTTCCCCTATATCGCCATTCAGGACCTTTATGCCCTTCGGTACCTTTGTGATATCGAAAGGTACCCGATCTGTTAACTGGAATGCATAATTCCTTGGCTGGTATTCTGTCAGACCTTTCACCGCTACGACAGGATAATTGTAGTTTTTATCCAGTGTATAGGATCTCAGGCTTCCGCCACCTCCACCCATGCCGCCCATCATCATTCCTCCCATGAGCATGCCTCCCATCATCCCGCCGCCATAGCCGCCTCCGAATCCACCTCTGCCTCCGCCAAGTGCTCCACCAAGCAGGCCAGCTAGAACTGCAGTCCCAGCCACTTTTCCAATCTCGGCCCCCGTATCAACAGCTGTATATTTGGTCCGGGCTGAAGCAGGCACGATCCAGTAAGGAACCAGTGAGAGAACAACACCCTCGCTCTTGGACTTTTCCTCAAGATGATGTTTCAGGATACCATGATCCATGTGATTCTTGACAAGAATCATCACCTGGTTCTCATCTGCAAACTTAAGAGGCAGCATTGTATTGGATTCTATATTCTTCCAGCCTTCATTTGCCAGGGAAATACTTGCACCGCAATATTCGCATGTGATTATCATTTCACCTATCTGCGGTTTTAAAGGAGCTCCGCATCCGGGGCATTTGAGTTCCGTTACATCGGCCGAGGCAAGAACACCTGACTGCTGCTGGACTGTTGCCTGGGCATTCTGCGCCTGAGAAGAATTTCCAGATGAAACTGTTTCCTGCCTGGATCCGCACTTCGGGCAATAAACCGAGTCGTCCGGTATCTGTGCACCACATCTGTTACAATACATACTTTCACCTAAAGCTGCTTTCCGCAGTTAGGGCAAAACTTCGCCGTAGAAGATACTTCCGCTCCGCATCCCGGACATTTCTTTGTGGCTGGTGCAGTCATATTATTTCCGCAGTTAGGGCAGAATTTTGTACCGGCAGGCATGGATGTTCCGCATTTCGGGCATGTAATAGTTGCACTCTGCATTGGAGCCCCACAGTTGGGACAGAATGTTGCATTGGCCGGCACCATAGATCCGCATTTTGGACAGGATTTTGTTGGCTGCTGTTGCATCCCGGACATCATCTGCCCGGACATGCCATAACCCATACCTGCCCCCGCACCAAGGCCGATTCCAATACCTGCGCCTGCACCGGCCACTCCGTTCTGGTTCTTGGCTGCATCAACCATTGCCTGTCCAGCCTGGTACTGGATATAGTTGACCCCGAGGACAGACATGTTTGATCTTGTGTCTATTGCCTTCTGGACATCGTCCGGAAGTGATATATTGAGACCCTGTATCTTGTTTATCTCAACACCGTATTGCCTGAAACTGTCAGGCGCCTGCGCTAGTATTATCTGCTCTATCGTTGTAAGATTTGCAGGTATATCAGTTATCTTAAGGCCCTTGTCTTTCATCTGTCCGAGAGCTGTATATGTCAGTATCACGATCTGATCCCTCAATCTTGCGTCAACCTCGTCGGAAGTTTCGACATTGAAAGTACCGACAAACTGGTTGATGAAGTTTTCAGGATCTGATATCCTCCACCTGTATTCACCGAACACCTTCAGGTTCACAATTCCGAAC
>JAKAAI010000032.1 GCA_021797055.1 Thermoplasmata archaeon | reverse complement strand
ACACGATATTTTCCGATTCTGGAACTGTCAGCCTCTTTGCTATATCTTTTGTTAAAGTAATCCTCAACGATGACACCCTGGAAGATGTCTTTGTTACTGCGATTAGTTCGTCTGGCATTGGGAGAGTAATAAGTGGAATAAGTTAAATTTTGGTTATACCAGTAATACTTCAAGCATTTACAAAATCATAAAGAAATTGATTCTGCAATGTTCTTCATAGACTTTAGAAATTCAAAAGCTTCATGTCCGATTAGCCAAAGGAAAGTGAAAACAATTACTGAGAGAACGTTACCCACGCTTGGTATACTGGATTCCCTGCTCCATTTTCCAGATTATAGAACACCTCAAATATAGTAACGTCACAAGAAATTAATTCATATATAACTACAATAAAGAAACCATTTCTTTTTTTAACTCCCGTTTTTCAACTCCAACTTGCATTCTAAAGAGATTAACTAATTTCAAGATATAGTTTTGTGCTTTTGCCTAAATAACTCTAATGCTTAAATCCGAGTTCGATGTCTCTCCAATCTATTGACTCAAAAATTGATTTATATCAACTAAGAATTACTCGCATGAATGAGGGGTTTTAATGAGTTGGTGGATAGATTAAATCAAATCAGTCATCAATGGGTACAATCTAACAGAAGCCATGATACTGGCATAGGCAAGACATTGGAAGACCTATTAGGTATCAAGGAAAATAATTTTCCAGGGCCTAATGGTGAAAAAGTTGAGCTGAAATCTATACGTAAGAATTCATCTTCGATGATTTCCCTCTTTACAAAAACACCATCCCCTTCTAGTGCAATAAAACACCTTTTAGAGGATTATGGATATATAAGCAAAGAAAACGCTTCCAATAAGGTGCTTCATGTAGACCTTTATGGAAACCGAATTACAGAAATCAAAGGCATACCGTCGCTAAAGTTGAGTGTTACACCAGACCGAATTGATATTCAAAACGTTCAAGGGAAACTATATGGAGGTTGGAGTTACGATGATCTTAAGAAGTCATTCGAAGCAAAGATGTACAGAGTATTGCTTGTAAAAGCAGACAGTCGAGGTAGCAGAAGAAACGAGAAATTTAATTACAATGAAGCATGGGTACTAATGGGATTTTCTTTTGAGAGATTTATAACTCTTATAGAAAAAGGCGTCGTCAAAGTTGAATTGAGGCTTGGCTCATACGCTGAAGGACATCCACAAGCTGGGAAACTTCATGATCACGGTACAGGGTTTAGAGTTTTAGAGAGAAACTTAGAAGATTGTTTTGCGTATAGGGATAGGATAATACCACAGCTGGAAAAATTATGATAGAAGGTTCTAAAGAATTGGATTGGACCTTTCAGAATGAAGATACAAGGGAGTTTAGCCATGTTTATCACGATTATCCTGCGAGGATGATACCTCAAATACCAAGAAAGATCATTAGCTTACTTAATGAAAAAGAAGGAAATTTCTTATTTGACCCATATTGTGGTTCGGGAAGCACGTTGGTTGAAGGATTGCTTGCTGGACTCAATGTGATCGGAACAGATATTAATCCATTAGCAAAACTAATTTCAGAGGCTAAGACTGAATATACCATTTTACCTAGCGTCCTTTTAGATGAGATAGAAAATTTTGTTCAGTTTACATTTGCACCAAAAGGCAATCCAAAGATTATCAACAAAGAAAACCTTGATTTTTGGTTTAAAGCTGGCGTTGTAAAAAAATTAGGTCTAATTATAAGGTACATAAGTAAAATAAAGGACCAGCGGATAAAGAAATTCTTTGAAGTATCAGCTAGTGAAACTATTAGAGAAAGTTCAAACACCAGAAAGAATGAGTTTAAATTGTATCGATATTCTCAGGAAAAACTGGTGAAACATAATCCGGACTCTTTTGCGATTATGAAGGAAAAGCTATATAGAAATTTTAAGGGTTACGAAGCGTTTTATGAAAAGATGATAGAGAGGGGTTACCGACCCACTTCAAAAGTACATTTGCTTAGCACGGTAAACCGCATTCCTCGAGAAAAGATATCGGAAAATTCTATCGACTTAGTAATTACATCTCCACCTTATGGAGATTCGCATACAACGGTTGCCTATGGGCAATATTCTAGGCTTTCCTCGGAATGGCTTGGAATTTTGAAGCAAAACGTTGACTCTATGTCAATGGGTGGAAAGAAGATACAAAAACATGTGATATTTAACTGTGATGAGCTTGATACCGCTTTAGATGATGTAAAGGAAGTTAACCCAAGAAGATCTCTGGAAGTTTGTTCCTATTACTTTGACCTCAACAATTCCATAAAAAATGTCTCAAACGTGATAAAAAACGGAGGTTACGCTTGCTACGTAGTTGCAAATAGAAGGGTGGCAGGAATATTGCTTCCCACAGATAAAGCAATTGAGTGCTTTTTTGAGAGTAATGGGTTTACTACATTCCAAACTTTCACCAGAAATATTCCAAATAAGAGAATGCCTTCTAAGAACAGCCCCTCAAACGTTGCAGGAAAAACAGTGGAAACTATGAGTAAGGAATATATAATCATAATGAGAAAGTAAGTATTTGGGGGAATTATAAGGGGTGTTTCTACTGCGTGAGAATAGGCCCATCTAAGTCGAACAGCTTTCTAATTATATTTTCCATATAAAACTCAAATGGCTGTCTGAATTTCTGTTTCAGAATCTTATCCAATTTCATTGATTACCTGAATATTTTAAACCCTTGCATTAATGGAGAGCAAAAAAATAGAATATTTATTGATATTAAGTGTTAAACCAAATTAGTAAAGTAGGGCAATTTGTTCAAAATATTTAAGTACTGTTACGAGCTCTGATCGGCATGGCAGAAGAGACAGACGTTGAAAAGGGTGGAACTCTTGTTAGAAAGCTAACGCTGCATGATGCCGTCTTATTTGGAATAGGAGCTGCAATAGGATCAGGTATACTGTTTGCTGCGGCAGGAGGAACTGAATACGCAGGTGGGGCAGTCGTGTACTCCTGGATCGTTGCTGCAATACTGATTGCTATTGTAACAATTCCTTATGCAGAAATATCTGCTATGGCCCCGAGATCCGGTATTAGTGCGAGAATCTCATATTATGCCTACGGTAACTACGGCGGTTTTATGGGAGGCTGGGGTCTTCTTGTATGGACGATAATGATACCCCCAATTGAAGCAATTGCAGTATCGACTTATGCCTCATATTACCTGCCGGCATTAACGTATATAAATTCAGCGGGGGTCATAATACTCTCTATCTATGGAATCCTACTCTCTGTCGGCTTGACAATATTTTTCGCAATTCTGAATCTTATCGGGGTGGGTAGGTTTGGCAAATTTAATACGGCATTAACATGGCTAAAAATTGGCGCAGTTGTGATTTTCATAATAATGGTACCTTTATATATATTTCATCCAGGTAATTTCTCGCTCAAAGCACCATTCTTTATATCCAGCACTGATTTCCCTGGCATATTTATTGCGATACCGGCAACTGGGATATTATTCTCATTCGGAGGGTACCGACAGGTCGCGGATATGGCAGGGGAGATCAGAAATCCGAAGAAGAATGTCCCAAGGGCCGTTATTCTGACCTTGGTTATACAGAGTATTCTTTACATATTAATGGCGATTGTGATTGTCGGTGCAGTTAACTTCTCTTTAGTTCCAAATTCCACCGGACCTGGCGACTGGAAAGCAGTGGCCAACCTCGGTTCGCCATTAGCTGATTTAATGCGCGAAACCGTAAATAAGACTATATTCGGGAACCCAGCACTTGTTATTTCAGGTTTAGTGGTACTTGCACTTCTATTTGCAATATATTCCCCTCTTGGAACTTTTGGCACTGATCTGACTGGAGGTGCCAGAATCTTCTATGGTTATTCAAAAGAGGGATCATTACCCCCCATCCTTGGAAAAACCAATAAAAAGGGAGCACCCACTTATGCAATAATAGCCGCATCTGTACTTGCTGTTATATTTGTGATACCATATCCGAGCTGGTACACATTAGTAGATTTTGTTGTAGTTGCTGGGGCTGTAAACTTTGCCATAGTTAATGCTTCACTTCCAATTCTTAGAAAGTTATATCCAAAGGTTGCCAGGCCGTTCAGGGTTCCGGCCGCCAGATTATGGTCAGTAATCGCATTTATAGCCTCTTCCCTTCTAATATATTGGGCAACCTATCCTGTGACGATATACGCACTTGGCGTAACACTTGGTGGATCTCTGGTTTTTCTCTATCAGGTTTTCACATCAAAGGGACAGAAGATAGGGCTCAAACATTCTATTTGGATTCCGTTCTATATAATTGGGTTGATAATACTATCGTACTTAGGAGGCTCACAGACGGGAGGTACAAACTTAATACCATTCCCGGACGATCTTTATGTTGTTATGGTATATGCTGTGATTTTCTGGATAATTTCACAGGTTTCTGGACCAAGGCAACCCCTGAGAGATTTGAACGAAATGATCGCAAATGCTCCGGTTGACCCTGATATTGCAGCGAAACAATAAATTCTTATAACAATATAATTTCTTATTTCGTAATTATTTTATGATATTTACTCAATCTTTCTATTTGAAGGAAAACTGTTTTAAGGATATTTGACCTAATTGGCTTATGACCAACTCACGTTCAGATCATATAATCGTCGTTGGTGGCGGCAGTACTGGGACCAGTATAGCATATAATCTTTCTGTTTCAGGAAAGAGGGTCACGCTAATTGACCGCAGCCATGTTGCATCCGGAAATACTGGGAAGTCAAGTGCTCTGATTAGAACCCACTACAGCAATCCGTTGATTGCATCTATGTCAATCTACTCACAGAAGGTAATAAGTAATTTTCAATCAATAGGTTATTCCGGTTTTACAAAAACAGGGATGATATTTCCGTTCGGCGAAAAGTATGCGGATATCGCGTCTGAAAACGTCAGAATGCTTCAGGATCTTGGTGCTAATGAGTCTGTCATAGAACCTGAAACAATTACGCATTATTTTCCAGATTCGAATATAGACGATTTCAGTTATGTTGCATATGAACCTGACAGCGGCTATGCTGATCCTGTCTCGACCGCCAATTCGTTTGCCTCAAAGGCTAGAGAATTGGGGGCGGAAATTGTGACAGGTAAACAGGTAGATAGTATCGACTGTGACAGGAATGGCCCATACCTAAAGTTGGTCGGTGGCAGTATCATGAAAGCCACAAAAATAGTGCTCGCAACAAATGTCTGGACTAACGATCTGCTGGAAAGGTCAGGTATTTCCAGTGATAGGATGCTTCCGATCTCCGCATCAATGCATTCTGTGATATATCTCAAAAGGCCTTATCTTTACAGGGGAATAAAACCAACACTATGGGACCCACCAAATCTATCCTATTATAAGATGGAGGGCGAAACGGTGACAGCTTTAGGCAGTCTGGACCCTGACATAGATGCAAAACCGATAGACATTCATTCAGTTATTCCAGAAACCGCTCCTGATGATTATGTTGAAGATTATGTTGGAAAAATAATGAACAGACTTCCGGGTATGAAAGATGCTGTACCATATGCTACAGTTACCGGGCTTTACGATATGACTCCAGATGGACAGGCTATCATTGATGATCTGTCACCTATCGGACTGGACGATGTTTATGTATGTGCCGGCCTAAGCGGACACGGTTTCAAGCTGTCTCCCGCATACGGCAAAATTGTTTCTGATATGCTTGACGAAGTGAGCGCAGATAAGGCCAGATTTAACTGGAAAGCATTCTCAGCAGATCGTTTTAAAACTGGTAAATTAATAAAATCCAGGTATGATGAGATTGGAACGATATACTGATAATTTCAAAAGGATAAGATATGTTTCGCCTCTCACAAGTAAAGGGAAATTGGCAATATTATCCTACCTAAAATATAAAGATTTATTCAGAATGAATATTTCACCTGTAACATGGCTAAAGATGTAAAAAAGGTCAAGAAACAACCGTCGTATAAAAAGAGCGCAATAGGTTTCAGCGTAGAGAATATGGATAAGAACGTTGATCCACTTGTTGATTTCTATTCCTATGCCAATGGTTCATGGATAAGAAATAATGAAGTACCAGACGACAAGGTTTCTCTCGGATCTTTTGTTCAGTTGCTTGAAAAGAACCAGATGGCTCTCAAGGATATTCTGGAGAGATGCTCAGAGGATACTGAAGAGAGATCAAGATACGAAAAAATGTGCGGTGACTTCTATTATTCCATGATTAATGTTGAACAGATTGAGAAAAGCGGAATCAAACCGGTCTTACCATATCTCAAGAAGGTCTCATCTCTAAAGTCACGCGAGGACATACCAGGCCTTATCGCTTATTTTGATCTACTCGGTATTTCTACTTTCATTGGAGGATCGATGGGATTTATTCCAAGAAAGTCCATGCCAGATAAGAAAGATAGCTCAGTTTACGCATTATATCTGAATCAGGGAGGATTGTCACTTCCAGACAGGGATTATTACCTTTTACCTTCCTTTTCTGATATTGTCAAAAAATACAAAGAACATATCATAAAAATGTTCATGCTCTTCGGTGAAGATAAGAAAAATGCCGAGGAAGCTGCAGGTGCGGTGCTGTCGATAGAAAAGAAGCTCGCAGCTAAAAGCAGGAGCAGGGCCGATTTAAGGGATCAGGAGAAAAATTACAATAAGATGACATTGAAGGAGATAAGCAAAAGATACAAGGGTATTGATTTCGACAGGTATATTTACGAAATTGATTTGCCACCCGTCAAATACGCCATAGTCGGGCAACCGGAGTTTTTAACAGAAGTTTCAGATATTATCACGAAAACTGATCTAAATGATCTGAAGGCTTACTTTAAATGGAAAGTTATCAACTATTTTGCTCCTTACCTTAGCGAAAAAATAGAGAAGGAAAACTTTGACTTCTTCAAGAAAGAACTGCTTGGCCAGAAGCGACAGGAACCAAGGTGGAAGAGAGCTATTGTCCTGATAGATTCTTTAATCGGAGAAGCACTCGGTTCTCTTTTTATCGAGGAATATTTTACTGACGAAACAAGAAGAAGAATGAACGAAATGCTTGAAGACATAAAGGATGTTTTCAGGGAAAGACTTGAACAGAATACATGGATGACCGAAAAGACGAAGAAAAGGGCGCTTGCAAAATTCTCTAAGTTCAGGGCGAAAATTGGTCACCCTGCCAAATTCAAGGAATACAAAGGATTGAGGATAAAAAGAGATGATCTAATTGGTAACATAACGAGGAGCACGATGCTTGAAATCAGAAGACAGATAGACAGGGTCGGAGAGGCGGTGGACAGGGATGAATGGATGATGACCCCTCCAACCGTCAATGCATATTTCAACCCCAGCGGAAATGAGATAGTTTTCCCGGCAGGCATCATTCAACCACCTTTCTTTGACCCTACCATGGATGATGCTGTAAATTACGGAGGAATTGGTGGTGTGATTGCACACGAGATTACGCATGGATTTGACGACCAGGGGAGGCAGTTTGACGAGGATGGTAACTTAAAGAACTGGTGGAGCCGCTCTGATCTCAAGCATTTCAAAGCTGCAGCAGACAAAGTAGTAAATCTTTACGGCAGCCTTGAACCCTTAAAAGGATTTAAGGTGAACGGCAAGCTGACACTTGGAGAGAACATAGCAGACCTTGGTGCTGTCAGGATCGCATTTGAAGCCCTCAAGAGACGTCTGAAAAAACATCCGGAACTGAATAAGAAAATAGATGGCCTCACCCCGGAACAGAGGTTCTTCATCTCATGGGCAAATGTTTGGAGGGGAAATATAAGGGAGGGTGAGATCAAGAGACGGATTCTGGTCGACCCACACTCACCTGCAAAATTCCGGGGTTCTGTGCCTGTGGTTAACCACCCAGAGTTTGAGGTTACTTTTGGTGGAAAAAGCACCAACCGGGAAAAGATAGGCGTGTGGTAACACCTGGAAATCCAGGTAATAGGAAATAAATTATAACACCATCAATACATTCAAACCAATATTAAAAAATAATTACCAATGTTTAGATACCGTGAATAACTACTATTTTAGTGAAACATTATCATAATTGCCAGACCTGTGGCGGAACTGGCACTGTCGCTGACTCCCGCGGTCTTCCAGAAATCTGCAACGCATGTGGCGGTAAGGGGTTTGTGCAATATACAAAGGATACTTCAGGTAGGAAAAGCCCGTTCCTGCGGATTGTCATCGTTTCGGCAATAGCCCTTGTATTATTCTATTCCATCTTTATCATTTATATAACACTAGAAAAAGTCAGCTTCACTGTGTCTGTCATAATCCTGTTTATCGGACATGCAGTTTTGGCAGTTTCCCTTATTATGTACCTTTTATTCAAGGCAATGAGTGAAAAATAATTTGTTATGGATATCATATATTGAAGAGATTGGTTCTTATAATCGTACCGGTCTGGCTCATAAGTTTTTTTTTGAGAGCGTCGAATTTTGAGGGTTAAAGCGAGAGTGATAATCTTTATTGTTGTTTTCCATTAGGGCATCATCGATCGATTAAGACGAGGCGGTCGGTGGACACAGCTTTATGTAATGGAGGTAATAAATACTGGAAAATGAGCGCAGGACTATAGGATTGGGTGCGATTTTTCAATATTTTGGATCGGCCTCCACGCTTATTGGGGGAGTCATATTTTACATTTATATCGTTAAATATTTCTCTCCGACCCTCTTTGCGACGGTTGGTATACTACAGGCAGTTCTTGGTCTCGTTACAACCGTTTTTACGTTCGGTATGAGCCAGACTGTTCAGCATTTCATAGCACATCATGTCGCAAGAGGCGAGAAGGATTTAGTGAGGTCTCTTATCTCGAGGATTTTTTTACTTGTTTCTATCCTTGGCATAGGGTCTTTTTTGACAATTTATTTCCTCTCACCACTGCTATTGAAGTTTTTCCTGCATGCAACTGGCACAACACAGATCATCTCGGAAATCCAGGCTGTTGTTTTTCTCGCAATCGCTTCATCAGGGTATATAGCATCGAATATTGTGAATAGTATGATACTTGGATTCCAGCGGTTTAGGGCTAATGGAGTCCTTGTAATCCTCAATGCAATTGCATCCTATGGATTAGCAGCATATCTTGTTATGATATATGGAACGCCACAGGCTGTAACAGCTGGCTGGGCAATTGCATATTACACTATGCTTGGCATCAACTTGATAGTTCTTGCAAGAACAGTGAGGAAACATGGCACTACGGTTGGAAGGATAATGGATTTCCGGCCTGTTCTTAAATACACGATACCTATATTGCTTTCAGCTGTTGTCTCATTCAGCTCTGTTTATGCAGATAGACTGATCGTAGCCGGACTTATTAACCAGGAAATATTTGCGGTTTACAGTTTTGCGTTGCTTATAACATCGAGTGTGGCATTCTTTGTTTCACCAATTAACAATATCCTGCTTCCTAAATTTTCAGAGTATTTCTCAATTAACGAAGGCGATAGCATTAGGCGAGGTATAAGGCTCACGACGAATGTGGTCACTTTTATATACACACCTATTGCTCTGTGGATCGCAGTTCTTGGTGCACCAATAATCCTCGTGCTTGGGGATGCCAGTTATATTGGAGGTGCGGTGCCTCTGGCAATAATATTGATCGTATCCGCTATTTTTATTTCTCAGGGCGTGCTTGTCCAGGGATTGCAGGGGATAAGGGTGACCTCAATTTTTATCCTTTCAAGCGGCCTGTCTCTCATCGCCAACCTGATACTGTCCTTCCTGCTCATCCCCAGATATGCACTGATAGGCGCTTCAATTGGATATTCCTCAGTTACTGTAATAAATTTCATGGTCATATATTATTTCGCGAGAAAATTCAGGATTGTCTCCTTTGATTTGCTTACAATGGCTAAAATCTGGGTCTCGTCCATCGCAGTATTTGTTTCGATTTTCCTTTTCAACAGGTATGCTCTCCCTCTGCAACCCTTTAGCAGTTTACTTTCCGGCATACCTGAATTGTTGGTCTATGGGTTTTACCTTGTGATCTATATATTGCTTGGTCTACTGGTATACGCACTTGCCATCAGACTGACAAAGGCAATGAATGGCGAATCGCTGGATTTCTTTTACACCTTTGTACCGGAAAGTCTCAAATTTACAAGGAAGATTGTTTTCTTTCTATTCGTAGGAGAAGACAGGTACAGTATTCCATCCCATATGGCGGGAAAACGCTGATCACGGAGACTGCCTGTAATCGCCTATCTGCTTGAATATCTCTTCATATGCATCTTCGATTTCTGTCTCTGGCGCATTGTCAGAGACGACCTTGCTAATGATATCCCTTTTAAAGCGCCACTGGTTGATTCTCCACGTCTTGCCCTTTACTATGCTTATCTCCTCCTTATACGGCTCAAGAAAACCGTACTCTTCAAGGTTGTAAAAAACATCCCTCTCAGCACTGGATAGGACATTGTCAAGAACGTAGTCTTCGTAGCCGAAGAATGAAAGGACAAAATCGCAGAGCTCTTCGACGTCACTCTGCGGCATACCCTTGCTTCCATAAGCTTTATCGAGGGCTCTGATTAACAGCTCCCTCGTCAAAACGGGCATAGGCAATCAACCGCACTATATTTTCATCGATAATAAGTTTTTTCTTGAAATTTCCTTGAAATTTATCGGCTAACATTCCAGTTCAATGTTATACAGTATTTAATTGAGAAAGTGTAAAAGGATTTTTTCGAAAAAAATTATAAATGGATTGTAATAAAGATGAGATGGGCAAGAAAATCGTAATCGCCGGCGGGACCGGCTTCATTGGCTCCCACTTAATAAAACAATTGAAAATGGGCGATTATGACATATATGTTCTAACGAGGAAAGCAATCTCAGAAGACAATTCCGGTGTCAAATATGTAACCTGGAATCCAGGTTCAGATCCGGACGAGAACATTCTTTCCGTTATTTCTGGTTCATATGCAGTTATAAATCTAGCTGGTGCAAGCATAAGCAAGCGCTGGTCTGCGTCTTATAAAAATGAAATGTTTGAAAGCAGGATAAACAGCACTTTCACAATTGTTTCAGCCATAAATGCCGCAAAAGAACCTCCACTTTCTGTCGTGAATGCATCTGCAATAGGTTATTATGGCGATCGTGGCTCTGAGACTCTTTCCGAGGACAGTCAGCCTGGAAATGATTTTTTAAGTCGACTTGCTGTAGGGTGGGAAGAAGAGTCAAAGAAAGTTAACAACTATATTACAAGACTCATTACTATTAGATTTGGTGTTGTTCTTGGTTCGGATGGCGGCGCATTTCCAGAACTGTACTCACTTGCTGTAAGAGGGAGGGGGGCAAATTATGGAAACATTGATAACTGGCTCTCCTGGATACATATTGATGATCTCTGTGATGCCATAATTTTCCTGATAGAGAAAACGGATTATTTTGGTGTGTTCAACGGTGTTTCGCCGAATCCAGTAAAGAAGGACGAACTGCAGAATATACTCGCAGAAGCAACGGGAGTACCGCTGAAGCTGAAAGCTCCAAAGTTTGTCATTAAACTTGTCGGCGGGGAAGGGGCAGTGAATGCACTGTTCACCAGCCAGTTTGTTGTTCCGGAGAAACTTCTGGAAGCTGGTTTCAAATTCCGCCATGAGGATATCAAAGAGACCATTAATTCACTTGTTAGCCAGATGAAAAAATAGGATGTATTAACCTGAGTAATGGAAAATTCTGTTTAGTTATTTAAATACATTTTTAAGTATTGCATCAATCGCGGATAGTGTTCAACATAGCAATACTGCTTGCAGCAATGGGCATTACTATTTTAGAGATGTCTGAAGCGACCGCAGTAGGAATGGCACTTTACGCTGAATCCAGGAGAGTGGTGATATATCTTGCCGTTATATTTGGTGTTCTGACCATTTTTATACCAACAGCTTTCATTGGGAAATACATCACGCTTCTTCCTATCCTGTATGTCAGATTGATCTCTGCAGTTCTGCTGCTTTATTTCGGAATCAGGCTTATCAGGAGTTCCAGAAGATCCGTTAAGTTCACTCTGGGAATAAAAGGTCCGCATAAGGATGAAGAAAATGAAACACACGAACTCCTCTATACTGCTTATTCTGTGGGATTGGTTGAGGCATTTGAGGCCGCAATTGTACTGGTGGCACTCTATCCGAACGGTTATTTTTCAACCATAACTGGTCTTCTTCTTGGTGTCGTTATTGTCGTGTTTGCAGCTGTAATTTTGCAATCCCAGATAAGGAAGGTAAAGCAGGCGAGCATGAAGATAGCTGTTTCCGCATTGTTGCTGACATTTTCATCATTCTGGTTCATTGAGGCTTTCCGAAATATAAATGATCTTTTCCTCGTACCACTTTTCATACTTTTCTTCGCTATTGTATATCTGATTGCTCACTGGAATCTCACAATTGGTCCAAACAGAGCAACCGCTGAAAAGGAATAAATGATTACTCAAATGATTTAATATTATCAATAATTTAATATTATAGATTATTCTTTTATAAGAATGAAGAGAGAGCATGTAGCAGGAGCTTTGATCTTTATCGGCGCCTTTATTTTTCTCGTAGCAATGATAGTTGCAGAGGCAAAGTATCCAGATTATTCAATTGCAAACAATTATATCAGCGACCTTGGTGTCGGATCCACAGCATATATTTTTAACAGTACAATCGTTCTATTCGGCTTTTTGCTTGTAGTTGGTGCTGTTCTGATAGCTTCTAATCAGAAGAAGTCTGTTTTCCCTTACCTGCTGATCATAGCGGCAATTGGCGCCATAATGGTAGGCGTTTTTCCGGAGAATACAGGTTTTCTGCATTCTGTGGGGGCTTATATCACATTCCTTTTCGCTGCAATAGCTGCGATTGTCGGCGTAACATGGATCAAATCTCCATTCCGCTTCCTGTCCCTGGCAATTGGCCTTTTCATTGTAGCTGCAATAATTCTGTACATCGAGAAAATGTACCTGGGCATAGGTGCAGGGGGTATGGAGAGGATGATAGTTTATCCTGCTCTTTTCTGGGGACTTGGACTGTCATCATATCTCATGGGTATGCCTGAGACCGGATGATAAAAATCATGCATTTTGATTTTCTCCCCCTCTGTAATACCTGATATTACATTTTCCTGTAGCGCAAGTAGACGATTGCAGAACCTAATATTAGCCCTCCTATAGCTGCAGCTACGATAAGGAGATAAGAAACATCTGAAAGTGAGGAACTTTTAACAAACATAACCTGGATCGTTGCATTGCTGTTATCAATCGTAAATGTTCCAGACGGTACTTTCTCGTAGCCATTTATGCTTGAAATGGAATATGAATAACTGCCATCGGGGATGTTTACAATTGTGAGATTTGCCGTTTTAACATTGAATTCCTGGGAGCCGATGTAAACTGTCCATGATGTCCCGGGTAAAAGACCGGATTCAGTGAATGTTGCAGAAAAGGTCGTCTGGGAAGTTTCTGGGACATAAATTATTGTAACTATCTCAGGTGAGAGAGAAACTGAAAAACTGAAGAACCCTGTTGTATAATATCCGGTGACAGCCTGCGGAAGTACAGTATAAGTGACCCCTGCCTCCAGATAAATCGATATATCCGAAGAATCCAGTATGAAACCTTCTGCTTCCTGAAGTACAGTGAATCCCCAGATAGTTCCAGCCGGAAGCCCGCTCTCCCTGAAAGTAACGTTTATGAACAGGGTATATCGGAGGGTCAGGTTCAAAACTGGTCCATCAACATAGAAGACAGAACTTGCCTCAACGAATGGACCCACATATAATGTTGGAAGAAACTCCTCTGCTGAATTATATAAAAAGAAGCCTTCCAGTTGATAGGTCCCGTTAGGCAGGTATATTGTATCGGACTCACCGTAACTGAGCTTAAAGATTGCATTGTTTACGTCAAAATATGTCGTAACACGGGATGGGAGCCCTGAGGCAGAAATATTAGCCTCCTCACTGTAAACTGTCAGCGGATAGTAGTCATAACCATCGTTAATGCTACCGTTCAATTGGTTCTGTGCCGGAAAAGCAAGGCCAAGGCCACTGCCATTGTATGGCTGTGCCCCGTTTGAGAAATAGTTGTAATAAAAGTTCCCTCCCACATAACTTCCGTTAATTATGCTTCCGCTTAGGTTTTGCCCGGCAAAAGTAACAACATAATTAGCAGGCTCCTTCGATATATTGAAATTGTCATGGTATGTGACATTTGCATCGTTGTAGATGTTTGCGTATTGCCCATCCAAGCTCACAATTGTTATTGGGGTGTCGAATATATTGTTGAATATTGTGTTGCCAGAACTCTCGATTATGAGACCTATCGGGGCATAGCCATAGTAAGAACCAGCTCCTATTAGATTGCATGGTGTGAAGATATTTCCCCAGACATAATTTGAGGATGTGATGTTGCTTTCATCGTATATCAGGATGCCTGATCCCTGACTCTTTACAATGTTACTGGAGATAAGGCTATTTGTAACATTCCAGAAAACAAGGGATGATACAAATGGAACATTGTAAAATGTCTCGTCTGTGAAGACATCGGCCGGGAACCATGTGGAAACTGTGTTGTTTGAAAAGATTATGTTTGATGAATTATAGAATTCTAGTGGCAGGAAATTAGATTGTGGCAGCTGCAGATATTGCGAAATTTCAAGATATTCAAGAGAGGTCTGCGTTTCTTTGAAGACAGGCTGGGACTGTGATGAAAATCCGGAAAACCTGACATATAGGTCGGTGTTGCGTACTATTATTCCATCATATTCAGGGAACAGATAATCGTTGGCTGCAGAAAATGCCGTGCTGAGTGAAGTGGATACATTAAGTTTTGAAATTGCCTGGTATGATGGCCCTGGTATTATATATGGAGATGAAAACGTTCCGTGACCACTAAATGCGATCTGAGAAAGCTGTGCATTATCGGTTATATATATTGGTGTATAGAGACCCATTGAATAATTGCTGGATAGGTTAATGGCTCCCAAGTTCAAATGAAATCCATTTGATAGTGTCTTATTAACAATTGAAAAATTGTCATGATAACTCAACATGAAGCTGAAAGAATATGTTCCTGGGATTAGTGAGATATTAAAATTACCGTTAACTGAAATGGGAGCGACTTGAGATTCCGATGCGACAAAATCCCTTCCGCGGCTTACCATAAGGAAAGATGGAGCTGGATATACAGACCCGGTTACCAGAGCGGACCCAGTTGAGCCGCTTATATTCCACAATCCAGTTATAAAGGATGGCCCGGTAACCATGAATTCTTTTGTTCCTTTGAAATAAGCCGAAACACCAGATGATGTTTCACCTGTCGCAGATCCTGAATCATATGCAGATGGCACCGGGGCAAGATTACCGGAACTTGTTTTATACATAAGCGTAAGTGTAGAATTCATGTTTGTAAAATCTGCAGTTGACCCGCCACCTGGACCACCGAAATCCAATTCTGCGTCAAGAGGGATCGCGTGATTATCAGAAAGTGTGCTGCCACTAACCTCAAAGTGCGCTTCTGGCGTTGCTGAAGCGCTTCTACTAGTTATTGAATTAAAGATTACCCTATCGTAAGAGCCTGTGTTCACTAAAGTAGAACCTCCAGGTGTTGTTCCACTGATACTGTAATTCAAGAAAACAGCGTTGTCATTATTCACATTCGCAGTATTAAGCAATAGGGATAATGAGAAGTTTGAGTCCAAATCAAATGTCGGACCGACTTTATAATAATATAATCCGGGAACTACGGTTCCAGTGTAGTTGTTAAATTCTCCTCCTGTTATGACTGCGGTAGGTGAGCTAAAGTTCCATATGTTATCAACAAGTGTGAGCTGATGAGTCCTGGTTGAATAAAATGCAACGTTCTGTATCCAGTACTGATAACCCGTCTCACCAAACAACGTTACACCGGTTAAAACGGAATTCATCTGTATAGAAAATGCATACGGAGAGTCGCTTCCCATGTAAAATTCAGAAACATTATTTATACTGACAGTCCCATCAAAACAGGTGGTATTATACGTAAAAGGTGTGAGTGATCCGGAGACGTTTCTTAAACCGTAGGATGCAAGACCCATTGGAGCTGGGGCTGATTGATATGACGGCCCATAAGTTGCCTTAAAATTCGATTGTATGCCAAAATTTGGCAACAGTCTCGCAATGGTCGGAATGCTCTTATTTGTTATCCTTGACATTGTGTAATTCAACATTGAATCCCAGGTTACTCCATGCGTTGATGCGGTATCCGAAACATTCAAAGATGGTGCCCTAATTATTAACGAACTATTATTCGAAGAACTTTTGGAAACAACTGTGTCATTTTGAGGAGTATATTTAAATTGAAATGATGCACCTGGCTGAGATGAAGCCTGATCCAGATTTCCTAATGATAATGATGTCATCAGCATGATTATTGATAGAAGCAATGCAAGAATTATTGTCTTTGACGCTTGCATACATCAACATCAAATACTTGTTATTAAAATGTGGCTGGTTCTCAATGATACATGGGAGACATTGACAAATAATTTCTTTGATTGCTGCACGCACTCAATTCGCGGAAATTTTAAACCATTTAGTAATATATCACTGTAAAAAAGAGAAACCTTTAACAACGAGCCTCCCCCTTCCTCTGGAGTATATTACACTAACATTTTCTTGCCTGCCTGCATCTATTGCCTTGTAGATTTCCGGCGTCAAATAGATAGAAACCCCACCTTTTTCAAGATGGGCCATTTCTGAACCTATCTCGAAAATTTCAGTAACAACCGGTTTCGTGATGATCTGACACGCATCATCATTGCATGGACCTTTTTCAAAATCCATGTTTATGCAGACATTCTTTCCAGAAATTCTTTTCAAAGCAGAGTTCTCGATTCGAATGCAGCCTTTACCAACCTTAAATGTAATATTTTCTTCCAATTTATTCACACTCCGCCAGGCAGATCTCCTTTCTTAATCCTGGCTTCTTTTCCGAACGATGCTATCCTTTTAACGGACTTTGTGATTTTTGATCTTAAGCGCAGTGAATTAAGCACAACCGAAGTTGAGCTAAGACCCATTGCAAGTGCTGCAAGAATTGGTAAAATGGAGAATATTGATAAACCAAATACTGGAACCAGAAGACCTGCAGCGACCGGAATCAGCACTGAGTTATACCCAATGGCCCAACCTATATTCTGCCTTATCTTGGATATCGTGTTTTTACCCAGTATAATAGAATAAACCACCATGGTAAGATCATCATTCAGAAGTATTATGTCGCCACTTTCCTTTGCTATATCCAACCCGGAGCCCATTGCCATACCTGTATCAGCCGTTTCCATTGCAGCACTGTCATTAATTCCATCGCCAACAAACACGACATATTCTCCAGATCCCTGGTATTTTGTTACAATTTTAGCCTTGTCTTCCGGCTTTAAACCAGCATGGATATCGGTTATGCCAAGCTGAAGACCAATTTTTCTTGCCTCTGAGTCAATATCCCCTGTTACCATAGCGGTTTTAATTCCCATATCCTTCAGTGTGGAAATAGCATCGCATGCTGTGTCTCGAATATTATAAGCAAGGGATATCTGACATGCACTTTTACCGTTTATTTCAATTGAAACAATTGACGACGATGCCTGCGAGTATCTCCTAATTCTTATCTCGAAACCAGCCACCTTCCCTGAAATACCTATTCCTGGTGTTTCCACGATATCAGAGGCTTCCGGGATTTTAAGGTTAAGTTTCTGAGAATATTTGACAATAGCCTTCGCTATAGGATGATTTGACATCTTCTCAACAGCGGCTGCCATGGAGATCGTTCTTTCCAGATCAAATCCAGGTTCAGTTTTAACATCAGTTATCTGAGGATCAGCAATAGTGAGTGTTCCTGTCTTGTCGAAAAGAACAATTGTTGCTTTGGATAAACGTTCAAGAGAGCCAGGGTTCTTCAGTAATATACCGTTCCGAGATGATTCACTGGAAGATATGAGAAGTGTAATTGGGGCAGCTAAACCTATAGCACAGGGACATGCTATGACAACGACAGATACGAAAGCAAGAATCGCATACTGAAATGCAAGATCATGTCCCATAATAGATAGATAAAAGTACCAAAATGTCCCTGCTAATATTGCGGCAACTATAACAACAGGTATGAATAGTGCCGAAAATGTGTCTGCCACTCTCTGTATCCTGACGCGACCCATTGTGGCATTCTGAATAAGCCTGTAAACATGGTTAATTGTGCTGTCTTTTCCTACTTTCTCAACCATTACAGAAAGGGAACCATTGAGGTTAATAGTTCCGGCGACGACAGGATCCCCGGCTACTTTCAAAACAGGATTTTGTTCGCCAGTTATGATCGATTGATCGACCTCACTTGAACCTTTCAATACATTCCCGTCGGCCGGTATAATGTCACCGGGTTTACAGAGCAGCATATCACCAGTATGGATCTCATCAATTCTTCTTTCCGAAACGGTTCCATCGGGCGAAACATAGTGGACATATTCCGGGATAATTTCCTTCAGCTTTGAAGCGGCTGAATTAGCCTTCTCCTTTGTCAGTGTTTCAATATAGGTTCCCGTTAGGATCAGGGTAATAATGAAAACAGAAGCGTCGAAATATACACTGGATCCAGGTATAGCTTTAGGGTATAGTGTTATGAACAGGGAGAAGACAAATGCCGTCCCAGTGCCAAGTGCTATGAGCAGATCCATATTTCCCATCCTGGATCTGATAGTATGGTATGCCCCCTCGAAGAAACCGGAACCGGAATAGAAAAGTACCGGTATCGCCAGGATCAGTTCCACATAGTCTTTAAATGGAAGGGATGAAAAGAGGTATTGTATCAGCATAATCGGAATGGATAGTGACCATGCGACTGCAAGTTTCTTTTTGAGTATTTTTATACCCAGTGAAGGG
>JAKAAI010000001.1 GCA_021797055.1 Thermoplasmata archaeon | reverse complement strand
TACCTGTTTGCAAATAAGCGGAGAAGGGAGATACTGCCCGGGTCCAAAGGATATGTTCATAATATCGGAGGTATTCAACATGTAATAGAAGGGCTGACCTGGGATTTTACATACCTGTAATCCTAAAGATACCTTTCCCTGAATATGTAGACAATCGGACCCTTGCATTTATAATATATCTTCATGACTCCCAAGAATAATCAAACTTTTTCTTGTGGAAAATTAAAAATGATCGCGTAAAGCAGAGGGCTTTTGAATGTATGCCGTGAGCCGGGATCGAACCAGCGACCTCCAGATCTTCAGTCTGGCGCTCTCCCAACTGAGCTACCACGGCAGGTCCCAGCACCTATGTTAAATCTTTATATAATTTCTTTGCAGTTTCTTGTAATTTAAACGATACGATACAGATATGAACAAGTTATGTCGGAAAACCGCCTTGAATTTGCGAAGTATAATATTTGTTGCTGCATAACAGTATAGCTAATGCAGAACTCAAGGATCCTCAGAAGACCTAGAAAGAGAAGAGACCTATTGCAACCATACATTTTATCCTCTTTATCTGGAGGGACATTATCAATACTTTACGTAGCCCTTTCTCTAAAAATCAATAATTTATCGATCAGTTATTTCAGTCTCGGTATTGTATTCTTTATATTCCTTGTCACGTATATTTTTTCAAGAATTCCTGCGAGCATAGTCAGTTTTTCGACCTACAGAAATCTGCTTTCTCCCTCTTCGTTTTTACTGCTTGCATGGGCGCTCTACATTTTCTCAACCGCGCTCACAATTACTGGCATTTTACTAGTGTCAATTTTGATAGGACTGAGTCTTTCCGTAGCAATTGTTTCAATAAATTCAAAGATTTCTGAAGACTTCAGCAGCTCATCGATTAGAACCAGCAGAAGGAACGCGTTGGCATTGGGAACCCTTTCTGGGCCGATCTCGTTACTTATATCATATTTCTTTGGAAACAATTATTCTGAGCTTATTATCCTGATCGAATATATTGCACTCATCTTGGGCGCTATCTTTCTCGTTATTGAGATTTTCAGATTTTATGTCAGAAAAATAAGACCACAACAGGATCCAATTTTGGTGACTGTGAATAAAACGCTTGCTCCACTGAGAATGCTTGGCAAAATAAGAGGTAAAGCATTCTTCCTTACTACAACCCTGATCGATATACTATTCATATTTGCAGCCTGGTCAATTCTCATTTACCTGCCTTATTATTCCTACTCTTTGATAAATTCAACCAGGTATTCCTTCCTGATATTTGCAGGGATATCGCTCGCATATATTTTGTTCAGGTTTTCTGGGCAACGTCTTCATGTCAGAATATTTTTCATTTCCTCATATTTCGTGAGGTCTGTGGTTTTCATCGTTGCATTCCTAATACTCTCACTGGCAAAATCCCTGGTAGATGTCTTTCTTGCGCTTCTTATCCTCTCTTCTGTGGGCTTTTTCGAAGAAGGTGCTAAAAATTATGTGCTTACAGCGTATGATTCAGGTGACCAGCAGATCGTCAAAAGGGCTTCTCAGTTGCTAATTCTCCCTTTTATTGTTCTGGCTCCACTCTTTTCGTATGAATTTTTTTCAATTTCTTTCTCACTCGGGTTTGCGTCTGCAATTATACCTGCAGCAATATCATTGCTTCTGACAACCTTCCTGATCAGCAACCCGAAGATTACAAGGCAGTAAAAAAATAAGTTTATCTGTTTTTAAGCATTTCTTAAAGTATGATGCCAGGTAGGATGAATTCACGCGAAGTCAGGAGAATGATGGCGCAAATGGGCATTAAGTCTACTGACATGACTGATGTAAAGAAGATAATTATGGAGGGCACTCAGAAAAATTATGTTATTGAGAATCCGCAGGTAACATTGATTGAAGCTCAGGGTGAGAAATATTTTCAGATTGCAGGTACATTCAAAGAAACTACAAAAACAACTTCGTCTGAACCGGTTCTCCCATTTACAGAAGATGATATAAAACTCGTGATAGAACAAACAAAAGTAGATCGTGCAAAAGCGATTGAAGCTTTAAAGAAGACTGGCGGAGAAGTAGCCCAGGCAATTATAGATCTGTCATCGAAATAGATGTCGTCTTATCCGGACTATGATTCAATTTACAGGAGATACGTTCCTGACAGTGAGGAGGATAAAACAGTTAAGAAGATCGTTGAAACGATAAAGGGCAGTATTATTAAATTACTCCAGGAAAAGCGAATCAACGCCGAAGTGGAACTTGTCGGTTCCACATCAAAGGGTACGAATTTAAAAGGCGGAGACATAGATATTTTCATAGTTTTTCCGAAGAGTTTTACAAGGGAACAAATTGTAAAATATGGTCTTGAAATAGGTCATAAGGTTCTACCGGATGGAAAGGAAAAATATGCAGAGCATCCTTATGTCTTTGGTTATCTGAAAGGGCACAAAGTTGATATTGTTCCATGCTTCAGAATTGAATCTGGCGAAAAGATAAAAAGCGCAGTTGATCGCAGTCCGCTCCACACCAAGTGGGTCAGGGAAAATTTAGACGATGAGAAAAGAAAATGGATCGTGCTTCTGAAAGTAATGCTCAAGTCGCTTGGTCTTTATGGATCCGAAATATACCGAGCAGGTTTTTCAGGTTATGTTTGCGAGTTGCTTGTCATCAAGTTTGGAAACCTCGAAAATGTACTGGCATTCTTTGCGTCATCGAATAAAAACCTCGTAGTTTCATTTGGAAGCAACGATGTGAAGGATCAATATCCCCTTATACTTGTTGACCCAGTTGATCCTTCAAGGAATGCAGCCGCTGCAGTTAACCTTGAAAATCTCTCGCGTTTCAGGATACTAAGCAGGGAATATCTAATTGAAAAAAACGAACGTTATTTTGAAAAACAAGAAACAAAAAATGTAGGAAATTCTGAGCGGGGGACAGTATACAGAATAATATCGTTACCAAAGCCGGATCTTGTGGATGATATCCTGATCCCGCAGGTGCAGAAGATGAGGAAGGTTATTTTTTCCCTTTCTGAATCTGGCGGCTTCCACCCAATCGATACTGAGATTCTTGTTAGAGATAATATTAAAATCCTCATTGAACTTGAATCTGGTCTAAGGTCAGGGGTGATAAGACATTTTGGTCCTCCAGCATATTCTAACCAGACCCATAATTTTCTCGAAATGTGGAAGGATCGTGAAAAACTTAGAGGGCCGTTCATCCTGGGCGACAGAATTGTGGTTGAGATTGAACAGGATCGAGATTTTAAATCTTATATCCTTTCCTCCCTCAAGGATAAGGATATCGGTGCTAATCTTAACAGATTTAAACGGAACATTCGCATTATAAATCCGGGAAAAAAAGCAAATAAAATGGAAATAGTTAAGAAGTACCTTGATAGAACAATTTTTGGCGATTAGCCTCCTGAAAATATCTCCAGGCACTTTATCTCGTCTTCCGGCCCTATTATTTCATCCGATGTTACAGGTCGTCCATTTTTAAGGAAAACCACTGATGTTTCCCTGACACCGATCATCTTTGCCGCCTCCTTAATTGTCATAGCTCTCTCTATGACAAAATTACACCTCTCCCTTCCGATGAATTGTATCATATTCCCACAGCCCCGGGCAGATTTGAACTGCCGTCAACGGATCCAAAGTCCGGTATGCTTGGCCACTACACTACGGGGCTATAAACCGCTATTCAAAGGGAGTAAATAAAATAAATCACTTCATTTTCACAGATGAAAGCAGTAAGTCGTTATCTAAAATGTATGTAGAACTCCCATCGATCTGGCTTGCACATTCAATAGACCCATACGAGACATGTCTTTCCTTGAGGAAACTTGAAACAGAGTTTAAAGCGATATCTGGACGATTATTTTCCCTGCTTAGATGTGTCAATATTATCCTTGTGGAAGATTTGCATATCCTCGAAAGTGCCTCTGCTGATTGGATATTTGATATGTGTCCCTGATTGCCAGATATCCTTCGCTTAAGCCTTTCATCATACTTGCCTGACAGAAGCATATCCATGTCATGATTGGCCTCAATGGCAATAATGTCGGAATGTTTTGCAGCTTCAATCAGACCTTCACTAACATAACCAAGGTCGGAGATGACAGATATTTTTGCCTTTCCGGATCGTATAACATATGCCACCGGATCAGCAGCATCATGTGATACACCAATTGCATTGAATTCAAAGTTACCTATGACGGCCTTATTGGAGATAGAATAACTATCATCAAGGCCAAGAGATAATAACGTCTTCTTTCTGGAGTATATATCCACTGGCATCTGCCTCGACAAGACCTGGATACCGGATGAATGATCCGAGTGTTCATGCGTGATAAAGAGATTCAAGCTTGAAGGAAGAGATTTTTCATCCTGAAATCTGTTCCTATACCTTCTAAATGAAATTCCAAAGTCAATGAGAGTGTAAGTTTCTTTATCGTGTATTAGAGTTGAATTACCCTGACTGCCACTAGCAATCACTGTAAAAAAAATACTTCCCATTTAATGCTGGCAATTGCAGTTTGGTATAGAATATTAGCTGTACTTACGGATAATTACTCAACACAATCGCTTCCCATGATTAAGTAAATGAATAATAGATTGTTTCTGCGAATCGAATGAGGATATCGCAATCGCTTTTTCTGGCGATAACCAGCAATATTCAGTGTGCTCCTTATAGACATTTTTGGTCATGTCAATCACAATGTCTGGAAATACTTCAAATCCAAATACAGTTTCATGAATTTTTCTATTGTTTTTCAAGTATTCAAATGAATAAATATCTTTCAGAACATGTTTGACCTTATCGCTCGATATACCTGTTTCCTCCTTTACCTCCCTGAATGCGGCATCCACTTCGTCCTCACCTTCCTCAACCTTACCTGTCACGCATTGCCAGAATCCTCCTCTTTCAGGTATCACCTTCAGCATGAGTATCTCCAGATTCGGGTTTTTCCGGAAAATAATAACCTGGATTTTCCTAATTACTTTTTCCATTTTTACATCTTTATGATTTCAATGTACTTATACGCCTCATGTTTTCCAAAGCAGTATTTTATTTCACGGAAATTACTTTTTAAGGTCTCAGCCCTCGATCTGATACTTTCAGGATCAGCATGTCTTATCAGAAGGTCGCCCATTATCTTTGCAATCTCCTTCATTTCTGACTTCCCAAAGCCTATACGTGTTACTTCCTGAGTTCCAATTCTAAGACCGCTGGGGTCCTGCGAATCTTTGCTTGTATCCCACGGAAGGAGATTCTTATTCAGTACAATGTTGCATTTTTCTAGAAGCTCAGCAGATTGTTTTCCCCCACCCTGGGCCCTGACATCGACAACTATTGTGTGAGATTCTGTAAACCCCTTCTTTTCTCCTAGAACTTTAAAGCCTTCCTCGTTTAGAGACTGCGCAAGGGTTTTTGCATTTTCAATGATTCTTGAAGCGTAAACTGAACCATATTCAAGCTCTTCAGCAAGTGTAACTGCAAGTGCAGCCATTGCGTTCAGGTGGTGATTGCTAAGTGATCCCGGGAAAACGCCTCTCTGGACGGATTTCCAGGTTTCATCGCTAGTGTTTCCAAGAATGATTCCATGTTGCGGACCTGGGAATGTCTTATGCGTGCTCGCTGTAATAATGTCTGCACCCTCTCTTAGTGGATCCTGGAATTTGCCGCCAGCGATGAGACCCAGCACATGTGCTCCGTCATACCAGACCTTTGCACCTACCTCCCTTATTGCGTCCATTAAGTCTTTAATTGGAGTTGGGAAGAGGAAAACAGATTGCCCGAAGAGACAGACTCTAGGTTTTTTCTCCCTGATGAGCTTGATAGTGGCATCTACGTCAATGTTCATCTCATCATTGTCAAATGGATAGTCCGACGAATCCAGTCCTCTAAGCCCGACAGCTCCAAATTTGGCCGCACTGATGTGCCCGCCCCCAGAAAGCGGAGGTACGGTGATCTTGTCACCTGGCTTTGTCAGTCCGTAAATAGCGGCAATGTTTGCATTTGTACCCGAAATTGGCCTAGGATCCGACTGTTTGCTCTTGAATAATGAATTCGCGAATTCTATCGCTAGATCCTCAATCTGGTCTACGAACTGATTGCCCTGGTAATACCTGTGATGCGGTAGACCCTCAGCGTATCTTGAACCAAGATCGGTGAGAAGCATTTCAAGTGCAAGTGGACTCATTACATTTTCGGATGCAATCAGTGGTATGCTGTCCTTAAAGTACTCGTTATGTTCCTTCGCTATCTCTCTTATTTTAAGAGCTTTCTCAAGATTGGTCGCCATGGTGCTACAATGCTTCGTATGTATATTGAGGTTGTGTTAAAGGATGCATTCTGAATTTTGAATCTTGCAAATCATGCCGCATAAACACCCTCTTCAGCAACGTACCTCCTTCTTGCAAGCTCCATCATCCTTCTTGTGAACAGGATTGAAAATATTACAACTACAATACCGAAGATGAATGATGCCCATGCAGCATAAGATATATTGCCGCTAGCCGTTGAAATGTCAATAAACCTCATCAATCCATGATGAACCTCGAGTGTATGCCCTGAATAAATTGCTGGCCAGTATTCACCGATCATCAGGCCACCCCATGTGCTGTTGATTGTCGATGATATACCAGAAACAAGGTAAGGGAATGTTGAAGGTATGATTATTCGCCGCATCTTACTGAAGAAGCCCATATTCATGTTCCTCATTAACTCGTTATATTCAGAAGGCATAGCCTTGACTCCCATCCAGAAGGAATAGAAAAGATAATAAAAGGTGCTTATGAAAGCAAGCGCAAGGACAAAGAATTCATTTGTAAATGCACCAAGAGCATAATGTATGTCAGGATATAGCAGTACGAAGACAAATGGGAAATAAATTGGTGCTGGAAATGCGGTCAATACCTGTATTATTGGTATGGAAACTGCTTCCGCTTTGAGGTGCATCGCCAGATAGTATCCTAGAAACAGAGATACTATGAATGTAACGGCTATGACTGTAGCCACCCTTGCATAATCATAGAGCATTCCTACAAGTATTTGAGGCACTATGCTGAATAACTTGTTCCATTCAGCAGGACTTACACTGATCACCATCACTGTAGAAAAATATGCTATCCCAACCAGGATAAGAAGACCAATTGGTGCAAGGACGTACCTCCCATAATTTCTATCTGGTTTCTCGCTGACGAACATTTCATTCTGAGCAGAGGCGTTTCTCCGGCGATAATATTTGGCAAGACGGGTAAGTGGCGTTGCGGCAACAACAGATATCTTTCTCGTTGTGTTCTTGAAGCTAATTCTGCCTCTCCTCATAACAGGTGCGTCAGTATCCACAGTGTATTTAGAAACCGCTCTCTTGCTGAATTCACGCAGGAAGAAAATTATTACACCTATGACAATTGCAAGTATGACAAATGCAAAGATTATTCCTGAAATGTTATTCTCTGCAATGAGCTTATCCATCAACGTTCCAACTCCAAATGTCTGGTATGTTGTAACACCGATGGCAAATACCTCACTTACTGTTATATAGAAGAAACCGTCAGATACGCTTGGAAAGAGGTTTGCCGCAATCCTTGGTATTGAGAATGGGATGTATATATTCTTCAATATGGAAAAGAAACCCATCCTGTAATTCGATCCAACTTCCACCATTTCTTTAGGAATTGTCTTGAACGCCTGATATTCTGCAAGCCATATATTCCAAACAACTGCAGTAAACACAAGGAAATCTGCTGCAAGTTCAACACCGAGTGAGCCGCCTATCCTCGTGATGAACAGTATCAGTACTATCGGGAAGAATGAGATAACTGGAACTGATTCAAATACCTCCGAAACCGCAACAAATATTGCCTCGAATATCTTTCCCTTTATGGCCCCATACGCCAGAATCCAGCCTGTAATTATTGATAAGAGGACTAACCCAACTACTCTACCTGCAGTGGCAAGCACTGCAAGTATTATAATCAGGTATTCCTGCATTATTTCCTCCCAGGTGGAGAGAGCTTTGTATAAAGCAGGTCAAGATATTCATTGAACTTCGGGTTTCTCGGATTTCTTGGCCTCGGTATGTCCACCTCTAATTTCCCTACAACCGTGGCTGGTATGTTGTTGAGTATGTATACCTCGTCAGCGAGCTCTAGTACCTCTGTCAGGTTATGAGAAACCAGGACAACGCCCTTAAGAGGAGTATCCGTCCTGAAAAGAATGTTGTAAATATCCTGCCTGAGACCCTCAGCAGTCAGTTCATCGAGATGCGAGAATGGCTCATCCATAAGCATTACCGTTGGGTTGGCCGCAAGTGCTCTTGCAATGGCAACCCTCTGCCTCATACCACCACTCATCTCTTTCGGGTAAAGATCCTCGAAACCCTGGAGACCCACTGCATCCAGCGCATTCTTTGCCATCTCCTCTGCTTTCTCGTAAGGCACCTTCAGCGATCTCGGGGAAAGCATTACATTTTCGAGTGCAGTCATCCACGGGAACGTAATAATTGACTGATGAACAAATATCACCTGCGGGGTAGGCTTAGTAATCTTTTTGCCCAGCAGATATGTAGCACCTGAATCAGGCTGAAGAAATCCGCCCATAATCCTAAGAAAAGTAGACTTTCCAATGCCGGATGGGCCTACAATAGCAACAAATTTATCCATCCCCACTGAGATATTGATGTTCTCAAAAACCTTGTATCCATTTTCGTAGGAAAAATGAATATTGACAGATTCAAGAAGGCTGGTTATGCCATTGGCCCCTGCACTGTCTATTCCCTTGATCGGTTGATCCGTCAGCTTTATCACCATCCAAGCAGTTCATATGGGGCACCTCTATCATATTACATTTTCTGAATTTGTGGTTATTATCAAACCCGGCATTCTTAATTCTTATTAATATTTATTTTTAAAATTCTATTGTAAAGATTCTATCTTTAAAGTTGTGGAATTGAGGTTGATTTAATATATAATATATAATAAAAATTATTAATATGATATTAGCCTGAAATATCTTCCAGTTTTCTTGCTGTGCTTCTTATTCCAGGGAGCACTATTATTCCGCCTATCACAGCAAGCACTGCAAGCGTAAGGTAAGTAATATAGAAGCCATGAGCAACAAATATGGAAAAAGCAATTCCAACCATAAATATCGGGGCAATGTGACCCAATCCATCCGTAGCGGCTACGCCGTTGCTGCGTGCGCTTGTAGGGAAATTCTCTGCAGCGTAAACGTAAAGCATAGTTGCTAGGAAAGTGTTGGAAAATGACGCTATGAAATCTGCTATAACAACTTCAGCAACGCTAGTCTTTATACCGATTAACCACATGGAAAGACCCTGCACGAAGAAAAGGATGGCAATAAGATATTTTCTTTCCATCTGGTCAGCGAAAATAAATGAGAGAAAGGCCCCAAGTGCGAATCCCAACCCTCCTAACCCAACAACCAGCAAGCTTGTTGCAATGGTATATCCAGAAGCGGCAAGCAGTGAAGTCGTTAATCCAAGGAACGGATATGCATAGACATAATAGAACAAAAATACAATTAAGACGATTATCAAACGCATTCCGTGTTTTCTGCTGAAAAGGTTAAGAAGTGGAACCTTCCGGTCGCTTGTAATGATACCGCCCTCAATGTTTCCAAGAGGAGGTAAAGAACCATTTTTCTTAATCTGATAACTCTCCAGACGATCAACAACCTTTTTTGCTTCATCTATTCTGCCCTTCATCAAATACCATCTAGGGCTTTCTGGAAGATCCTTTCTATAGAATAGTACAAAAACCGCTCCGACTGCACCGACTATAAAATAGAGTCTCCACCCATATGAAAGTGCTGGGATCAGGAAATAACCAATTATAGGTGCTATTCCTGCACCAGTAAAACCGAAAAATGTGCCCAGACTCTGGAAACGTCCCCTGCTCTTCGATGACGATAACTCACTAAGGTAGGCAGATGCAATAGCCAGATCCGCCCCAATACCAATTCCAGTCAGAACTCTCCATGCATAAATCTCTATAATGTTGGTGGAAACGGCAGTTAGAAGTGAGCCGAGGGAATACGTTATCAACGATATACTGAGCGCTTTCTTCCTTCCCAGTGAATCCGAGATATGAGACAGCACAAACGCGCCAATAGGATATCCAATCAGAGAAACGATCGTTCCTGTCGACGATACAACAGGTCCTGCAATGCCAAATTGTGCACCTATTGTTGGTGCGGCAACTCCAATAGTAAGGACATCATACAGACCAAAGAAGTAAGCGAAACCAACCAGAACCAAAATAGAATAAGACCAAGGCCATGTAGAATAACGCTCCATTCGCCTACTTATTTCCACACTTGCATCTTCTACCATTTTTAAAGAACCACCTTAATAAGTTAGATCCAGGTTCTGTATATAAATTTATCGATAAATCATTATGATATTACTTATTAAATATATAATCTATAGCATTAAATACACGGCATTTATCGCTATTAAATATTTACTCAAATTAAGTACTTTTTCAAAGAAGTTGATGCTGTATTTTTTTTTTAAATGACAGGGTATGTAGAATCAACCACGGTATCCCCCAGCAAAAAAAAAATTAGAATATTAAATACTCATTCAATCAAATATCTTGCCGGGATTGAGAGTACCCAATGGATCTACGGCCATTTTAATTTTGCGCATTATATCAATCGACTCTGATGAATTCTTGTAGTCCATTTCATATAATAGAAGACGCTTCTTTTGTAAACCGATTCCATGCTCGCCAGAAACAGATCCTCCATTCCTGACCGCGATTTCACCTATTTCAGATATTAAATTTACTACATTCTCATTTCCTTTTTTTGTCTTTAAATTTGCGATCAGGGCAGGATGAATATTGCCATCGCCAATATGCCCTGCAAGAAGGCACTTTATTCTGTAGGATTTAGCCGCACCGGAAATTGCCATCAGGGTCTTTGATATCTGGGAAGTTGGAACAACTATATCCAGAGTGATTGCAGATTCTTCATCATTGCTCCTTAAATTATATAAAGTCTTACCAATGGCTCTTCTCGCCTCATAGTATCTCTCCATACTTTCCTTGTCTTGTATCATTTCTACCGACAGGGGGTGGCTGTTTTTTATAATACTTACTGCTTGGTTGAGATGCCTTTTTAAAGATTCTTTTGTGGACTGCAGGACAATAATAAGCATATATTTTGAAGTCGCAGGAAAGTCAAGTAGGCCAGCATCCAAAAGTGAATGAAGCGCTAACCCGTCTAGAAACTCGGCAATCATAAGCGGAACTCCGCTGGCCTTGAGATCACCTATTGAGGATGAAAGATTTTCAATGCTGGAGAAGAAGGAAACTATCATTCCAGTTGCCTCCGGTACCGGGATGATCTTGAGGTAGGCCATTGTTATAATACCGAGAGTACCCTCGCTACCCACGAAAAGTGATGTGAGATCATACCCTATTGTTCTTTTTAGGACCTTTCCTCCTACTGCAATTTTTCTGCCGTTACCAAGAACAACTTCTAACCCCAGGACACATTCTTTTGTAGTTCCGTAAGCTATTGCTCTGAGACCGCCTGCATTGGTTGCGATTGTTCCTCCAACTGTGGCAATTGATGAACTTGCAGGATCTGGAGGATAGAAAAACCCTTTTTTAATTAGTGCAGCATTGAGATCGGATAATATTACTCCAGGTTGAACTGCTACGTATCTGTCTCTTGTATTGACCTCAATGATCCTGTTCATTTTAACAGTGCTTAAGACGATTGATTTTTCCATGGGAACAGATGAACCGGTCAATGATGAACCGCCTCCGCGTGTAACTATGCTGACTCCGCTCTTCCGGCATATATCAATTATCTTACAGACCTGATCTGAGTTCACCGGAAAAGCCACCCCTAATGGAGTACTGCCCGCTATGTAGGAGGCATCGCTCGCATATTTTGCAACCTCTTCCTGCTTATCCACATAATTTTCTTTGAGAAGTTTAGAAAGGTGGATATTGACATCCATACCTTAACATATTGCGGTCATAAATAAATTCGTTGCAGTTGCAAGGCTTAGCGTATATGTCTGGTATCAAATTTAATAATTATCGCTTCTTATTTGTTTATGCTTAAAATGGATGACCTTGCATCCAGTTTTGATGGTAAAATAGAGTTCCTTCTCGGAAATGAGGCAATTGCAAGAGGAGCACTTGAAGCGGGAGTTGGCATTGCTACTGCTTATCCTGGTACACCATCCAGTGAGGTTGGAGATACGCTTGCAAAAATTGCTAAAAAGGCTGGTTTATATTTTGAATTCTCTGTAAACGAAAAGGTAGCATTTGAGATGGCATATGCTGCGTCTGTATCTAAAATAAGGGCATTGACTTTCATGAAGGTTGTTGGTTTAAATGTTGCATCCGACTCTTTAATGACAGCAGCTTATACCGGAATAGAAGCTGGCCTTGTCATAATGACTGCGGACGATCCTTCTATGTTTTCATCCCAGAATGAACAGGACAACCGCCATTATGCAGAGATGGCACACATACCCCTGATTGAGCCATCCTCGCCTCAGGAGGCAAAGGATTTCCTGATATACGCATTCGAACTTGCCGAGAAGGAAAAGATACCCGTCCTTTTCAGATCAACAACAAGGGTTAGTCACCAGAGAGGAATGGTTCATCTTGGAAAGATAAGGGCAGGGAATAAAGAAGGGCACTTTGAAAGAAATATTGAGAAATATCTGCCGTTCCAGCCATTTTCAATGAAAATGAAAAGTGAAATTATTGACAAAATGCGCAGAATATCAGATTTAGCTGATAGTTCAGACCTGAATAAGGTAGAAGGAAATCCTGCTTCAAAGGTTGGATTCATAGTTTCTGGAGCGGCATATGGGCCTCTAATGGATGTGATACAGGATCTTGTCCTCGATGTATCTGTATTGAAGATTGGTATAGTCAATCCTCTTCCAAAGAAATTAATTGAGGGATTCCTGAGAAGTCATGATACAGTGGCTGTTGTGGAAGAACTTGATCCATTTGTAGAATCTGGTGTGAGAACAATTGCACAAATGCGGGGTTTAAGCACAAGAATAATCGGCAAGTTAGACGGTATATTTCCCGAGAGTTTTGAGTATACCCAGGATGTTATACATGATGCAATCGGTAGGTTTATTGAAATACCAAAGAAAAGGGAGAGACGCGTTTCTAAGATGAACATACCAGGAAGGTCACCCGTGATGTGCCCGGGCTGTCCACACAGGGGGACTTATTATGCGGTTAAACGTGCAGTAAGAATGTCTGGGATCAGCAACGTAATATTCCCATCCGATATAGGCTGCTATTCTCTTGGCATATCACAACCATATGAACTCGCAGACACACTATTGAGCATGGGTTCATCTATCGGGATAGCACAGGGTTTCTCAAAGTCAACCAAACAGAAAATAATCGCATTCATAGGGGACTCAACATTTTTCCATGCAGGCATTCCTCCACTGGTAAATGCCGTCCATAATGGATCAAATATAATACTCATTATTATGGACAATGCAGCTACAGCTATGACTGGCCAGCAGTCAAATCCTGGAATGCCAGTCGACAGCATGGGAAACAGGGCGGAGGCAATAAGAATAGAAGATATAGTGCGGTCATGCGGAGTTAGGAATGTTTCGGTGGTTGATCCTTTCGATATAAGAGAAACTATGAGGTCGGTGAATGATGCGCTTCACATGGATGAGTTATCTGTAATTATAACAAGGAGGGAGTGCGCGATCATAACGGACCATTCGAGAAAAAAAATAGGTAAAATAGTGCCATATGCAATCGATCAGTCAAAATGCACGCAGTGTGGTAACTGCATTGAGAATTTTGCCTGCCCTGCCATCATGTATTCGTCCGGGAAAATAGAGATTGATAGCAGGTTGTGTGACGGGTGCGGACTTTGCTCGGAGATATACGTCTGTCCATTCAGGGCTATCTCGAAGGTGGTGAACTGATTAATGGCCTTAAATATCAGGGTCTGTGGCGTGGGCGGCCAGGGGGTCATAACCGCAGGGTTGCTGATTTCAGATGCATCAATTGTAAGTGGACACAACGTTGTCATGTCCGAAATACACGGTCTGGCTCAGAGGGGAGGAAGTGTATTCGTGGATATCAGGATAGGAGACGGAAAAGGATCCATGATACCTGAAATGGGAGCGGACATGATAATAGCACTTGAATCTATGGAATCTATAAGGAACATCTCAAAATTAGCAAAAAACGGACTCTGCATAGTGGGATCAGAAAAAATTCCACCTGTTTCACTTGGCATCCGAAGGCAGGAATATCCTGACATTAAGAAAATGCTCTCTTCAGATAGAAACTTAAGAGCACGCTTCATCGAATCGGTTTCACTTGCTGAGAGCTGTGGTGACTACCGTGCCTCGAATGTAGTTCTACTTGGAGCTGCCATGGCATCAGGCATTTTCCCTTTTGAGATGAAAGACATGCTTGCTGCTATCTCCCGAAGATTCAGCGGAAACGCTTATATTATCAACAGAACGGCACTGGAAAAGGGATACTCAGCGTTCAATGAAATCAGTTCTGAACTGAGGTGGGATGCTTGCTGAGCGACCCTATAGCACACAGATATTTTATAAAAATTTAGATAAACTTTCCAATCATGGAAGACTAATATAATATCTGCTCCATAAAAGTAAGTTCCTCTTCTGCACCTATAATGCAGATGCTACCAGGCATCCCAGCCTGCATCTACCAGAAGAGATGAACCGGTTATCATTTTGGCATCATCGCTCGCAATAAATAAAATTGCTTTAGCGACATCATGAGGCTCCATAATGAATTTGGTTTCCTTTCTCAGTGGTATATTTCTACCGAGTTCAGCCAGGCTGGCAGGATCCTCCAAAAGTGACCTAGTTGCTTCAGTTCTGGTTCCACCAGGACATACTGCATTTACATTGATACCATAAGGGGCCATTTCAACAGCAAGCGCCCTTGTAAGACCTATGATTCCAGTCTTTGAGGCCACATATGCAGAGAGATTTGCCCTTCCTACAAATGAAAAATTTGATCCTATATTAACTATCCTTCCCTCTTTCCTGATAATCATGTGTTTTATTGCATATTTACAGCCTAAAAATACACTCTTGAGGTTGTTATCGATTACATGCATAAATTCATCAGCAGAAGTGTCAAGCGCACTTTTGTTTAGCGATATACCTGCATTGTTGACGACGACATCTACCTTATCGTATTTACCAACAACAAATTCAAAGAGCTCAGACACCTCTTTTTCTGATGTCATGTCTGTTTTCCTGAATGTGGATATTCCATTTATATCAAGAATTTCTGAGACGGTACTTTTTCCTCCATCCCGTGGGTTTTCTATCATATCCGCAACTACAACTATAGCGCCCTCTTTAGCGAAGTATATTGATGCTACTTTTCCAATTCCTGAACTGCCGCCGGTTACAATGACAACTCTATCCTTCATTTTCATTGTATTAAATTTCCCCGTCTCGTAATGCATCCGCCCTGTTCTGATTATTACTGGATTCATCGTGCATTGTCAGTGAATCCTTTATCGATTTTTTTGCTGATTCAATTATTGGTAGGTACCCTGTGCATCTGCATATGTGCCCATTCAGGCCGTCCCTTACGAATTCATCAAGGTTTCCGTTGAAATTGGTATTAATTTCATTGTTATCCCTGGCTTCCCTTATCATTGACTCAATCGCATTTACAAAACCTGGAGTACAGTATCCGCACTGGAAAGCCCAGTTTTCCATGAAATTTTTCTGGATAAGGTTAGGATCGCCTGTTATAGAAATATTCTCCGCAGTTTCAACTCTTTTACCATTAAGCCTGAAAGAGGGCATCATGCACGAATAAACGGCCCTGTCATCCACTATTAATGTGCACGCGCCACAACCCTCACCTTCACATCCCTGCTTTACAGCAGTAATACCAAGCCTGTTCCTTATAATATCAAGGGCGCTTTCTCCTGGCTTGAATGGTGTGCTGATTCTTTCACCGTTAAGTGTAAAATTAATCTTTTTCTGGCTTTTCATCAATAAGCACCCCTGTTTTGGAAATCTGTTAGTATTCGACTTATATGAACTGCAAGCATATGTTTCCTGAAATCAGAGCTTGTCCTCTCATCAGACCTGAATTGAATGGACTTGCTTTCACTAACCAACGAAAAAGCCGCGTTTATCGCCTCTTTTGTTAGCTCTGCTCCATTTAATCTCTCTTCTACAGCCCTTAACCTGATTGGCTCGGATTCAAGCGATCCGCCTCCAACCGCTATCGCAATTTTTTTAATAGTTCCGTCTCTGATGTCCGCAGATAAGCCGAAACTTATATCGCTGAAACCGTGACCGGTTTTACCAAGTTTTACGTATTTGGTCTTGTTAAATTTGTTCAATGGAATCATCACGGATCTGATAATACCACCAGGCGGTATATTTGGTTGAAACATACCCGAATATAGTCCATCCAGTGCTATTGATTTATTTGAGGACCCGTCAAAGACATTTACAGTGGCTCCGAGTGCCAAAAGACATACGGACATGTCAAAGGCAGGATATGCAGTAAAAACCTGTCCGCCTAAAGTACCCAAGTTTCTTATTTCCTTAGGTATTGAGAGTAAGGCAGTTCTTGTAATGTCAAGATCTCTGGTCAACGGGATCATGTCTGCAAGCTTTGTCATTGAGCCTATCTCTAACAAATCATTATTTTTCTTACTGAAAGATAGCCCAAGTCCGTCCAGATCAACCAGACTTCTCACGCTGCTCATCAGACCCTTGTTCATAAATATGGATATCCCGGTTCCACCTGCTACGGGCATTGCGTCCTCGTTCTCCCTGAGGAAATCACATGCCTCTTCCAGATTTTCAGGCTTTAGATAATCTTCAACATTCACGTTCAAAGGCATAGTCAAAGAAGTTATCCTAGTTCATATTACTTTGCAATCTATTTTTTAATAAAGTCCATTGATAGCGCTTATTTCTAAATAGATGACATTTACTAAAATCCTGAAAAATTATAGTTGGTAAAATAATCCTTAAATGTTTGAAGCATTACTGGATGATGTCGTCAGAGATGAAGCCAAAGCCAGAGATCGATTTGGTTAATTCAGCCCTGTTCACGGGTCTTAAAAACGGAAAACTTCTGATTCAGCAATGCAACGATTGCAAGAATTTACAGTTTTATCCGAAACCTATATGTGTTAAATGTGGTTCGCTTAATCTGGGCTGGAAAGAATCAAATGGAAGAGGAAAAATTTACACGTTCACCCTTATTAAGAGGGTTATAATGAATTCAAAGGAATTTGAATCTGAATTACCATATCTGATTGCTTCTGTAGAACTTGAAGATGGAATTAGGATATACGGAAGGTTGAAGGACCGAAATGCCAGAGTAGGGCAGCATGTTTCCTTGGATCCTCTGGATGCGGGTGAAATAGGACTGCCAGGATTTAAACTGTCCTGATTATACTGAAAGAATTAACGATTCGTCTCTTTCACGCACCCAGATAATTTACAAGTTGGCTGCCTCTGTCATCAAAAAAATATATATTTTAATCGTAACTAACCACAAGTGGATGGGGGAGAAGAAACAAACTTTATCGATAATTTCATCAAAAGTAGTAAACCGGATTCTACCTGCCTGATTGACCAGGGCAAAATATTCTCCTGGGGTAAGATAGACGATCTTGTTTCAAGACTTTCATCGTTCGTTTCTAGGAAGATAAGGGGCAAGGGCTCAAGGGTTGCTATTTTCCTTCCAAATTCTTGGGAATTTTTTGTTGTTCTGTATTCAACCATCAGGTCTGGGGGAATTGCCGTTCCTGTTGATTTCAGATCCAGTATTACCGAGGTTTCTGAAATTTTGCTGAAAACAACGCCTGAATTGGCATTTGTGGATGAGGGGAAAATGCATTTCTTCGATAAATTTAATGGACTGACAATAAACGTGGGTCCCTTGTTCAAGGAGTGGATTGGCTCGATAAATCCAGGCAAAAACAAAATTTCAAGAGAGGAATCTGATCCTGTCCTGATCCTGTTTACTGGTGGCACAACTGGGACGCCAAAAGGTGTTGTGCTCTCACATAGAAATATACATCATGTTGTCAGGAGTTTGTCTGAGAGATGGTCTCTTAAGCCTGGTAAAGAGACTTTCCTGCAATTACTGCCAGCAACACATTCAGGCGGGCTTAACTGCATAATGAATGTGGCGATGTATTCTAAAGCGAAACTCGTTATAATGAGAAAATTTGATCTGGAACAGATGATCAAGGAGATCAGAGAAAATAAAGTCACAGTTCTTGTCGCAGTCCCGACTGTCTACAATTACATCAATAATGATGATAGCATCGGGAAATTAGACTTACAAAGTGTAAAAGTTTTCTTCAGCTCTGGCGCAAAATTACTGGAACCTACATTCAATAAATTTCACGAAAAAACTGGTAAGATAATAAATGTCGGTTGGGGAATGACTGAATCTGCCCCCCAGATCACGGTTGCAGAACTAAATTATTATGAACCAGACTTCGTCGGCAGCCCTCTCCCGATGACTGAGGTCAGGGCTTTTGACGAAAATGGTTCTTTATTACCAGATGGGCAGGTCGGCGAACTCTGCGTGAAAGGCCCACAGGTCATGGGTGGTTACTGGAATGACCCGGTTTCAACGTCCATTGCCTTCACCGAAAATGGTTTCCTCAGGACTGGGGATTTGGGATATGTAAATAAAGGGGGTGTTTATCTGCTCGGCAGAAAGAAAGACGTAATAATTTCTGGTGGATATAAGATATGGAGACAGGAGGTTGAGAGAGCTTTACTGGAATTAGATGGCGTAAAAGAGGCTGCTGTTATAGGCGTACCTGATTCAATATATGGAGAAATTGTGAAGGCATTCGTTGTTCCACTATTTCCAATGCGAGATTCAGATATAAAAGATGCATTGAAAAAGAAGATTTCAGTTTTGAAAATACCAAGGTCGATAGAATTCGTGGAATCAATCCCAAAATCCTCTGCTGGAAAGATAGCATATCGCGAACTGGAAAGTTATGTTCAGAGACATCAACGATTATAGTTTTTCTATTTCAGGGTTGGCTATCTTTGCCATTGCTCATGCCGTTTGTATTATGTCATCACCTAATATGTAAAGCTGTTTCTTCCAGGATAAAATGGAAAAAATTAAGTCTAATCCAGTTCTGCCGTATATATGGAAAAAGCGGCAATAACTGGTTATTCTATCGTTAAACCATCGAGAGCAAGAAAAGACAAGAATGAGGATATATTCACGAACGAACAGTATCAGGCAATCGCGCTTAATAGTCTTCTGAAAAATATACAAATGACAAAAAAGGAACTTGATTCTACTAGATATGCCCTTGTATTGAATAGACCAATGTGGCCACATGCCCTCATCTGGACATCTGAGGTTATAAGCAACCTTGGCCTTTCACCGAAGTTAACATACGCAAGCGATCATGGCGGAGCTTCTGCACTCTTCTCGATGATCCAGGCTCAGATTGCACTGAATTCTGGATTCGTTGATCATGTGATTGTAATTGGTTCTGATTCTTCCATGACCCCGTTCAACTCACCGAATTCATTCAGGCCGGATAGGACATGGAAATACGAACTCAATTATGAGATGCCGTTGGGTATGATAGGACCATTAAGCGAGGCTGCACTGATAATGCGAAAGCATATGGAAACTTATGGCACTACTGCTGAACAGCTCGGGATGGTGGCTATTGCACAGAGAAAGAATGCATGCCAGAATCCCAATGCGTATCTGCAGAAACCGCTGACGATGGATGAATATCTTAATTCACCCATGATTGCCGAACCTGTCAGGATGCTCGATGCTGTAATTCCCATAAACGCTGCATACGCAATGATGGTAAGTACACCTTCAGCTGCTTTTAAACTAACTGACAGACCAGTATTCATGGATGGTTTTGACACATCATTAAATTACGCTGCAACTGATGAACTCAGAGATATTACAGATATGGGCATGCACAGTTCCATGGAGAAATTACTGGAGATGAGCAAAATTTCCCGGAAAGATATCGACTTTCTGCAACTTTATGATGATTTCACCATTATAGCTCTCATGCAGCTTGAGTCATTGGGATTTGCCGAAAAAGGCAATGGCGGCAAATTTGTCGAGAAAAACGACATATCATTCAATGGAAGCCTGCCAGTTAATACTGGTGGTGGGCAGCTTTCCGGAGGTCAGGCTGGGACAGCAGGTGGTTATTCCCTCTTCGTCGAGGCAGTCCAGCAGCTTCGTGGCGAAGCAGGTGGAAGGCAGGTCAAAGGTGCCAGCAGAGGAATCGTATCTGGCCTTGGTGGTTTGGGTTATAATGGGAACCTGATAAACAAGGGGCTGGTATTGTTGAGCAACCAGTGAATATAACTGATAGAATTTATTTACTGCCTGTCTGGCGCGGTATAAGCTTTGCATCGAGTATTATACTTGTTGAGCCGTCGAACATAACAGGGTTGAGATCCAGCTGAGAAATCAATTCTTTGTTCTGATCGACGAATCTGGATACATTCAGCAGAAAATTGACAACACAGTCATGATCAACTTTTATGTCCCTGAAACCACTTTCAATCAATTTTGAAAGTGCCGTCTCCTCGATCATCTCCTCGGCATCGTTTTTGTCGAGCGGGATTGATCTGAAAGAAACATCACCGAATAACTCCGCGTATATTCCACCAGTTCCGAACATCAAAAAATGTCCAAACTGGCTATCCTCAACAACGCCAACGATTGTCTCCACTCCTTTCAGGGACATCTCTTCCAGCATGAGTGATTTATTCGGGAATCTGTTTTTCATCTTTTTGATTTCAGAGGCCGCTTCATCCCAGTTCTGAATCCAGAGTTTAACCCCGCCTTTCTCGCTCTTATGGAGAATGTTTATATCTACAACTTTCAGAGCAGCCGGATATACCAGGTTCTTTGGTTTTGTCTTAATATCCTGTTCCAGGAGGATGCGATTTGGTACATTGAAATTATTTTCCCTTAATAGCTCCTTAAGGTGATATTCATCATACATAGAAGAACGGATCAGATATTCCAGCCCCTTATTGCTCATCAGGATACCTCCTCAGCATGTATTTACTGTATTTCCTGAGTGCAAGGCAGGCCTTAACAGTTCTCTGAATACTGGGATATGAAGGTATCCTCCTCTGTTCAAACGAGACCAGAAGATCCTTTGAGATTTTGGAACCAAGCACACCAACTATAATCGGTTTTTTTCCCGTCTTAGTTTTCTCAGAGATAACATCGACTATTTCTGGACCCATTTTTGGAGTCTGTGGGAGAGGGTATGCGATAATGGCATCAATCTCCTGCGCTTTATCGAGAATGTCAATTAGTTTACCAAATTCTTCTACACTTGCATCTGCGGTCATATCTATCGGGTTTTCAGAGGATCCAAATGGAACGATTGTTTCCCTGATTTCTGATTTTGTGCGTTCAGTGAATTTTGCAAGTCGCAATCCAATGCCATTCTTCCTCGATGATACGTAATCGGATGTTACAACCCCAACACCCCCTGCAGTTGTGATAATCGCAATGTTATCGCCCCTCATCTTCTTCGAATAGGCCAAAACCCTGCCATAGTCTATAAGCTCGGTTTCATCATATGCTCTTAATGCACCAGACTGTGAAATCAGACCGTTAATAATATTGTCATCAGTTGCCATTGCACCTGTATGAAGAGAAGCAGCCTTGGCAGATTCGGGTGTCCTGCCAGATTTCAGAATTACAATAGGTTTCTTTGGTGAGATTGTCTTGACCCTGTCAAAAAACTCCTTGCCCTTTGGTACACTCTCCAGATAGATGCAGATACTTGACGTGTTCTTGTAATGAACTAGATAATCAAGCAGATCTATCTCATCAAGGTCAGCCCTGTTACCAAGGTTTAGAAATGCAGATATTCCAACGCCGTACTCAGAAATCCCATCCATTGTGAGTAGACCAAGAGCACCACTCTGAGAGATAAAACCAATATCACCAGGAACAGGAAAATTCATCCTTCCCTTTGATGTGAGTGCTGTGTTAACCCCGGAGTATGGGAAATAAACTCCGAGAGTATTTGGTCCAATAAGTCTTGTCTTTGTTGATTTCAAGATATTTCGTATCTCATCCTCTTTCTGTTTCCCTTCCTTGCCAGTTTCAGAAAATCCACCAGCGATTAATATTACGAACTTAGCTCCTACTTTTATGCAGCTTTTTAGACTCTCTGCTGCCTTTGATGCTGGAAGGGCGATTACAACCAGATCCGGCTCTTCCATCAATGAATCCATTGATGGTACCGTTGGAATTCCTAGTATTTCCTTCGAAGAAGGATTTACGGGTATTATCTTACCTTTGTAGCCTGATCCAACCAGATTGACTAAAATCGCGTTTCCAATTTTTGCGGGGTCCTGAGAGGCTCCTATTATGGCAACTGTTTTTGGCTCAAAAAGCGAATCGTACATATACTTCAAGTTTGAATTAAACTATAAATTTTTCTTTTAAGAAGCGGTTCTACATCTAAAAAATCATTGTTAACTCTTATTTGATAGTCAATAAACTTTCAGGTAATCAGAACAAATGAATTGATACTTCAGACAGAAATTCTAACTTTTATTCCTATAAACTGCTCATTTTAATTCAAAATTCAGAATCTCGAGATTATAAGTTTCTTGTTACACTGATAATTATAGCAATAAAGGTTCTATCTGTCAGAAGAGTTCCAAGTCTCAATTATTTTTTCCACTTCATATAATAAATATATACCGGAGCTTTTATATATGCAGTAACGTTGATATCTTTAGTGACATTAACAGATAATAATCTTAAAACTAATTCAGTTGGTTTTCCTTATCTGTTGGCGCAGTCGATTGCTCTGATTACACCTATGGGTGCAGCATTTGGCGTGTTGCTTGGTACGGCATCATTTGCATACGGTGCTTTCCCACTTGCGATTCTCTTCGCCATCATAATAAGTTTAGCGTGGATAAATACACCCTATCAGTTTTCAAAAAAGTTGGCTGGCGCAGGGGGCTTTTATCAGTTTGCAGCAAGAGCGGTGTCTCCATCATATGGTTTCTACACTGGGTGGTTTTACATGCTAAATTACTTCTTCTTCAGTGCTGGCGCAGGCGTTTTTCTATTTGGAGTTATTTTCCCAGGTGTCTTTTCAATTTTGGGTTTCGGAGTCTTTCCTGCTTATGCTTGGATTCCTCTCACTATACTGATGGTAGCCCTCGTCTTCCTTCTTGCATTCTATGGCATAAGGCCCTCTTTAAAATACAGCCTGGTGGCCTCAATTTTGGAAATAGGAATACTCATCGCATTAAGCATAGGGATAATTATCCAACCTGCTGTGACAAATACTCTCTCTGTTTTTTCCCCTTCCCTTAGTCCAACCGGCTGGAGCGGTGTCTTCCTTGGGGCAATATTTGGATTCACCGCGCTGTCTGGAGTCAGCGGAGCAGTCTATCTAGGAGAAGAAGCAAAGGCACCAATAAAGATAATGAAGAAGGCAATATTGATCAGTTACGTTATAACAGCTATTACTTTTGTTCTATTTTCATATGCAATGACTGTTGGGTGGGGTATCCCTAACATGGCATCATTTGCCTCTTCAGGGGTCCCTGGTTTGATACTTTCAGACCAGTATCTTGGTGGGGCGTTCCTCTTTGTAATGTTCCTTTTTGTCATAAATAGCGTCTTCGCCGGAACTCTTGCACCTATCAATGCATCAGCGAGACTCCTTTTTTCAATGGGCAGGGATAAACTTGTTCCTGGTTTTCTAGGTAGAACAAGCAAAAAACATCAGACCCCTGCTTTAGCACTTTTCACTCTGAGCGTAGTTGCTATCCTGACAGCAGTGACAGCCGGAATTGTACTTGGTCCACTTGAGGGATTTATATTCATTATACTGCTTGCGGGTGTTGCTTCCCTTGTTGGCCACATACTGGGATCGGTAGCACTGCCTCTTTTCTTCAGGAGAATAAAGATCAATGCTTTCTACCATGTGGTAGTACCGGCGATATATCTTGCAACTGCTATAGGCATTGGTTACAGTCTCTTCTTTCCGTTCACCTACCCTGTTTATTACGCACCTGTAATCATCATAGTATGGGCTATCGTCGGTCTATTATTCCTGGCCAATGCCAAGAAGAAACACAAAGCCTGGACTGATGTAGGAAAACCATTTGCAGAGGAGAAATAGTTTATTTCTGTATATTCTTAATCAGTTGGTTAGAAAGCCGATCAGCGAGCGCGTATATTGTCAGTGAAGGATTGGCATCAATCACTGTAGGCATCAGACTGCCGTCGCCAACAAAAAGATTTGAGACGTCATGCATCTCATAACTGGAATCGACAACCGATTTCTCCTTATTTTCACCGATCCTGCAGGTTCCCTGGACATGATGGGATAAGTATACTGAATGCAGCACCTCTTTGACACCGACTGATTGCATTGCATCTTGTATTAGGTCACGTGCCTTCCTGAAATGCTCACGATCCTTTGACGTGAATTTCTTATAGAGCTTTGTTTTGCCTGAGTCATCGATTTCAACGCTTCCGTTGTTAATGTCATGAGTGTTGATGAATACTCCGGCCATTTTCTTATAAACTTTCGTAATCCTCTTAAGTTCATGCCCCCATACTGGAGTTCCGTCAGCATCCAAAAGCGTATCTGTGAATCCGATAGGTGCCTCGAAGACTGTTGATGCTTCCAGAAGGAAACCGCCATTCTTCTCCAGTGCAAATTCTGATATGTTTGCGGAAAGAGGGTGGAGTATCCAGTTGTACAGATCCTCATCAAATATACCATACATCACGGATCCGATGTTCACACCAAGATTCTGGCCAATCTGCATTGAACTTTTAGAATAACCGGTTTTCTCCCTTATCCCAGACCTGAGGAGAATCTGCGGTGTTTGGAGTGCGCCTGCCGAAAGTATAATTGTCTTTCCTAAAATTGTTCCAGTACTCCCTTCCTTGTCCCTGTACTTAATACCATACGCTTCCAACGGCTTATCAGTGGATGAATTTCTTGTCAATACTTCTGTTACAAAGGTGTCGGGATAGAGATCGACTCCATTGTAGATTGCCGGTATGATATAGGTGACAAGACTCCCCATTTTGGCATTGGTCGGGCATCCAAAGAGGCATGCGTTCTGATTGCATGCAGGAGTAACAAAGGCATCGACGGGCGAGAGAGGATGGCCTATCCGTTTGAATCCCTCTGCGATTTTCTCCGTTCCCTTGTCCCATTCAGTATACTTGCGGACCTTGGTTTCCATTTCGACCCTCCTGTAAGATTCTTTAAGGTCGCTGTATGAAATAGGCTCATCCCTGAAATTAAGCATACCCGTCTCATTATGCCAGTTATCAATGTTTTCTGGAAATGCCCGGTGTGCAACTGCTGTGAAAATAGTTGTAGATCCACCGACACAGCGACCCATTCCAAGCATCATCTCCTCTGTTGATTCATTATTGTTTCTCTCATAGTTTGATGTCCATGTTGATGGCCACCAGAGGTTTCTAACGGCCTGGAGCTCAAACCTGTTAAAGTTGTCAGGCCCATAAAAACCTCCGGCCTCTATTAAAGCCACTCGTTTCCCTGTGCCTGAAAGACGGTATGCCAGCAGTCCACCGCCGGCTCCAGATCCTACTATTATATAGTCGTAATCATTCAATATTTCATTACCTCCATATTATATTCATTCATTATCTGACTGCCCGGTCTTATGTTTATTTTTTCTGTATATCTCCAAGAAGGACCAGTCTTTGTTGAGACCAGATATTCCTTTGCCACCATAGTCCATCCAGGTCCACGCACTAACCCCGTCATACCATGGATCGGTATAATCAGAGTAAAATCCCATAATACAAAGTGATCTGACTAAAAGGAAACTGAGGCGAGAGGCTGGATCTGTATGCATTTTTTTAAAAAGTTCTGAAATCTCATCCTGACTAAGATCTGAAAGTTCTTTTTCAAAAATCCTTTTAGAATAATCATGGAAGAGTGCTATCCCCTTCCTTAATTCCTCCCTTTCAGTTTCGGACATATTGCCAAATTCAGAATCAATGTAATTAGCAGTTCCGACGGCAGATGCACCCGGTTCTTCTGGGCCATTGCTAGGTATCATAATATCTGCTATCAGTTTCAATTTTTCATAATCTTCTTTACTCAGGAAATAAGGAGGGTTTACTTTCATAATAATCACCAAACTTATGTAGACAACTGGGGATAGAGCTTTTTAATAAAACCTTTGGGTCATTTCTTTCCACATGCTCGAATATTTAATATAACTCTATCCCGATTGGGATGAGATAGATCAGATGAAGGCTGCCAGACTTTACAAATACGGCGAGAAATTAAAGATATCGGATATAGAAGTTCCATCTGCTGTGAATTTCGGTGATGTTATTATCCGCACAGCAGCAGCGGGGATATGCAGAACAGATATTCACATAATTGATGGGTTGATGAAAGAGAGCCTTAATTATCCCAATCTGCCATATACACTTGGGCATGAAAACGTTGGTTTTGTTGAGGAGATAATTGGAGATATTCCGAATCTGAGGGAAGGTGATCCAGTAATATTACACCCGCAGAACTCCTGTGGCCTTTGTAGGGCTTGCAGATCGGGGATGGACATGCTTTGTGACAACGGTTTTTCCCCTGGGCTCGATGGAAGCGATGGAGGGTTCGCAGAATATATAAGAACCGGAAGCCGAAGCCTTGTGAAACTGAAACAGTCATCTGACCTTGCGGGGGCTGCACCGCTTGCAGATGCCGGTGTAACTGTCTACCATGCGCTGAACAAGGTTATACATTCGATGCCACCTGACGCGAATATTGCGGTGATAGGTACCGGAGGGCTGGGGCAGATTGCTGTCCAGGTACTAAAGTGCCTTACTGAATGCAACATCATAGCCGTTGACGCTGATGAAAAGAAAATACGAATTGCAGAGCGCCTCGGCGTCACGCATACAATACATTCTTCTGGAAAAGATTTTTCCGGTGAATTGTTGAAATTAACAGAAAACACTGGAGCAGATGTAATTTTTGACTTCGTTGGCGAATCTGAAACCCCTCAAGCCTCGATTAAGGGATTAAGAAAAGGTGGGATATATTCTATAATAGGATACGGCGGGGGTTTGAATGTTACAACTGTAAAACTCGTTGGATCCGAAATATCAGTCATTGGCAACCTAGTCGGAAGCTATAATGATCTTGATGACATAGTCAAACTCTACGAAAAAGGAAAAATAAAGTTGAACGTTGACCGCTTCAGGATAGAAGAGATAAACGAAGCGCTGGAAAAACTCAAAAGTGGGTTAATTGGTGGCAGAGGGGTAATTGTTTTCTAAGGCCTCCCTCCCATCCGGTTAGTTCGGACAAATGATAAAAGATAGATTCAAGTATCATATTTTAACTAATAACAGAAAGCCGGTATTACATAACATTTTATAAATTCCGTCGCTATAACTAAGCATGGATTTTAAATTCATAGAAACGGCGCAGGAAGGCAGGGTCCTTACAGTTACCTTTAACAGGCCAGATAAACTGAATTCGTGGAATGAGGGTCTTGTTGACGAACTTACTCATCTGCTATCCGAATCAGCAATGGATCCTAATATAAGAGTACTTATAATAACTGGAAAGGGAAAAGGCTTTTCGGTTGGAGGGGACCTTGACGAATTCCTCAAGTATGATGCAGCAGGAATTGAGAAATTCAACAGGAAGGTCATTGATCTGTTCAGACAGATGGAGCATCTCAGGAAACCAATAATTGCTGCAGTCAACGGTTTTTGTAATCTTGAGACAATACAGGCCGTCGATCTTGTAGTAACTTCAAATAAGGCTAAGTTTGGATTGCCGGAGGTTAATGTTGCAATAAGTCCGGGTGCCGGTATACTTGTTAGACTACCAAGAAACATAAGTAAACTAAAGGCGAAGGAAATTGCACTTCTTGGCGAGTGGATGACTGCCGATACAGCTCTTTCGCTTGGGCTCGTCAACTATGTAACACAACCTGAAGAATTGCTAACAAAAGCTGGTGAAATTGCGAAAGCACTGGCAGAGAAAGCTCCTCTTGCGATGGGCGCCATCAAGGCAGTGATCAACAATGGCCCACATCTCGGAACAGATGAGGCCATGGAATATCAATTGAAGGAAAATTCATCTCTTTTCTATACAGAAGACCTGAAGGAAGGTGTCCAGGCATTCCTTCAGAAGAGAAAGGCTTCCTATAAGGGGAAGTAATCTGTAAAGATAAAGATCCGGAGACTTCTTTATGAAAAATTTGCAGATACTCGGAGAAATTGCCAACAATCTAGGAAAAGAATATTTCAATTTTATCTGTAATGACAGGCATTTTCCCGACGATCTGTGGAACTCACTTGGCAGGCAAAAACTCTTTGGGCTCCTTGTTTCAAAAGAAAACGGAGGAGACGGGATTGATCTCTCAGATTTTGTTGAACTTGTTTTAGAATTCAGCAAACAGTTCGGGACTTTTGGTTACCTCCTCATAGCGCAGAACCTGTCTGCGAAGATGTTAAGTGACTTCGGAAACGAGAAACTTAAGGCATTTCTACCTGACCTGATTTCCGGAAGAATCAAGATAAATCTAGCGCTCACGGAACTGGAGTCCGGCTCGGATGCATTCAGCATCAACACTAAAGCTTCCAGACAAGGTGACAATTTCATAATATCTGGAAAGAAACATTATGTTACAAATGCAAAGAATGCAGATCTGCTGATGGTGGTTGCAAGGACGTCGCAGCCTCATGAGAAAAAAAGTTTAGGTTTGACAACTTTTGTTACCAAAAAGGAACAGTATCTGCCCTCCGACTTCGTAAATTTAGAGAAGATGGGTCTTGATTTCCTTCCAATCTATTCGCTGCAGGTTAATGCAGTCAATGTACCCAGTGACATGATACTTGGAGAATTGGATGGAGCATGGCAGATGCTCTCTAATACCTTTGTACTGGATCGCATTTTGCTTGCAGCCATGTTTATCGGTATGGCTGAAATGGCCCTGAGCATTGCAGTGCAGTATGCTAAAGAAAGGCGGGTGTTCGGTAAGATTATATCATCACACCAGGGGATACAGTTTCCCATCGCCCAATCTTATTCCTTCCTCCAGGCTGCAAAATCACATGTTAGAAGCGTATCGAAGATCTGGGATAATGGTCTGATTAAAACGAGCAGGGATATGCCATGGACTGCCTATTATACCTCAATCAGGTCCGCGTATGATGCTATTGATTGCTCGCTTCAGACACTTGGCGCAGCCGGCTATGTGTCCAGTACTGTAGAGAAGTTATTCAGAGATATAAGGTACTACAGGATTGGACCTATTTCCGAACAGATAGCACTTGCAAATATCGCAGAGAAAACACTTGGGATGAAGGAATGATTCATGATAAAATTCGTCAATGCTCAAAATGCAATGAAATGCACTGATTTTATCGAATTCTCATCATACCTTGAAAGGGAGCTGAAAAAGGATAATGGGGGCCTCAATCTGACAAGGGAATTTTTCAGCCTTCCAGATATTTCAGCAGTCTGGTTAAACATGTCAATTCTCGATCGCTCCAGAGACGCGTTTCTTGTGAAGCTTGTTTCTGAATACCAAAAGAACCCATCCATCTCGAAGGAGAAAGTTACCGGTATAACTATGCTCGCGAGGGCCTCGAATGGTGAGGTTATGTCCCTGATGGATTCGAATTTCGTTACTGGATTGAGGACAGGCGTTCAGGCGGCACTGTTTGTGAAAATGATGTATCATTCAGATGGTGGAGTTCTTGGAATAATTGGGTCCGGGAATGAAGCCTATTTCATAGGTCTGTCGATCCTGAAGACTAAAAAATTCGATAGTGTGATTATTTACAGCCCTAATTTGGCTCACCGCACGGAACTTTCAAAGAGACTTTCTGGTGAATGCCTAATGTCAGGTACTGCAGAAAGTGCTGATGCTGTCATTACTGTTTCGGATGTTCTGGTTCTGGCAACCAATTCAGCCGTTCCGGTTATTTCAGGAGATAAAGTCAAAAGAGGTGCGATTATCGTCAGCATAGGAACGCTCCCAGATCGGAAAGAATTGGACGAGGAATCTATAAAGCGGGCCAAGACACTGACTGCAGATCTGAAGGCACATGTACTGAAAGATTCAGGTGATATGGCCAATGCAATCAATAAGAAAATCATTTACGAAAGAGAGGTAAATGAATTCAGGAAAATTATACAGGGAATAAAAATTATAGAAAGAAAAGATGGGGATCTTCACATATTCAAGTCGGTTGGATATGCCGAACTTGATCTGATAGCTTCCTTATACATACATGAAAAAGCTGAAAAACTGGGACTCTATGAGAATGTCCATAACTGATTCTGCAGGGGAAAGTGCTATTTAATTTAGCCTAATCTGGCAAATTCCCATGCATGGAACAACAGGATCAGAATGATGGTGGCATTCCCAGAATGTGCCTAGATATGAGTGATAGGGCCATCTGTTCTGATACTGGGCCAACTCTGAACAGACGGAGATTTCTCCAATGCATCTCAATTCCCATATCCACTGCGAAAGCCATTCCGCCGAATACCTGCATGGCGTGATCTGCTATCTGGAAAGCTGAATTTGCAGCCAGGTATGCGCCTGCATTGGCTTCAAGGAAGTAATCCTCACCTCTGTCATGCTTTGCTGCTCCATCGCGAATAAGCCTCCAGCTTGCTTCACTTGCTATCTTGCCCTGTGCGAGCGGGAACTGAACTGCCTGATTTGACCCAAGAGATTTCCCGAAAAGCTTTCTCTTCACTGCGTAATCAATTGTCTCTCTCATGATAAGATCGGACGCGCCGACAGCCATTGATGCAGTGGATAGCCTTTCCAGATTAAGCACCGGCGTCAGTGCCTTCCATCCTTCACCCTCATTTCCAAGCAGTGAACTTTCCGGCAGATCTACATCATCAAAGAAGACCTCGCAAGAACCAAGACATCTGAGAGCTATGTCATCTATCCTAGATATCCTGATATTTTTGTGCTCCTTTGGATCGACAAGAAACAGGGAAAGTCCTTTCGTTGTTCTGGTGTGCTCGTTAGAGGTGCGGGCGAGAACAAGCATAAGGTTCGAGAGATGAGCCATAGTGATCCATATTTTCCTGCCGGACAGGATATACTCTCCGTTGGATTTAACTGCCCTTGTGCTTATGTTAAGTGTATCAGAGCCTGCATTCGGTTCGGTGATTGCTATCGATGGAATTATCTTATTGCTCCCCAGTTTAGGTAGATATTCCTCCTTCTGTTCCTTTGAACCCATGGAAACAAGCGGAAAAATTCCAAAAGTATTGTGTGCCATAAGGAGGTCACCACCGGCAACACCATGCAAACCAGATACCTGTCTGACAAGTTTAACGTAATCTGAAATAGACATTCCAGGGCCTCCAAATTCTTCTGGCAGCAAAACAGATGTGAGTCCGAGTTCAGAGATGGAGGCGAGAAACTCAGACGGAAATTCGGCCGATTTATCCTTCTCCACCCAGTACTTGGTCGTATACTTTTCCGTTCCTCTGCTAAGATAATCAATGATTGTATCCATTTTAACACCAATCTAATTTATTAGATTTTCCCTCCCAGACGACTTCTCTAATTTCCTCACTATCTCCTCCGGTTGCAGTGGAATTCTATTCAATCTGATTCCTGTTGCATCAAAAACCGCGTTATTTATAGCTGCAGGAGTCCCGATTATGCCCATCTCAGCAACTCCTTTCGCACCAAATGGACCCTGCTCACTTTCACTTTCTATAAATTCAACTATTATCTCAGGAATCTCCGACACGCCTGGTACCTCATAATCAAGGAAACTTGGGTTCTCCACCCTGCCGTCCTGAACTATGAGCTCTTCGTACAGTGTATGCCCAATTGCCTGCGCAATTCCACCAATGATCTGCCCCTTGGCAGCCCTCGGGTTTATTATTTTGCCGCAGTCATTAACACAAACTATCTTCAATGGCCTTACTTTCCCGGTCTCCACGTCAACTTCAACGAGGGCTGCTGTGGCTCCGGTGACATAGGAGGATGATATATTGCCCCTATTGAATTCATCAGCCATTTCCGTTGCAGGGTCAAAGTAATAATCGCTTACGTATGTTTTCCCGTCATTGCGGAAATGCATCCTCCTGATGAATTTTGAAAGTTCGATTTCCTTCTGCGGATCAGACTTTGAAAATATGTGACCGCCGCTCAGTTCCAAGTTGTCCAGATCCTCTTTAAAGTATTCTGACGCATCTTTCAGTATTTCATTCTTCAATTTCCGACTCGCAATCTGGGCTGCCCTTCCGCAAGAGAATGTTCCCCTGCTTGCATGTGTTGCAGTGTCCCATGGCCTGACCGAACTGTCCCCCTTGTAAACAACTGAGACTTTTTCAAGTTGAACACCCAGTTCAGACGCAACGATCTGTGAGAGTGATTGAATCGATCCTTGCCCTATCTCGCTTATACCGGTGTAAAGTGTCACGTTTCCAAAGTCATCGATTGTTATGAGTGCACCGCTTCCATCTGTGTGATAGACCCTTGCTCCTCCTCCAACATGGAACAGCCCTGAAAAGCCTATTCCATATCTGTAAGGTCCCCTTCCGATGATCGCATGTCTTCCTGACCACCCAATTAATTTAGCCGCAATCTCAAGAGCCTTCTTCTGATTTGCATTATTTACTATCATATTTTGCGGCGTGACATAGTGGCCTTCATATGAGTTCATTTTCCTGAATTCAACAGGATCTATTCCGAGATCATATGCAACAGAATCCAGGTGAGACTCCAGCGCAAAGTCCATCTGCGGATTTCCAGCTCCCCTCATATTAATTGTGTAGGGATTGTTTGTATATGTAACAAAAGCGGTGAACCTGACATTTTCAACCCTGTAGAGCCCATTTACGGTGGCCGCCATGACCCTAGCATCAAATGCACCATAAGATACATAAGAACCGGTATCGACAATTGCAGTGACATCCCTTGCTAGAATGATACCGTCCTTGCTTGTTCCAGTTTTGATCCTGATCTTGACCGGCTGCCGCGTTGGGGAGAATTTAAAGTCCTCACTTCTTGTGAACTCCGCCTTTACGGGTTTCCCAGTCCTCAGTGCCAGCTCCGCTGTAATAACCTCAAAAGGCTGCAGTGCCATACCTCTGCCGAAAGTGCCTCCGATGTATGGCTGTACGATCTTGACACTTTCCGGACCTATGTTCAGGGCCTCCGCAAGTTCCCGTCTAAGCTGAAAAGGCTGCTGTGTATTCGATGTAAAAAGGAGCGTCCCGGACTCATCCACTTCCGCAAGAGCAGCAAGTGTTCCCATTGGGGCGAAGGCAACTCTCGGTATGTCAAATTCATCCTCACGGGTATAATATGATTTTTTAAATGCTTCATCTACGTTTCCTGAATCTGTGCTGAAGCTTATTTTTGCAATATTACTCCCAGATTCTTCGTGAATCAGTGGTGCTGTTTTTTCCATGGATCGAACCGGATCGAATACCGGTTCGAGTTCATCGTATTCCACTACCACGTCGCGCTCAAGATCGTCTTTCGCCCTTACCGGGTCAGTTGTTGCAACTGCAAGGATTTCATCCTGAAGAGACCTGACCTTTTCAAACTTCAATGGCGGGTTATCCCTGATAGGGCCTATTTTTGAAAATGACGTATTTTCAGCAGTTATTACTGCTTTGATGTAATCCTTCTTCAGTAGTTCGGTGTAATCAATCCGCCTTATTCTGCCATGAGGTATAGGGCTCCTCAGTATGCATGCATACAACATTCCTTTCCTCGATAGATCATTTATATATTCAGCTCTGCCACTTGTCTTTGCAGGGCCATCAAAGTTTCTCGCCACTGAGACACCTATATAAGTAGCAGATGGTTTTTGCGATTCAACTTCAATAAGGTTTTTTGCATGAACTGAAACCATAAATACCAGGTAAAAAGATATCATAGCATATCTTTAATCTTTTCTTAATATTGCGGCTTTTTCATTGTTTCAATAATAATGTTGTCTATTTAATAGACAGACTAAACCTGTATGGTTATTCTGTCAGCCGAAGGGTTTGATTGCCTACATCAACATATTGCAAATAATACACAAAATTAAGCTGTCAAAAATAATGTCCGCTGAATGTAAAAAATTTCTTAAAATAAAGAATTTAAAGATTGATTAAAAATCTGCATCTTTTACGGTTGCTCTCATCATGCCGATCGTTTCTATTTCGTGCTCTAAAACGTCGCCCTTTTTCAGGAAAAACGGAGTTGGATCAGGTTTCCTGAAGGCAGCAACTCCAGATATCGTTCCAGTCGAAAGCATGTCGCCTGGATTAAGGGTAACCCATGAATACTTGGAAACTATCTGTTCAACTTTAACGCTTAATTTGGCGGTTGATCCCTGCTGCCTCGGGTCACCGTTAACCCTCAATTCCATGGTTAGCTTGTGCGGATCCTGAATGTACCTTGATGGGACAATTACGGGCCCGAGAGGAGCAAATGTGTCAAGGTTCTTTGCTATGTTGAGAAGGCCGTTTTTCATCTCTTCTCTCTGAAGATCCCTTGCAGTCACATCATTGAATACAGTGAAACCAAAAATACCCTTTTTTGCTTCTTCTTCTGAAACGTTCTTTAGCTTTTTGCCAATTATTATGCCCATCTCCAGCTCATGGTCAAGTGTCTTTGTAAAACTCGGTTTTTCAATGAATCCATCATGACCTATCACTGCATCCGGATTTTTAAGGAATGATATCCAGTGAGGGATAGGGAATGGCCAGCCAGCCTCGGCTCCTTCCTGGGCATGTTCCCTAAAATTACCTGCAGTGTGTATGATCTTGTTCGGTCTGAGTGGCGCATGGATCCTTACGTCAGTTAGCGAAAGGACGAAATTTGAATTCTTCCTGAGTTTTTCAAGCTCGCTTGTCTCCATCGATGAAAAGTGCTTGAAGAGTATGTCGAGATGATCCATCGTGTGTGGACCTCCCTGGATTAGTCTCAGCATTTCTGTTGGAGCGTGAAAGTCTGAATAATATGTCTTCCTCGACTCCTGATCGCCGAATGATTCATTATAAAACCTGCTCGCCTCATTTATATCCAAAATATAGTCATCTATGACGAACGCCGTTCTCTTTGAGCCAGTTTTGCCCTCTGAATATGTCGCAAGACGCATTACCTTTTGGTTTTTCGTAGCATATTTGCCATAAATTGTTGATGCCATTCTGATCGATCTTGAATACGAAGTAACTATAAGTTTTTTTAACCCGCTTCGGCCCGTAGAGACAAACCTGCAAAAATTTAAGATGTCGTCTTTTCTAACCTAATATGTACTTCGAAGAGTTTGCAGAGGACTGGGTTGCTACAACAAAAGGCAGAACTGTAACTGAGGGTGATATAGTAACCTTTTCCACCATGACCGGCGCATATAACTCCCTCTTTCTCAATGAAGAGGTTGCAAAAAAAACAGATTTTGGAGGCAGAATAGCCCCTGGCCTGCTCACGGCATCTATCGCAACCGGTCTGGTCTATCTCCTTCCACAATCCCCGTTTGAAAGTGGATTTATTGCATTGGTAGGTTTGAACATGAGGGCAAAGAAGAGGGTGAGGATCGGAGACACACTGACCTGTAAAATGCACGTAGGAGAGAAAAAAGAAAGAACTGACAACGGTATAGTTCACCTGATTTCTGATGTTTTGAACCAGTCTGGGGAATCGGTTATGGAAATTGAGCACATCATAATGGTTCAAAAGAAGCATAGATAGAATAAGAAACCAGTCATCGTAAAACTGTGTATTACACATCGCCTCATGGGTATTGAAATTCATTTCTCTTGCTTTCCGATATTTATTGAAACAAATATCTGGCTTTAAGGGAGTCAATGACAACAAATTGAAATTGATCTTATGAGAGATTGATTCTCTTTTTATATAAATAATTTGGACTGTGCTCGCAGATCTGCTTATAACCGATATTTTTAATAATCCTATCTCTTTTAACTATATATGAGACCGAAGAGTTTTGAATATCACAGACCAGAAACGCTGAAAGAGGCTTCAGAGATACTTTATTCAAACGAGGATGCAAAGGCACTGGCTGGTGGCCAGAGCCTTATTCCGTTGATGAAGCTCAGAATCTATTCACCGGAACACATCGTTTCGCTATCAAGGATCAAAGAGATAAACCAGAAAATTAGTCTCTCGAAGGATTCCCTTGATATCGGGGCAATGGCCACTCATGATATGATTGCCACTTCTGATACCATCAGGAATAACTTCCCGCTACTATCAACGGCTGCGGCCAAGATAGCAGATCAGCAGATAAGAAACCTTGGCACAATCGGTGGAAATATTGCTCATGGAGATCCTTCTGCAAATCTTGCCTCTGCTCTCCTCTCAGCTGATACTGAGGTAATGGTCTACGGCCAGGATGGTAAAAAAACAATTCATATAAACGGCTTTTTTCAGGATTTGTTTACCACTTCACTTGAGCCTGGGGACATTGTTACTGGTTTCAGGGTTAGGTTGAAACCTGGGTACAGGCAGAGCTTCCTTAAAATTTCAAAATCGGACACGGCGTTTCCGATTGCATTTGTTGCTTCAAATCTCAAAGTAGAAAGCAGATTTGTCGAGGATGCCAGAATATCCCTAGGTGTTGCAGGTCCTATCCCCATGAGGGCAGAGAAAGCCGAAAAGTTTCTTGTAAAAAAGGAACTTAATCCTGAAAACATTTCAAAGGCGGCAAAGATGGCTGTTGATGGCACAGAGCCGCCTGATGATATACATGCATCTACCGAATACAGAAGGCATCTTTTAGAGGTTCTGGTAAAGAGAACCCTGGAGGAAATATCGACTGGAGGAAAGAGGTGATTAAAATGACCAGTAAGCAATTGGTAAAAATAGAAATAAACGGAAAGAAGTACGAGTCTGATGTCGAGCCAAGAATGCTTCTTGTTGATTTCATCAGAATGGTGGCAAAACTCAAGGGGACACATATCGGGTGTGATACGACAAGTTGCGGTGCATGCACTGTACTGATGGATGGCAAGTCTGTTAAGTCCTGCACCGTATTTGCAGTAGAGGCTGATGGCAAAAAGATATCTACAGTTGAGGGGCTTGCACATGACGGAACCATCAATGCACTTCAGAACGCCTTCTGGGAGAATCATGCTCTGCAGTGTGGATACTGCACACCGGGAATGCTTATGTCAGCTACCTTCCTTCTAAACAGAAATCCTGATCCAACGGAAGAGGAAATCAGAGAGGGTATTTCAGGTAATATATGCAGATGTACAGGATACCTGAGTATTATCAAGGCAATATCTGATGCTTCAAAGAAAATGGGTAAGAAAGAGGTGCAATAGATGAAGCAGGTGCTTGAATCTGATCTTGAAGAATCGGATCGTTTCATAGGTAAACCGATCAAGATAAAGGAAGACCTCATTGCAATAAGGGGAAAGGGTACCTATGTGGATGATTATGAGATCCCTGGCACCTTGTATCTATCTTACGCCACCTCAACATATGGGCATGCGAAGATTAAGCACATAGATGTTTCAAAGGCACGGAAGCTGGAAGGCGTCGTTGATATTATAACAGGAGAGGAACTTGAGAAAAATATCGCACCGTTCATGCAGATTGCACAGCCGCCATCTGGTGACCTCAAGGATTATCCACTTGCTGTAGGCAAGGTCAGATATTACGGTGAGCCGGTGGTAGCAGTAGTTGCAACAGACCCATACGTTGCAGAGGATGCAGCAGAACTTGTCGAAATAACCTATGAGCCCCTTCCAGTTGTCCTCGATGGTGAGAAATCGCTTGAAAAAGACGCGCCTCTCGTACATGAAAATATAGGTTCTAATCTGGTTTGGAGGGGCATATGGGATCTTGGTAATGTTGACGAAGCTTTCAAAAAAGCAGATATTATAGTTGAGGACACAGTTAAGAATCACCGTTATGCCTCTGTTCCGCTTGAGACCAATGCGGTTCTTGCTCATTACGACGAAACGCATGATGTCATAGAGGTTTACAGTGTGAACCAGATGCCAATGTTCTCTCTCCCACTCATATGCGGAGCACTCAAGATACCACCATCGAAGTTCAGGATGATTGTACCGCCTAATGTGGGAGGTGCTTTTGGCGGGAAAATAATTAATTACACACACATAACTCTTCTTTCGTACATAGCAAGAAAGATAAGGAGACCTGTCAAGTACGTTGAGACGAGAACAGAGAATATAATGTTCGGCACACACAACAATGAAAGAACATATCATGTTTCGATTGCAGTTAAGAAAGACGGAAAGGTTGTTGGCGTAAAGATGAAAGCAATAGACAACTGCGGTGCTTATACAAGGTATGAACCCGCAGGCGCTGTTATCTGGTCTCAAGTTACCCCGGGCATATACGATATCCCTGACATATATGTTGAATTCATACAGGTTCTTTCAAACAAGGGACCAACTGGTCCGGTGAGGGGTTATTCGCGTCTGCAGCACAACTTCATGTGGGAGAGGATGATGGATATAGTCTCGAGGAAACTTAATCTAGATCCAACTGAGGTCAGAAGAAAGAATCTCATAAGAAAGGATCAGATGCCTTATCTCGGCCCCTCCGGTACCATATACGACGGAGGAGACTATATCAAATCTTTCAACATGCTGATGGAGAAGCTTGAATATAAGAAATGGAGGGAGGTCCAATTGGAGGAGAGAAAGAATGGTCGCCTGATTGGTATCGGCTTCTCTGCAGTGATTGACTCCGGCGCAAACAACTTTTCACAGGTTAAAATAATAAACCCATATTTCCCTGTTTCCGGGAATTCCGAGACCGGCATGGTTATGATAAACCAGTTTGGTGAGATTGTTTGCAGAAGCGGTACCACTGACCAGGGCCAGTCACATGCAACTACTTTTGCACAAATAGTCGCTGAGGTATTAAGTACAGACCCGCAGAACATAACATACCAGACTGGCTTTGACTCCATAAGCAACATCTGGGCTGCACATTCCGGTGCTTACGCAAGCAGAAGCGCAGTGCTTGCCGGAACGGCTCTGTTTATGGCAGCAAACGAACTCAAAAATAAACTGAAGATCATAGGTGCGCATCTTCTCAATGAACGCGAATCGGACATGGTCGTCGAGAACTCAGAAGTGAAAAGCAGTGTGACAGGAAAGAAGATTTCATTCGGTGAAATTGCGTCTGTCGCCTGGAGCGACGTAATGCGTCTACCTAAGGATGTTCAGCCCGGTCTTATGAGCTATTATGTCTACAGTCCAGATTTCAGCAACAATATGCCTGACAATAATAAAAGGATCAACAACACACTGACCTATTCTTATTCAATGCACGGAACAGTTGTCGAAGTCGACCCTGAGACATTTCAGGTAAACATACTGAGGCACGTCGTCGTTTCAGATCCAGGTAAGATGATCAACCCATTGGTAGTTGAGGGTCAGGAAAATGGTGCAACAATGCATGGAATGAGTGCTGCATTATTCGAGGAACTTGTGTATGATGACGACGGCATGTTGATGAGTTCTAATTTCTGGGACTATAATGTGATGGATGCAAAGAAGATGCCGAACATTGATTCAATCAACAATGTCACCCATTCGACGAGTTCGCTGACTGGGGTCAGGGGGATCGGCGAGGGCGGTGGCGGGCCCATCGGTTCTATAGTCAATGCTACTGAGGATGCAGTTTACCATTTGGGTATTAGGTTAAATAAATCCCACATATCACCAAGTGAAATGTATGAAAAGAGAAAGGAGGTCATAAGATGAAACTGGAAGGATCTAAGGAAATAGCAAAGGATTTCGACTCAGTCTGGGCTTTTGTCACAGATGCAAAAAACATGGCTGAATGCATGCCTGATGTAAAGGAGTACAAGATAGTTGACCCAACAACGATAGAGGCAAAGATAAAGGTTGGTGTTGGCTTCATCAAGGAAACCTTTGACAGCGTTGTGAAATTTGCACCTGACAGGAGCAACAAGAAGATACTCATCGCTCTGGATGCAAAGACAAAAAGTAACAGTGCGAATGTGAAAATAGATGTTTCCGTTGATGGGGATTCATCAAAGACATCGCTGAAATGGAACGTTGACGCAATAATGGCAGGCAGGCTTGCCAGCATTGGCCAGAGATATATATCGAAGGTTTCTGACAACATTATTGAAAAGGCATTTGGGTGCATGGCAAGCAAGCTCAGTGCCTGAGAATTTTTATTTATATAGATATTTTATAATTTCATATTCATTAAATTCTCATTAAATCCTTTGCTTACGGCTATTTTTGAATGCAGAATAAACGCAAAATTCTTATCCTTCCTACTTCATATAGATGCCAGGTAAAAATGACTGAAGGTAACAGCTCTACACCGGTGAAGAATGAAGGACCAGAAAAGAATAAGACTGGATTCTCCAAGAAATACCTCGTATTTCTGGCCATAATAATTTATCTTGGCTGGGGATTGATAAACACAGACGGGAATCTTATTCTGATTCTGTCGCCTCAGATAAATGCAGCCCTGCATTTGACGGACACTGAATATGGATATATCGTTTCCATCGGTTTCTTTGCAAGTTTCTTCCTGAGTCTTGTACTGGGGCCCATTGCAGACAGGCTTGGAAGAAGGTTTGTCCTGCAGTTCACGATGCTTGGAACAGCAGTCTTTTCAGTTTTTCAATACTTTATATACAATTTCGCGTCTTGGTTTGGAATAAGGATAGGCGCTGGGGCATTCACTGGAGGAGAATGGGGTGCAGGCGGCACTGTCCTTACTGAGACCATAGGAAAGAGGTTCAGGGGTTTTGTCCTTTCAATAATGCAGTCCGGATGGGTGTTTGGTTATGGACTTGCAAGTCTGATAGCACTAGTTGTTCTCTCTGTGTATGGGACAGCTGAAGGATGGAGAGTGGCATTTCTGTTTGCCTTCCTTCCGGCCGTACTTGTTCTTGTCTTCAGGTACTATGTAAAGAACCCGGATAGGTTCGAGCATGTCCAGAAATTAAGGAAGGCAAAGAAAGAGGGTAAGAAGAAAGAGGTCGAAGAGCTAGAAAAGATTTATCCTGTTGATACGGAAAAAGCAGACAAGCCACAATATAGACAACTTTTCAGCAGGGATCTTATTAGAGTCACAGTCGTTCTCGCTTTCTGGAATTTCATAACAACCGGCATTGCAATCACAAGCAACTCATTCCAGCCAACATACTTCGAATTTGTCAGAAATTTCCCTGTTACACAGGTTGTGACACTCTTTACACTTGTCTCTTTTGCAGGCATAATTGGATACATAGCAAACGGAATTTTGAATGACATAATAGGCGCAAAGCATTCTATCATAATATTCGCAACACTTGAAGCGATCAGCCTTTACCTTGTGACGTTTGACTCTGGGCACAGTTTTACTGCTCTGGCTGCATTTTACGTAATGTTCTTCTTTACGGAAAACGGACAGTTCGCTGGATTGATCAGAATGAATACAGAATCATTCCCGACGCGAACTAGAGCAACAGGAGCTATTTGGGGTGCCGCGTTCTGGAGTTTAGGACAGGCGGTATGGACACTCATGTTTGGACAGGCACTTTCCGTGATATCATTCAATGCGGCCTGGTTGTATCTGGAGATCATACCTGAATTCATTGCAATAGTGATTTTCTTCTTCGCAATGAAAAATACACCACCGAAGAAGGAACTGGAAGAGATCAGCGTTTGATGATCCTTCCAGAAATTTCTTAATTTCCTATTTTATCAATTTTTTATTAATTAAATCCATTATTCTTATAAATCTATTCCAATTGTATCTTTATGACGGTGCGCTGAAATTCGAGTGCAAAGAATTATAATTTACAGAATTATAAAGATTCATGCAGATTAAAGAAACTACGAAGACGCTGCTAAGCTCGGTAAAAAAGTGTAAGGTATACGATTTAGGGCAACCATACTGGAAAACGATGCCGGTTCACCCTGCAGACCCTCCGTTTTCATATTTCCTCTATCGTTACCATGAGCATACAAAGGAACTTTTCAAGAATGTGGCCCCTGAATTTGCAGACTCAATAGGCTATGTGACAACGAGTATGCATGCAGGTACTCACTTTGATCTTCCCATCCACATGTCTAGATCGCTCAAAGTAAGAGGTGTGGATATAACAAAATACGAGAGAGATGATGGATACCATGACCTTCCGGAGCCCCTTTTCAGTGCAGAAAGTGTTCCGCCCATTGTAGTGAATGCAAAAATGCTTGACGTACCAGCCTCAAAGGGACTTGATATCCTCCCTGATAGATATCAGATCACAGCCGATGATCTACAGAAAGCAATGGAATTTGCCGGTTTGAATATCGAAGAAGGTGATGCCATTCTTGTCAGAACGGGCTATTCAAGGTTCTTTGAAACAGACAGCGACACTTATCTGCATAAGTTTGCCGGTCTCGGACCTGAATCAGCCAGATGGCTGGCAGGCAAAAAACCCAGACTCGTGGGGATTGACAATCTCGCTGCAGGGGTACCCACACCCTTCGAGGTACACAATATCATACTTACCGATAATGGCATATTTCTGATGAAGAGTCTCAAGCTCGAGGATCTATCAAAAGATGGAGTGTATTCTTCCCTGCTTATGGTATCTCCACTTAAAATTAAGGGGGCGGAAGCATCGCTCGTGAGACCAATCGCCCTCGCATAAATAATAAAAAACACAAACAGCTACTGAAAAATTATAACCTTTCAAACACTCACTTAAGGGAATATTATGCAGGAATCAGCTGGAAAGAAACATATTGGAGAGAAGTTCTGGGTCAGCCCGTATAATGACGAATCCATTCTGGATCGTAAGATCAAGCTGCCTGAGAGAATATCCATTCATGATGTCACTCTGAGAGACGGCGAGCAGACACCTGGAATTGTTTTCAACAAGCAGGATAAAATCGATATTTCACAAAAACTGAGCGATGCCGGTGTCCATAGAATCGAAGTTGGAATGCCGGTAATATCCGCAGAGGAAAAAGACGCAATCAAGACTATAACGTCGATGGGACTGAAGTCGAAGATATTCACACTGTGCCGTCTAATCAAGAAGGATATTGATGAATCTGCGTCCGTCGGAATAGATGGTATAGTACTCGAAACGCCACTCGGTGTCCCAAAGAGAAAGCAGCTAGGCTGGGATATGGAGAAGGCACTCAGCTTAACACAGGAAATGATCGATCATGCTAAATCCTACGGTCTTTTCGTATCTTCATTCGGCGTTGATACAACCAGAGCAGATCTCAAGGATGTCATGGATTTCGCATCCCTTGCACAGAACTCAAAGGTCGATTCACTATCGATAGTTGACACGTTTGGTTGTATAAGCTATGAGGGAATGGGATATCTGGTCGATAAGATCAAGGCTGTCTTTAAAAGGCCGCTCGAGGTGCATACGCATAATGACTTTGGTCTCGCAGTTGCTGTCTCATTTGCTGCCGTTGTTCATGGGGCATCGACAGTTCATGTTGCAGTTAACGGCATCGGAGAAAGAACAGGTAATGCTTCAATAGACGAGGTCCACATGGGTTTGAAGTACCTGTATCACTTGGATTCCGGGCTGAAGGAGGAAAAACTCGTTGAACTCTCCAGGCTTGTGGAGGAACGCAGTAAGTTCAGAACGCCGGATAACAAGCCTTTTGTTGGCAGAAGAGCATTTGGCAGGGAAAGTGGTATATCTGTCGCAGGATGGGCGAACTATAATCTGGGGTCCGAACCTGTGCTACCTGATCTAGTTGGAAACAGGCATGAAGTGGTAATCGGAAAGAAAAGTGGAAAGGGTTCAATCAGATATAAGTTAATGGAACTGAATATGGCGAGGGGGGATGTGCCGGAGGAAAAACTCGAGAAGATAGTGGAGGCAGTGAAGGATATCTCGCAAAGGGAAAAAAGGCCCATACCCGATGATGAATTCAGAAGAATAGCAGAAAAAATATTGAAATAATTAAATTCTTCCTTTATTTTTTATAAGATTGAATATCTCTTCCATAGATATTGGTATCTTCCTGACCTGAGAGCCGAATTCAGCGACTGCGTTCGAGATGGCATTTGCAATAGCGGGCGGGCATCCGATTGCTCCACCCTCACCCATTCCCTTATAGCCACCTGGTGTCGGGGATGGGCTCTCAATGTTTTCAATCTCGAATGTCTCTGGCAAATCGAGTGATGAGATTGGAATGTAGTCCCAGAATGAGGTGGTAAGAAGGATCCCGTTATCATCATATTTTATCTCCGCCAATGCCTGCTGCAGGCCGTGAGCTATAGTGCTGCCGTGTACCTGACCTTCAGCACTGAGCGGGTTAATGATGACGCCTGCATCGTCAACCACGTAATATTTTAGCAGTTTGATCTGCCCTGTTTCAGGATCTATTTCCAGCAAAACGCCATGCCAGGCGTAGCTGACCATTGTATTGTCCTGCGGTGGATCATAGATAGCCGATACCTCGAGATCAGGTTCTATTCCGCTTGGAAGCTTCATAGACTGCCTGTATACCATACTGGCAAGCTGAGTCATGCCCATCCTCCTCTCTGGGTCAGACGTGACTTTTACTTCACCGTTTGATATTTCCAGGTCTTCCTCGTCTGCCTTGAGGAAATGAGCAGCTATCTTTAAGAGGCGATCTCTCATCTTTCTAGATGCAAGAAGAACTGCATTTCCCGCAGTTACTGTAGATCTCGATGCCCAGCTTCCAAAGCCGTATGGGTCTCTGTCAGTGTCACCCTCGTTCACATAAATATCATCAATACTGATACCAAGTTCATCTGCAGCTATCTGCGCAAATATTGTCTCATGGCCCTGTCCGCTGTCCTTTACGCCAAGATAAATATTGACTTTACCGGTTGGATTCATCCTTATTGTCGCCTTCTCATAGCCACCCACATGCCAGCCTAGGACTCCCTGCAACCTGGACGATGGAGGCGCAGTATATTCAGAATACACGGATATCCCGACTCCAAGAAGTTTCCCTTCCTGTCTCATTTTTTCGCGTAGTTCGTGAATCTTATCATATCCCATCATCTTTGTAAGCTTCTTCAGACCCAGCCTGTAGTCACCGCTGTCATAGACAACGCCAGCTGGATTCCTATATGGAAACTGTTCCTTGTGAACAAGATTCATCTCCCTTATGCTCACTGGGTCCATTTTTAGCTTCAATGCCGCCATATCCATTAGCCTCTCCATGACAAGTGCAGCAACCGGTCTACCGAATCCAATGTTTGGCGACCACGGTGTTTTGTTTGTTGTCACACAATACATATCGAATCCGTAATTCCTGAAAAGATAAGGTCCGGGTACAGTCACAGAAGCTACCATGGCAGGCTGTACCTCAGCCCAGAAGGTTGTACCTGCCCCAACATCTGCAATTATCCTGTCGTAAACAGCCACGAGTTTCCCATTCTTTTCGAAGCCAGCTTTCACAAAATGTATCTGGTCTCGCTCGTGTCCTGTCAGCATAACATCTTCAGTTCTTGTTTCAACCCATTTCACTGTTATCTTCATCATGTAGGAAATGGCATAAACAGTCATATCATCGTTAAAGACTGATGTTTTGGGACCAAATCCACCACCGACATCCTGTGCATATACCCTCACATGGTTTTCCGGAATGCCAAGAGATTCAGCAATGAATGTTCTCAGAACATGAGGGTACTGCGTGCTGCTCCAGACTTCCATAACGTCGCCGTTATAGGTAGCTACCTGAACCCTTGGTTCAAGCGTTACGGTGGTGCTTCTGCCATTCACTATTTTCTCTTCTATTTTTACAGGACACTCGTCTATGATTTTTTCAAGTTCCTCAACACTCCTGTAATGATCCTCAAAGAGTACGTTATCCTTCATGTCCTTCATTACCTTGTTACTTGAATCTTCAAGTGCCTTTATTGGATCAAGAACTGGCTCAAGAACCTCATAATCAACGTCCACAAGCTCTGCTGCATCCTCAGCAATATATGGATCAACTGCAAGCACAGCTGCCACAGGCTCACCATTGTATGTAGCCTCACTTACTGCAAGTGGATGCCTCGCTGGTTCCATCATCTTTGGAAGGTGCATCCAGTACCCGAGATTTATATCTTTAAAATCAGGTCCGGTAAAGACCCTTACGACCCCTTCAACACCGAGAGCTTTCTCATAATTTATTTTTAATATCTTTGCCCTCGCATAGGGTGACCTTACGAAATGAACGTAATATGTTTTTGATTGCTGTTCGACGTCGTCAGCAAAATTTCCCCTTCCCTGAACCAGCTCATAGGCGTGTTTCTTCTTGATCCTGGCACCGACGTAGTTTCTAGTATGAACTCCCTTCAATTCTTGAATTACGACATTAGTTTTTTCGTTCATTTACTCTGCCTCCATATGACTTTGATAGCACAACCATATTTATCATTGCCTTTTTTTAACTATAATAACTATCTTTTTAAACATATCTAATTGTATTTTGATGAAATATAATCGTGAATCCGGTCGATCGCTTCAATAGATCTTTTACCACCAAGCGATATCCTGATATAGCCCTCAGCGTGATAGGCAACACCTGGAGCTGTAGCAACCTTTGCCACCTTTAGCAGATCCTTGCAGAAATCCATGGAAGTCAGGCCAGATTTTCTAATATCAAGAAGAATAAGATTTGCACCCTCTGGCTTTATCATGCCGTAGTCCTTTAAATCGGAAAATTTTTGGACGGCGTGATCAACGTATCTTTTGAGGTCTGAGTTTACCTTTTTGACATGATTCTCCTCGAAATCTGGTTGTAGCGCCCTGACAGCTCCTGCCTGAACAAAATTTGGAATGCCCATGCTTGAAAATGCCATTTGGACCTCGAGCCCCTTGATCAGGTCACGACTTCCCAGAGCGTATCCAAGCCTGTAGTTGATCATGTTGTAAATTTTTGAAAATGAACCCGTGGTTATGGTCAGATTCCTAATTTCATTATATTTTGATATTGGTATAAATGGCTTGTCGCCATAAACGATCCTGTCATATACCTGATCATAAAGCAGGTAGATCTCGTTTTTTGCGACGAATTCAACGATGTCGTCTAATTCTTCTTGATCCAGTACATGCCCGGTTGGGTTATGTGGATTACAAATTACCAGCATTCTGGTCTTGTTCGAAAAAGAATTCTCAAGAATCTGCTTGTTTATCCTGAAACTATTTTCTCTTTTCATATCTACAAAGACAGGTTTCCCGCCAAACAACCTTGCTGGTATATCGAAGAAATAGGCTGGCCTTGGTATTATAACCTCATCTCCGATGTTAAGCAGTGCACCCATGGTAAAGTACTCAGCCTGCATGCTTCCGGCTGTTACTATTATCTCATCCTCCCAGTTAAAATGGATATTATATAGCGAATCAAATCTTCTCGATATTGCCTTTCTAAGTTCTGGAAGACCGAGGAATGGAGCCTCCTGTTGTTTGGCATATTCTGGAATGAGATCAGCTGTTTTCCTGACTATTTCAACTGGAGCAGATGACGTGAGAACACTCTCAGCGCAGAAAATAATGTCCTCACCCTTTTCTGCAAGTTCTTTCCCCATATCCGCGATAACACCTGTTCCAAAAGGTTCACCTGTTTCATCCATCCTGTTATAGCTTTCAACCAGCCAGTTGATCCTGTCCGAATAGGCTGATCTCCTTTTCTTAGACTTTTCTTTAGTTTCCGCCTCGTATACCATACCTTGCATAAATCATCTGAATTTATAAACATTGTATCCGATTTTGCGGTTTACACGGTAAAGGGTCCACTTCGCCAGATTTACTATTAAGAACTGTGACAATGGTAATCAACCTACAGGTGCGACGGGAAATAACCATATAAGCTGATTGCAATATCATGAAGGATGCATGTATCATTCAGGATAGTTGCAGCATCATACAGGAGATCTGATGTTGCAGTTGAATTATTCGGACGGACAAAAGAAGGAAAATCTGTCACGGCACTATATCCAAAATTCAGTCCGTATTTTGATCTTGTAGATCCCCCTTTGTCTTATCTGAATGAAATTAAACAAAATGAAGAATTTGTCAGGATGGAAGACAAGGTTTTGTGGGTGAATGGAAAAGATAGACCTGTCAAGAGGGTATTCATAAAGTCGCCCTGGAAAGTTCCGGATCTTAGGGCAACATCCCCCGTTGAGGTACTTGCCGCGGATATACCGTTCCACCATCGTTTCATATATGATCTCGATCTCGGAGCATGCGTTGAGATCGATGGTCATGAGGATCCAGTCGAAAGCAGAAATTTCACCACGGATATTGTACTTTGGATTGATAAGATCGAAACTGTCGAAGATTATAACCTTTCCCTCAAGGTCTTCAGTTTCGATATAGAGAATATAATTGAAACCAGGGAGATAATAGTAATTGGATGGGCACTTCAAATAGGGGAAGACCACAGGACTGGCAGTTTTACGGGCCCCGAACCTCAGTTGTTGAATGATTTCATAGATTTTGTGAACAAGGAAGATCCTGACATTTTGATTGGGTATAATGTTGATGGTTACGATTTACCTCTCCTGATAGAAAGAATGAAACGGCACGGGATAAGCCCAAATTTTGCCAGAGACTTTACATCACCGCACAGGGTCCAGGAAAGGTACTGGAGAATGCATGGCAGGATCGTGAGCGATGTATGGTGGAACGTCAAGAAAATACTGCATCCAAAATCTGAAACACTAAATGCAGTATCGAGGGAGCTTCTGAATGAAGGGAAAGATAACATAAACCGGCTTAAGATCAAGGAGGAATGGGAAACAAGGCCGGCTGATGTCATAAAATACTGCATCAAGGATGCGGATCTCACACTGCGAATTTACCAGAAACTGAGGGTAGTTGACAGAAACATGTTCATGTCCACGGTGACAAAGCTCCCACTTGACGATGTCACTAATGGAGGCACAAGCAGCTATGTTGACTCCATACTTATCAGGGCGGCCGACAGGCAGGGAATTGGCGTAAGGATGACGTCTGTAAAAGAAAAGATGAATCCAATTGAAGGTGGATATGTAAGATCTATAGGAGCGGGTCTTTACTCAAACGTCGTTGTACTGGACTTTAAGAGTATGTATCCCTCAATGATCATAAAGTACAACATTTGCTTCACGACGCTTTCTCCTGAAGGAAACATCATAGCGCCAAACGGTGTTAGGTATCTTGACAGAAACCAGAAGGAGGGTCTCATACCGAAAATACTGCAGAATTTAATGATGGAAAGGGATCGTGTTAAGTCAATGATGCGATCCTCATCAGATCCTGCCGACGCAGATTATTACGATGGTGTCCAGGGGGCGATTAAGATATTGATGAATACATTCTATGGTGTTCTGGCCTCTTCATTCTACAGATTCACAAATCTTGACATCGGGTCATCGGTAACACATTATGCGCGGAACACTATTCAAAATCTTATGGAAAAGCTTGAGAAAAGGGATACCAAGGTTATCTATGGAGATACTGACTCAGTCTTCATTGAATCAGGTAAGGCCAGTCTCAAGGAAACGATCGAATACGGAGAGAATCTCAGCAGGGTGCTTTCAGAAGAGGAGGGAATTGCCCTTGAGTTCGAAAAGATCCTGGATCCTTTCTTTTCACATGGTGCAAAGAAGCGATATGTGGGAAGAATAGTATATCCTGAATCTCAGAGCGGGAAGATGCTTGTGCGCGGGTATGAGGTCAGGAGAACTGATTCGTTTGACCTTCAGAGCGAGGCCCAGGCCAGAGTGTTTGAATTTATAATGAACCGCGATGAGAGGGGGGCCATTGAATACGCAAAGGACATAGTTTCAAAGATTTCTGCGGGTGACAAAAGTATACCGATTTCAAAACTTGTTATATCGAGATCGGTTAGGGATGAAAGGGAGTACTCTAATTCCAATTCACTTGCAAATGTCAGGATAGCCAGGAAGATAAAGGAAATGGGTGAAACATTTGTCACTGGTATGAAGGTTTCATGGATCGTCACGAACAGCAAGAAGAGCCCTCAGGAGGTAGAACCATATATAGAAGGGCAGAAATTTGATTATATACCTGACTGGGCCTATTATGCAAGAAGAGTAGAGGAGACTTTGAACAGGGTTCTTGAAGGATTATCGATCCAGGTGCATGCAACGGCAAAGGGAGAGGCTAGCATAAAGGATACACAGGAAGCGCCAAAGTTAAGAACACTGGATAATTTCTGATATGTTGGCCACTGAAATAATAGATTCATGGAACACCCTTGTGGGTCTTGCAGTGTTTTACGGTAAAATAGAAATCAGCAAGGATCTGATTACAAACCTAGGAGATCCATCGTCAAGCGGACTTTTCTTAAATTCCATTGGTGCGCCAAGGGGGCAGTCAGCTGACTGGAGATCATCAATCGATGGTTCCAGACTCGGAATCCACCTCGTTGAGTTCGAGAACAGGTATGAGATACACACGGACAGGTTTGACCCCAGCAAGGATGTTATAAGACATTTGATATTTGATTTTATCTCGCCTGCTGGAAGAAAGAAATAATTATCCGGTATCACCGGTAGTATTCAGATGGATCCACTGCATGCTCAACCTTTCCATCTAGAAAATTCCTTACGTTTCTGGCGGCACTCAGGACTGCATCTGCAAAATCTGCAGGTACCTCGCTCCCCTCGTGTGGCGTTAAGACACAGTTCTCTGGCAGGTCATCTGTTATAGCTGGTTCATTCCACCAGACGTCTGCAAGGTAATACTTTTCGGGAAATCTCTTAAGGTACCAGAAAAGATCGGCCTTGTTTACAATTTCAGCCCTCGCAACGTTAACGAGGATGCTGCCGTTGAACATATTCAGTGCATCCCCGTTGATAAGATTCCTTGTTGACTGTGTCAGTGGCAGACAAATCACAGCTATATCTGACATTCCAAGCAATCTGGAGACAGAGGCAGCATACTGATCCACAATAAGATCATCTGGCTGTTTTCTGCCGTACCCGATCACATTCATCTGGAATGCCTTTGCAATTTTGGCTATCTTTGATCCGAGTATGCCGTAACCTATTATACCTATCGTTTTGCCCTTCAATGCAACAGCTGGCTCTTTTTTGAAAATTCTCTTGTGTGTTCTCTGGTTATGGTATGATATCTTCTTAACAGTTGAAAGTATAAGTGCAAACGCCTGTTCTGCCGCCGAGTCTGTAAAAGCGCCAGGATTACTGCAAACTGTCACATTGGCCGGTATGTCTTTGAGATTCAGCGCATCAAGGCTCCCATAAATGCCCTGTATCAATTTGGTATTCGGGTTTATGGAATACTTTGTAGCCACAATTTCTATGTCATTTCTCCCATCTCTATCAATGACTACAGGTTCACCTATGATATCGGCACACCTCTTTAGGAGATCTGGATCAACATTGAACGTGATTGAGACAGGCATACGCAATCAGGCTTACTGCAGGTTAAGGCATGTCTGTTCATAAACATATCCTTGAACGGATATTTTATGGCATGACGGTAACCAGCAAGTAGGGAATTAAAATATCACTTAATTAATTTTTGAATCAATATTCTGGCAGCTGGAGAACATTGTCTCTATCATCTATTAGCAGTCTTTTATATACAATGAAATCGAGCTGAGTCTGTTTCCCGATTATGTTGGGTCCGTCAACTGAATAGAAATTCTGGCACTGAATTATGTTCATAGCCACTGTTTTGAATAACGTTTTATCCTGAGATTCAATGTTGATGTGTGATTGATGTTCTAATCGTTGGAGCCGGTCCTTCTGGTTCATACCTCGGCCACCTTCTATCGCAAAAGGGGTATTCTGTGAAGATAATAGAGGAGCACAAAGAGGTCGGGAGACCTGTTGAATGCACCGGTCTGGTTTCAGAAAGAGTCTTCAGGATGGCAAGATCCGGGTCTAAAGTCAACGAGGTGAGTGGCGCAAACCTTTATTTTCCAAATGGCAGGAGCATTCATGTGGCAAAGGGCGAAAAGACAATAGTCATGGATCGCGACAGGTTTGACAAGGATGTTTCTGGGATGGCAATCGGGTCGGGGGCTGATCTTTCGATAAATTCCAAAGCAATTTCGGCAACTGTCAATGATGAATCCGCCAAAGTTACATACAGGCACGAGGGTAACAAGGTTGAGGAAAGTGCGAAGATAGTCGTGGGCGCAGATGGCATTAACAGTATAGTGAGAAAGGACCTTTTCCAATCGAGACCGGGAAGGATAATATCATGCTACCAGGTTGATTCAGCGTATGAGATGGAGGATCAAGACAGTGTTAATGTTTTCATCGGTTCAGAGTCGTCGAAGGGCTTTTTTGGATGGGCTACCCCAAGTGGCCATTTGACAAGGATCGGTGTCGGTAGTTACAGGTCTCCTGCCTACAAACACTTCCTGAAGATAAACAGCCGTTACGGTGATAACAGGATAGTCGGCATAAATGGCGGGAGCATTCCGGTCAGGTATCTGAAGAAGACGTATTCAAAAAGATCCCTACTGGTTGGAGATGCAGCAGGTATAGTGAAACCGCTCAGTGGGGGTGGAATATTTACAGGAATGGTTTCCGCGAAGCATGCATCAAATGCGATATCTGCTGCAATTGAGAGAGAGGATTTTTCAGAAAAAGCACTCTCTGATTATCAGAAGGACTGGAAGAGAGAACTTGGCATGGAATTATGGATCGATGGCATTGTTCACAGATTCTTTGGTGGGATAAGTGACCGGAAGTTCAATTCTATCTATGAAGATCTGTCTTCGGAATCAAGCATTGATCTGATTAACAGAACAGGCGACATTGACTTTCCATCGAGGGTTGTGTTCTCACTGTTTTTGCGGAAGCCATCGATACCTGCCAAGCTTCTCTTCATGCGATGAATCAGGGTTCATGAACAACAAGATTCTATATTCAATGCTTCTCCTTGTTACTACATTTTTCTGGGGCGTTACATTCCCACTGATCAAGGTTTCGCTTGAATACATAAGTCCGCTGCCCTTCCTCGCATTTCGTTTTATAGTCGCGGCAGGAATACTAATTCCCATAGCAATTAGAAAAAAAAGTGATCTGATCAAAAAGGAGAATATCATTTACGGTTTCTGGGCTGGATTTTACCTTATGATAGGCTACGTATTGCAGACTATCGGTCTGGACTATACAAGCGCTGCTGCCTCTGGCCTTATTACGGGATTATACGTTGTCATACTGCCGCTTGTCTCTGTAATATACCTGAAGATGAGGGTGGGGAGGGTTGTTATATTCTCATCAATACTTGCGTTTTCCGGTCTCGTCATCATGTCCGCTGGTTCTTTCGGTGGAAGGCTTGCATGGCTCGGGGACCTGCTTACATTCCTGTGCGCGATTGCCTACGCTTTTCAGTTGGCATATCTATCGAAGCATTCCTATAAGATAGATACATATGTATTCAGTTTTTATCAGCTGCTAATAGTTGGGATTTTCTCTTTTGCACTGATCCCTCTTATCCCTGATGAGATGATAAGATTAAACGCGATTGTATTGTTCTCAATAATATTCACAGCAATATTTGCAAGCACACTGGCTATCTTTATCATGACAAGGGCACTTGCTTATGTGGAGCCAGCGTTCGCAGGCATTATTTTCGTTGGTGAACCAATATTTGCTGCAATTTCATCTGTTCTCTTCATCGGAGAGAAACTTTCTGTATATACGGTCACAGGAGGTACTATTATGGTCATAGCCATTTTCATAGTTACTGGATCGAAATATATATCCGAAAGGCAGAAGCAGCTGGCCCCTCATTCGTGATTGATGCCAGCTCGCACATCTACGGCTACACCGCGTTTGAGCATCCTCATTTCACGGCCAGATGCCATTGCCTTACCTATGGCAAGGAGCCTGTTTTCATTATCAACAACAAGGGTCTCATTTCCAGGTGTTATATTCTGATCGCAATCTGTGATAAATTTGTAGAATACATTCTTTCCGTCTGCATTGAATGCAGCGCTCTCCTCGTTTACGTAGACGCGATATCCCTCCACTGATTTGTAAAACCTTGAGGCACCACTCATTGTGAAGGTAAGAAGTCCATCTCCCGCCCGCATTGTTGCAATCAGATCGCCATTAAGGCTTACTGTCCTTATTCTTCCAGTCTTTCTGGATCGCCTGATGGTTACTGAATCTGGAAACAGAGATTCTGCGTTTACTCCTGGAAACTGGTACCTGGATATCATCCTGATTTTTTCTAAATCAAAAAACCTGCTGCTCGCCAACGGGACAATCTTTTCATGCAGATCCTGCTCCCCAGATAACAGAACAGTTTTTCCGATTTTTGCCTCAAGAGCTTTTAATGATAATTTCCCACTCTTTTGAATGGAAATACTCTGCTGGACAGGATACGTTTCCCACATCTCTATTGGAACAGGTATACCGTTCCAGTCCCTCACAATCATCACACTATATTTCTCATACATATCTTTCAGGTCTCCATTATCGCCCTTGTTAAAAAGTGAATCGTTCCCTTCAACGAGAACGACATCCCTTCCTTCGTTGCGAATTGTTTCCACGCAGAATGCTCTGAGCTTCCTGAATATTGCAGTCTTTGTATCCTCTACTCCTGTGAAATAGTACGGAGATTTTTTGGAAAGAGGTTCATACCTGTCAGTAAATTTCTTTCCTGAAATAAAAAGGAAAGCTTCATAGAGAGATGGGTGAGCCCTGACTTTCTGCTGTACATATCGCCTAAGGGACTGATCCGATATCCTCTGCCTGATCTCAGCAATTTCATTAAAGATTGAACTGAGATTATGTTCTGAAAGTGCAATCATTCTTGTATCCTGATCTAATGATTTGACCTCTCTGACAGTATATTTATCATGGAGAGGGCTCCACGGAGGTATCTCGTTTAAATCATCAATGGAAACCGTCCTGTCAGGGAAAAGCAATCTTCCGTCCCTCGCATATTTCACATAGGAGGCGGAATCAAACATGTCAACGCCCATATACACGGCAAGCGCCAGAAACATAGGATGCCCGCCACCAAACAGGTGCACAGGCTTTGAAAAATCTGAATTTGTTTTAGAGCTGTATATGATCTCAGCAAGCTTCCTGTACGAATAGGATTCCAGCAGGGGAACAACTCCACCAATAGGCAGATATCTGACAACGCTCTTGCTCATGAGCCTGGCAGATTTCTTCCTGAGTTCCGGATAAACTGATCCCTGTATTGTACCTGCATAGATATTGCCATCATCTGTAACCTCAAGGGATCTTCTGTAAGTTTCCCTCACACCCTCTAGAGCTTTATTGAAACTATCCTGCGGCGTTGAAAAGATGTCAAGAAGAGTGATGATATCGCTTCTGATTTTCCTCTGAAAATCAACCATATCCTGGTTTCCGTATTCAATGTCACCATATACATAACTCTGGAAGGTACCTGAATCTGTCATAACAGGGCCGTCAAAGCCTATTAGGGCATGAACACCAAATCTCTCTGCCTTCTCCTTTAATGATGAATTCCGCCTGATTATGTAGCTGTTTGTTATAACACTGTTGACTCCGAGTCTTTTCATATGGTCTGGTTTTATTACTATGAGATTCGGGTTAATGACGGGCATCACTGTTGGTGTTTCTATAATTCCATGCGGCGTGGTGAACTTACCTATTCTGGAGAGGCCATCTCTGGCTACGATTTCAAACTCGCCGTTTTCCGCCATGGATCCACCCGTTAGTTTTCATAGTAATAATTACCTGATGTCTTTTGCTCCTTGTCAAGAGCGCTTCCAATCTTGTTGATCCTTGGCCTGTTAGTCGCATTGTCCCTTCTGAAAGTTATATTCACAGTTTTAAGAAATCTATTCATTCCTTCTTTCATGGACATTGGCCCATGTGAGTTACCCTCTGCCCCGGGTGTTCCCTCAAAAACGATAAGCCTGTCAGATACAAGATCTATGAAATATATATCGTGATCAATTATTATAGCACTCTTTCGGTTTCGTTCCATCACTTTCTTGATTGTCCTAGCTGCTTCTATCCTGTATGATGAATCCAGATGTGCAGATGGTTCGTCCAGAAGATATAAATCTGCATCGCGTGCGAGATTCATTGCAACTGAGAGCCTCTGAAGTTCTCCCCCTGAGAGGTCTGCGACGTTAAGTTGCATTATTTCTTCTATTCCCAGCGGCCTGAATATCTCTCCCTTAACGAAGCTGTCTGTGATGCTATCTTTTAATGTCATCGTGAGTAGATCAGAAACAGAACCATCGAAGGTTGTGGATATATATTGTGGCTTATAAGCTATGATTATATTCTTGTCGATTGAACCTGAATCTGGTGTGATTTCACCTGCCAGGATCTTCGCAAAGGTAGTCTTTCCTAGTGAGTTCCTACCCAGGCATCCCACTATCTGCCCGGAATTTATGCTGCCGGGTCCGACATGCAACTTGAAGGAACCAAGTTCCTTTTCGAGCTCGGTCCATCTTGTGATTTCAGAACCACTTTCATATCTGTGACTCGTCCTGCTTTCAAAAACGATCTCATCCGGCCGTATCCTAATATTTTCCTCCTTGAGGTATCCCGAAAGGAAGGAATTGATCGCCCTGCTTGATGTCCTTACCTCAGTGATGACTCCATACGCGCCTGGGGTTCCATAAACGATGTGAACGTTATCGGCAATCCAGTCCATCATTGCGAGATCATGTTCAACTATCATCACGTTTTTCGAAACCGCGAGTTCGGAGATCATTCTGGATACCCGCAACCTTTCACCGACATCAAGATATGAGGACATCTCGTCAAAAAGGTAGGTATCGGCATTTTTTAGGAGGGTTACCGCAATGGCTATCTTCTGCAGTTCTCCTCCTGAGCACTCCTTGATATCTTTTAGAAGTGACTTTTCCAGCATTATTTCGGAAACTATCCTGTCAATATTTCCAGTCTCATCAGCATTTTTCAATATATCTGAAACTGTACCCTTAACAACGCGAGGTATCTGATCCACGTACTGGTTCTTGAGTACAACTCTGTTTTTACCATCGTAAAGATCCCTGAAATATTTCCCCATTATATTGTTTGAGAATTTTTCCAGAACAAGATCCTTGTTTCCCGGCTTTGAATAATCGCCGAAATTTGGCACGGTTATTCCACTCAGTATGTTCAGGGTTGTTGTCTTTCCAGTGCCATTCTGCCCAAGGATGCTTGTAACCTTCCCCCTGCTTATTGTCGGAAAACTGTAAATCCTGAATGAGTTTTGACCATATTGATGGAATAGATCCTTATCAAGTTCATCGGGCAGCCCAATGATCTTTATTGCACCGAAAGGGCATCTTTTTGGGCATATACCACAACCTATGCATAGGGATTCGGTAATAACGGGTTGACCATTTGGATCGGGGAATTCGATTGTCGGTATTCCGCTTCTTACTGGCGGGCAGTAATACTGGCATTCATGGTTGCACTTTTTCGGATGGCATTTATCCTTCTCCAGGATCGCAACATGCATCCAACATCACTGTGTTGGCTTCCAGAAATCCTCAGGCATCTGGTCATAAACAAGTGAATCTGAGTTTTCCTCAAGTACCTGATCTACAACCTTAAAGTTGACAAGTTCAAGTATCCTTTCAGTGTTAAGAATCCAGTAATGAATTCTCCACTCTCTTCCATCGTAAAGAGTGGTTTCCTCTCTTTCCGTCTGGAGAACGCCGATATCTTCCATCGTGTAGAATGCATCTCTGTCCTCTGGCTCCAGCATGTTGTCAATTACACGGTCATTATAACCGAAAAAATTGATCAGATGCTCTGCAGCATCCATTGACTCGTCGGGGCTCATTCTTCTGTTCTGAAGGCTCAGTCCCTTGGCAATGGCCGTTGAGAGTTTATAAATATCAGTAAAATGCATCTTTTTCTCCGTCTTAATACCATTATTATCAGAAGTTTTCATATATCATCATTTGACCTATAGTAAGCCATACGATAGTGCAGAAACATTTATAAGGTTATTGTGAAAGTGGCAGATAATCTTTTCTCAGGTAAAGGAAAGATAGATCAATGTTGTATCTCATGTAACTAAGTAGCCTTTTCTTCCTTGAAATTTCGTCCACAAGATGGGCAATAGTTGGCACTTCCACTTGAAACGAAACCACAGGAAGGGCAAACCCTGTTACCCACATGAAACGGACTGAGTGGGATACCAGAAGATAGCACAAAATAAACGCTGATCCCTATAACTGCCACTATTATGACCAGAACTGCACCAAGTACGAATCCGCTGTCAAGGAACAATGATATTATTCCAAGTATCAGCAACGCAATAAAAGGGCGCATTGTACCGGAAGATATTATCTGATTTGATTCCAGAATAACCATTCCACCAATGATCAATCCAATAATGACAAGTCCAAATACTAGTGCGATGACTAACGGTATTGGACCATTAACAGATACATGAACAATGCCGATGGAAACAGTTCCTAAAATAATGCCAATTATAAGAATGAAAGCTGCCTGAACCAGAATTAGGATTCCACCCAATAAACCGAGAATTCTGAGAAGACTAAACAGGTTGTTTTTTTCTGGTAAGTCCATGCATTAGGATAATTACTTTAATATTAATTATATGCTACCATCACTAGCATAGAAATCGCTTTCGGAGGATCTATACCTTTTCCCGCTTGGATCTTGAGGGATAATTATTCAGGGACGATACGCCTCTTTGGTAGCAGAGGTATCATCATCACGGAAACAACACCAATTATGACAAGGACCCACATTGATCTTTCTAGTCCAAAATTTTCGACCTGATAGAGTATGGTGAATAGAGCAATTCCGACTGCCCCTCCAACAGTGGATCCAACGCCCCACACAAGGCTATTTGCTGTAGTGGATACAGACTGTGGGGCAAGCTCCCTGACATAGCCGATCAAGATCGGGAAACCGCTGAATACAAAGAAGGCAAATGATGCAAGGGATGCTATCATTACGATAAGCTGGTGATCGATCAGGAAGAAAATTATCGAAATTATTGATAGAATTCCTGTTATAGTGATGACTTTTTTGCCGCCCCATAATGGTGTCAGATAACCGAAGACCATCTGACCGGCAATTGGTGAAAGATATGCGGATGATATGATTATTGTTGCAAGATCCGGCCTGTTTGTGACAATGTCAAGGTAATATGGCAGAAAGGTGGAAATCCCCATGGTGTAAAGGGATCTGACGAAAACAACCATCATCAAAACGTATATGAAAGCAAAACTTCCAGAACCCTTTCCTGTTGACCTAACTTTTTCATCTTTTTTGCTGACTGCAGACCTCCTGAAGTTTCTGAGACCAAAAAGTATAAGGAAGGCAGCTGCAATTTCATAGAGGCTTACAGTATACAGCGAACTAGTTATGCCAAAAGACGGAAGAATCAATGCAAACATTAGTGGTACCACAGAACGTCCTACGCTTCCAGTAGAGCTATTTATTCCCAGAGCAGTTCCATAGGGCTTTCCAGAAAATGAATTATTAAGAACGGAACCGCCTAGAGGATGATAAAATGACTGCCCTAGGCCGAACAATGCAGTTCCGGAAATAACAAGAATATTCACCAGACTTGCCATCACAAATGCAAGGGAAAATATTGAAATTGAAATGCCCTGGATTAAAATACCTAAAAATATCAGGATTGCGTCTCTGTTCACCATGTCGGCAATCTTTCCTACCGCGATGCTAAAAAACCCCGAAACAAGGTTATATGTCACAGCTCCAAAACCTAGAATTATGAAGCTGACATTGAAACTCCTATAGTAATCGATCAGGATGGGAAATATCAGAAGATTACCGTCGTTTGAGAAATGGGCGATAGATGTGTATAAAAGAGCGGAGATACTGCCTCTCACTGTGGGTTATTGCAAACGAGTTTATTACCGATACCGGAAACTTCTCCCAGATTTATACACTTGAAATTTAATTGCTGAATAACATACCATAATATGGACTGCTTCTTCTATCCTTCTGGAAACTGGGTCAATCGCAGGATACTGGAAATTTACGTGGGAGGCAGTGATGCTGCATTCCCTGGAGAATCCCGTAAAGAAATAGTTGAGGGAAGAAAATACCACCATGCAAGCATTGATCTGGACGATGAGAGGAATTTGGATCTTGTGCATTCTGTACTGGACAGGGATGTATTTCTAAGCATTATGATTGATAATTTGATAAGGTTATCCGGAAAGAAAACAGGCGAACCAAAAATAATGGCGGTTGTCAACTGCACGCCGGATTCTTTCTATCCTGGATCCAGGCTGAATGATCGTATGGAAGACGGGTTGCAGAGGATTATAGAAGAGAAGCCAGACTTCATTGATCTGGGTGGAGAGAGTACGAGGCCTGGATCAATTGGTATAAGCTGGAGGGAAGAGGTGGAAAGAATACGCCCTGCTTTGCAATATTTATCAGAAAACTCAAAAATCCCTGTTTCCATAGACACCAGACACCATGAGACTGTTTCCTCCATCCTGCATTACGGCATCAGCATGGTTAATGATATTACAGGATTACGATCAGCGGAGATGAGGAAAGTAGTGCTTGATAATGATCTTGATGCTGTAATTATGCACATGAAGGGGGAGCCTTTTAACATGCAGACAATGACGTTTTATGAAGACATTATTGCTGAATTAAATAAATTCTTCTTTGAGCAGATAAGGAAAAGCTGGGAAGATGGCATCAATCTTGAAAGGATCATTATTGATCCGGGGATTGGTTTTGCAAAGGGACTGAAGGGTAATATGGACATACTGAGAAATATAGACAGTTTTAAGATAGGCCAGAGACTGCTTGTAGGAACATCTAGAAAGACATTCATAGGTAAAATAACAGGTTCACCCGTTGAGGAAAGGCTGCCCGGGACTATTGCAACTTCCATTTATCTAAGCGGTAAGGGTGTTGATATTCTGAGATTACACGATGTCAGGGAAAACAGGGATGCAATAAAGATGATGAGATTGCTCGAAGGATCAGATAGCCTTCCCTGATCTCAAACACTTATCGCAGTATCCTCTAACAATCAAATCGACATTCCTGACGCTATAGCCCCTGGACGCAATGCTATCGCTTATCTTTGAGGTATCCTCTGGAATATCCTCTATCATTCCGCATGAAAGGCATACAAAATTTGCATGCGGTTCCAGGTTTGTCTCATACCATGTTGTGCCGTTTGCCTCGAATGATGTCAGTATTCCGGATTTTGTTATCACTTTGAGTATGTTGTAGACTGTAGCAACAGTTATCGATGGCTCTACCTTTACAACCGTTTTGTATACATCCTCTGCAGTGAAATGACCCGGATAATTGTTTATGAATTCAATCACACGTATCCTTTGTGGCGTTATTTTGAAGTTGTATTTCCTCAATTTTTCAATCTGTAATGAAGTATCCATCCAAGAGATATTAATTCTCAATTAATAAGTATTTATGCTTATATAATAGGGTTATGTGCCAATGCTTTCAGACCTTCAATGTTTGTTGAATAACCGCAATTGGTGCACCTGCTGTTCTCATCCAGTCCTACTACTTTGCTTGAGAAACCGTTGCGTTTGATCAGCAGCTGCCTGCATCTAGGACAATAAGTGGATTCATATTTATGACCAAAAACATTTCCGATATAGGCATAATTCATACCATGATCCACAGCCATGTCCCTGTGCTCTTCCAGCGTTTTCACAGGTGTAAGTGGGAGATCCAGCATCCTGTAATCCGGGTGGAATCTCAGGAAGCTCACCGGTATATTTTCCCCGCCTATTTCCCTGATCCTTTCCACCATTTTTTCAGCATCCCTGATGTCGTCACCCACCTGCGGCACAACGAGATCCGTCACCTCAACGTGTATCCCCAGGTCTATTGAATTCTTAATAGTGTCGAAGATAGGATCCGCGCTGATAACAGAGATGTATTTCCTGTAAAAGTTATTATTTGCATTTCCCTTGAAGTCAACCGTGATATAGTCTAGAAAAGACGAAGCATATTCAATTGCTTCCTTTGTCTCGTATCCGTTCGTGACAAATATGTTCTTAAGCCCTCTATTCCTGGCTTCTATACCAACATCATGCGCAAATTCCAGAAAGACAGTGGGTTCGTTATACGTATAAGCAATTCCCATGCAACCTGTCCTAATTGCAAGAGAAACTATGCTCTCAGGTGTCATCGATTCACCGGCGACTTCTCTTCTCTGGCTCATTTCAAAATTCTGGCAGTATCGGCAGCCGTAGTTGCAACCTGTGGTACCGAATGATAGTATTTTCGCGCCAGGCATCGCATGAAGAACAGGTTTTTTCTCGATCGGGTCGATGTGCATTCCAAATGGCATACCATAGACAAGAAGATCGAGATTTCCGCCATTGTTTTTCCTTATTCCACAATAGCCCATCTGCCCTTCTCCAAGTATGCACCTCCTGACGCACGCTGTGCATACCAGTTTACCCGCATCCCTGTTTTGATAAAGCACAGCTTTCATATTCTATAGAGGCAAAACCGGAATAAAAGCCCATCTATTCCATGTATGCGACCAGGGAGGCGTATCCAACTACCTGGCTGAAGTCGCCAGTTGCATTTCCGGAATTGCTATGATTCAGGAGTTTAATCTTTCCACCTATCTTGCTGGTAAAGTACATCAATGTAGCAATCGGACCATATCCGCATGGAGTGGCGTTTTCTTCTATGATTGTATTGTAGAAGAGATCAATGTCAAGGCTTTCTATTGCACGGATCATTCTTGAATCCTTTCTATTGACAGATGATGCATCCTCGTAATGTGTAAGATCCGAGCTCGCTACAATAATGAAATCGTCGTTCATCTTTAGAATTGCTTCTGACAACTGGATTGCCTTAGAGAGACCCTGATCCCCCATGGATATTGGAAGAATTTTGCCCATACCAGACGTTATATGCTGGATCCAAGGTACCTGTACTTCGATTGAATGCTCATTTCGGAAAGCTGCTTCTGATTCATTTATAAATTTACTGGATGATCTTAGATCAACAAGAAGGCCCGAATCAACTTCACATGCTCCAATGGGAGTCAACCATCTTCCGTTTGGGTGAACATAGGTATCAAACGGCCTACCCGAATGCTTGGGCCCAATTATTATGAACCTTTTCGATCTGGATTTTTGAGCAAGATTGTATGAATATGATGCTGTCAAACCTGAGTAAATATAGCCTGCATGGGGGGCAACAACCCCTAATAATTTGCCTTCCATTCTCATATCTCCAGATCTTTTGAGGAAATTTTCGATCATTGTTACAATCTCTTGAGCAGATTGTGGATAAAAAAAACCAGAAACCTCAGGAGGGCGATCCATGCAATAGTATACAATCAAACATAAAAACATAATTCTGTTACAGTAAATAATGGAAATAGACCAGGAGACTGGAAGAGAGCTCGTGAAAACTGCGACCGCCGCTATTCAAAGCAATATCAGAGATGGGAAAGTTTATAGAGTATTATCTTCAAACAAGATATTCGAAGAAAAGTTGGGCGTTTTCGTAACAATCAAGGAGAATGGAATGCTCAGAGGATGCATTGGCTATATTGATCCACCGTGGAAACTCCGTGAAACAATTGTGAGCGCTTCAATCGCCTCTGCCACAGAAGACCCTAGATTTAACCCATTAGAAGAAAGAGAACTTGATAATATCACAGTTGAGGTTACCATACTTGATCACCCTGAACAGATAGCCGTTTCAGGCAAGGAAGATTTCGGAAAAATTGAAATTGGTAAACATGGCCTGATAATTGAGTATGGCTACAATAAGGGTGTACTCCTACCACAGGTTGCAGTTGAGGAAACACTTGATCCTGAAGCCTTCCTTGATGCAACCTGTCAAAAAGCAGGATTACACGCTAAATGCTGGAAGAAAAGTGGCTGCAAAGTTTACAGGTTCGCAGGCTACGTTTTTGGATGAGCCCTGCACTGATTCAATTTTTAGGTTTAAAGGAGCCCTTTGAGCTTCTCGAACTCCTCGGGGGTTATCTCTCCTCTCACTAATCTCATTTTCAGCTCGGTCAATGGATCGGCCTGCGAGCTTGCGGCCTGCTGCGGCTGCAATCTCTGGTTTATCTTTGCCTGTAATATTCCTACGCCCTTGATCGTAAAATCACGCAATTTCTTCCAGAACGTCCAGTCTTCGTTGACACCCATTCCTGTTATGATGACATGATCTTCGATAATCCCCTGTTTCAGTTCTACTGATGATATCTGATCATACCTGAACTGCC
>JAKAAI010000131.1 GCA_021797055.1 Thermoplasmata archaeon | reverse complement strand
ACCGGTGACGCTTTCCGTTTACATTCACAACAGAGTTGATTTCGGTTGTAAAAAGATTTGATGCCTCGATTGAACCCTCATCACCGAAAATTTTCAGGGAATTTTCAGGTAAAAATACATTCCTTGATGATACAGCGTGAGCTATGGTGGCCCCATACTGTAAATTGATTGAACTGGTAATATCTATAATATCACCATGTGGAAACCTGATGGATGAAATCCTATCTGGATAAGAACGCATTATATTGTTTAAACAATCCATGACATGAACTCCGGTACCCATTATTGAACCTCCCCCGACCATTTCTGGATCTTCCCACCATGAAGAATCACCGGTTCTCTTGGCGCCTCCTGAAAAGCCGGTCCAGGCTGCCTCTATTAACGTGATATTGCCGATTACACCTGCATCTATTGCATTCTTGATCTCTTCAATTGCCGGGTGCAACCTGAGATGGAAGCCAACTCCAAGCGCAAGATCTTCCTTCTCTGCGAGCCTTGTTAGATCGGTTGCATCTGAATACCTAAGGGTCATTGGTTTCTCCAGCAATACATGCTTTCCGTTCTCCAGAGCAAGGCGAGCGTGATCAAAGTGCAAAGCATTTGGAGAGGCTATGTAAAATGCATCCACATCGCTTGCCAGTACTTCTTTGAGGTTGTCATACGTTTCAGATCCATACAGAATAGCCTGATCTTCTGCTTTTTTCTTAGATCTGCTGTAAATTGACAGGATCTGGTTGTGAGACATCCTGATTGCCGGCATAACCCTCTTGACCGCATGATTTCCAAGACCAATAATACCGAATTTCATATTTGGACATGTATTACAGGCTTAAATTCTGTCCCACTGAAATATAATGTGTCTTTTAATCCGGTGGAATTCAATGAATAAGCGTTATTATCTCACTATCTTCCTGTCAGGGTACATGAACAATTTTGTGTTTATCAGAATCTATTTTAAATATCCAGACTAAAATACGATGGCCCGCCTCATAGTGTTATTCCACCGTCGACTGAGATGGTTTGACCGGTTATGAACGATGCTTTTTCAGACATAAGAAACCTGACTGCATCGGAAACATCCTTTGCTGCACCCAACCGCTTGATCGGTGTTCTTTTCAGGATCTTCTCCTTTACCCCCTCGCTCTCCAGATATCCCCTGTTCAGGTCTGTCAGAATCCAGCCAGGTGCAATTGCATTTACTCTTATATCCGGACCAAGGGAGATAGCCATTGATCTTGTCAGATGAATAAGTGCTGCTTTGGAAGCCTCATAGGCTGCAGGTGTCGTACCTGATCTAATGCCCGCTGCAGAGCTGATATTTACTATTGAACCTGGTTTGTCAAAAATCTTGAGCGCATTTTTTACAAGGACTGCAGGAGCCCTAATATTTAATGAAAAAACGTCATCCCAGTCACTGTCGTCAAAGTCCTTAACAGTACCTATCCGGACAAGCCCCGCATTATTTACCAGACCCGATATCTTTAAACCTCGATCCTGGATTGCTTTCGTGAGCTGTTCTATGCCTGAAGAATTGGATAGATCTGCTCCAACGGAGAAAGCATCTACACTGTTTTTCCTGCACATTTCGGCGACTTCGTTGGCTTCATTTTCACTCCTGTTGTAATGGACGATTATATTCCATCCATCCTCAGAAAGCCCGGTTGCTATCTCGCTACCAATGCCCCGCGAAGCCCCTGTTACCAGAACATAACCTTGTTGCATTGATAAATATCAGTTCATCGAGAATAAATTTATCTAGTCTTAATTCAGTCCAAATGGCAGGAAGAAATATTAGGATTATAATCATGACACAAATAGCTTTATATGAATCAGGATGCCGAGTTAACAACGTTTGAGGATATCCGGGATGCTGCAAAATTTCTTACAGGAAAGATTAACAGGCCCCCCATAGATTATTCCGAAACACTGAGCAAGAAGTATTCCTCAGAGATATATCTTAAGATGGAAAATCTTCAGAAAACAGGATCGTTCAAGATAAGGGGTGCTCTTTACAAAATGTCAAAGCTCACCGAAGAGGAGAAGAAGGCAGGCACAATTGCAGTAAGTGCCGGTAATCATGCACAGGGTGTTGCACTTGCGTCAAAGATAAGCGGAATAAGCTGCAAGATAGTTATGCCTCTTCACACAAACCCTTCAAAAGTAAATGCGGTAGAAGGATATGGAGCAAAAGTTGAACTTGTCGGCAATGATTATGCAGAGGCCAGATCCTATGCACTTTCTGAGTCGGTGAACACGGGCAGAACTTTCATAGAGGGTTTCAATGACAGATGGGTAATGGCCGGCCAGGGGACAATTGCACTGGAGATACTTGAAGATCACCCTGATGCGGACATGATCATTGTTCCAGTTGGAGGGGGCGGACTTATCTCTGGAATCGCAATAGCGGCTAAAGCGATAAACCCTGATATAAAGATCGTTGGTGTCCAGTCAGACAGGATAGACTCCATGAAGGCTTCCATTGAATCTGGAGAGATCGTGGAAAGGGTTTTGGGAGAGACTATTGCTGACGGTATAGCAATAAGGAGACCTGGCGAACTTACATTCACTGCTGTTTCCAGGTTTGTAGACAAGATTGTTACAGTTTCGGATGAAACAATTGCGCTGGCCCTTTATACCCTGCTGGAACGAAATAAAATACTTGTGGAACCGGCGGGTGCTTCCGGGCTCGCCGCAATTATGGAAAACAAGATCGAAGTCAAGGGAAAGAAGGTCGTGATAGTAATTTCCGGCGGAAACACCAATCTGCTGTTGCTTTCAAAGATCATATTCAAGTCAATGGAACATGAAACAAAGCTGATCAGGATTGGTTTCAAGATACCTGACCGGCCCGGTACTCTATACAGGATCGCTTCAGCCATATCACAGGCAGGCGGAAACATCTATCATGCTGAGGTGGATAATCTCGACGAAAGCACACCGATAGGTTTTCAGAGCATTACCTTCACTGTCAATGTAAGGGGAAACAAGCATGCTGATGAATTGCTGGAGAACCTTAAGAAGGTTGGTTATTCTTTTGACATTTTATCAGGTCATTAAAGAATTTTAAAACCCTCTGGTGGCTCGCCCTCATAATCTTCCATAGTATAGGACTCAACCTCTGCATGCCGCAAACCATGAAGGCACTCCTGAAGTAGTTTGTAGACTGAATCGCTGTCGCCCATAAATACAGTCTCAACTGAACCATCTGGAAGGTTCTGGATCCAGCCTTTCACCTGGAAGCGATCGGCAAGATCCTTTGTTTGCCGCCTGAAATTAACTCCCTGAACCCTGCCGAAAAATTTGATTTTTTTTGACAGTATTTCAGTCATTATTTTCAGAAAACGGAAAGTTTACCTTCAACAAACATGTTGGTAAGATCCGTTATCTTTGCGAGGCGGGCATCTGTGATAGATCTTATTTTTCCTTCATATTTGGATGGTGAAACACCGTTTGCGTATATTGCCTGAACGCTTGCGACATGCGGATCCGATATTTCCCTGCCTATCTGGGATACTATTCTTACCAGGACCTCCTCTATATCTCCGCCGGCTTCTTTCACGACGTCATCAGCAATCATGTTTGCAAGGACGTTGTATAGCTTACCAACATGTGTAACAGGATTCTTTCCTGCGGCAGCTTCCATACTCATTGCCCTGTAAGGTGTGATCAATCCATTTACCCTGTTTCCTCTTCCGACTGACCCATCATCGCCATTTTCCATAGAGAGTCCTGTCACTGTAAGATATTCCACTTTATCCTCATCAGAGTCGCCTGTATTCACGAAAACCTGGACCTTCTTGTCCGTCAACTTGACCGCGTTGTCCAGTGCCTTTGACTTGAGTTCCTGCTTTATGTTTGTGTATTCAGCGTGATCCTTTACGTATTTATCGACAAAGGCGGCAGCGATGGTAAGATTGATTGTGTTCTTTTCTCTGAAACCCATGACCTTTACATCGTAGCCCACTGCAGGCAGGGTTTTTTTAAGATCGCCATTTATGTATTTTTCTGTCGCGAGAACGAGTTTCTCGGTATCAGAAAAGGGTGCAAAACCTACACCAAAAGATGTGTCATTCGCCTTGAGTTTCCCGATGTTAAACAGGCCGGTCAGATCAACTGAACCATGACCTATCATTGAATCGATAATAACATCTGTATCGATGTTAATATGCTTGAAATTCTGCGCAATAAATTTCTTTGTCGCGGATATCGATATTGACTTTACTGGTATCTGTTCACCATTTACCTGGGAGGTTGCCCTTCCGCTCAATATGATATAACTTGGTTCGATTATCCTTCCACCACCATACTTCGGCCTTGACTGGCCACCCACCGCCTCAAGTTGGTCGGTATTGTGGTGAAGAACCTTCCCGTATTCCTTCAGGTAATACTTGCTGAGTTCCCTGCTTACAGCTTCTGCAATTCCATCACAGATGCTGTCAGGATGCC